>CAMCMI010000156.1 GCA_945875875.1 Rhizobium sp. Q54
CTTGAATTTGTTGAGGCCGCCCGCAAGGTTCGGCTGGAATTGGCCGCCGATTATCTGGTTATGGCCGCCTGGCTCGCCTACCTTAAATCGCGCCTGCTGCTGCCCGAAGCGCCCAAGGGCGAGGAGCCCGCCGCCGCCGATCTGGCCGCCGCGCTGGCCGAGCGTCTGCGTCGACTTGAGCAAATCCGCACCGCCGCCGAGAAGCTGGTCAATCGTCCCCGCATGGGTCGCGATATGTTTATGCGCGGCGCGCCCGAGGGCGTCAGCATCACCAAGCATTCGGTCTATCAGGCGAGCCTGTACGACCTGCTCACCGCCTACGCTACGCAGCGGCAGAAATTTGCGCTCTCGCGGGTGACGCTGAAGCAGCGTATCGTCTGGTCGCTGGCCGAGGCGCGCGCCGCTATTGAACGGCTGGCGGGCCATGAAATTGAATGGAACGTGATGGATGATATCCTCGCGATCTATTTTCTAACCGCCGAATTGCGTCGCACGGTGCGCGCCTCCAGCTTTTCCGCCTCGCTGGAACTGGTGCGCGAAGGCCGCATCGAATTGCGTCAGGATCGCCCCTTTGCTCCCATCTGGGTGCGCGGCGGACCAAATGCGCGCGGGCAAGCTGCTTAAATAGAGGTATTCATTTGGCCAAGATCGCCCGTCTGTTTCCCGATTCCGAGCCTGATGACCCGGTTGACGCATCCGCTTTGAAGGCGGTCGCTCCGCAAATCACGCTCGACGCCGCTGGAGCCGCCAGGCTGGAGGCCCATCGCGAAGCCGTGCGCATCGCGGAGGCTTTGTTGTTCGCCGCCACGCAGCCGCTGGAAGAAGCCGATATCGCCAAACATCTGCCGGACGGGATCAAGCCGGGGCCGGTGCTGGAGGAGCTTCGCGCTCATTACGCGGGCAGGGGCGTGAACCTGGCCCGCGTCGCCAAAAAATGGTTTTTCCGCACCGCGACCGATCTTGGCTGGTTGCTCGCCCGCGACCAGCAGGAACAGAAAAAGCTCTCCCGCGCCGCCCTCGAAACGCTGTCGATCATCGCCTACCACCAGCCGGTGACGCGCGCCGAAATCGAGGACATTCGCGGCGTCGCTATCTCGCGCGGCACGGTCGATGCGCTGATCGAGAGCGGCTGGGTGCGCCTGCGCGGTCGCCGGAAGGCGCCGGGCCGCCCCGTCACCTATGGCACGACGGACACGTTCCTGATCCATTTCGGACTGGAGGCGATCACCGATCTGCCGGGCCTTGACGAGCTGAAGGTCGCCGGCCTCTTCGACGGTCGCCTGCCGCCCGGCTTTGGCATGCCCACCCCCAGCGACGATCCTGCGCTCACAGCGGACGAAGACCCGCTGGACGGCGATCTGTTCGACGATTTGCCGCTGGAAAGCGCCATTGATACGCCAGAGCTGGCCGAAGCTGGCGTCGAGGCCATCGCCGCCGCGTTCAACGCCATGCAAATGGTGGCCGAAGCCGAAGCCGCCGCCGAAGCTGAGGCTCTGGGCGATGGGGAGCGGGACGGGGATGCGGCGGAGGATGCCGCTGCAATAAGCAACCATCAGAAATGATGGCGGATTAAAGATGCGGGCTTCCAGCCCGCATGCGGACCAAAGGTCCGCCGACGTTGCTGATGCAGGGCCATGGGCGGTCTTTCACGCGGTTTAGCGGTAGCGAAGACTGCGGGCTGGAAGCCCGCGGTCCAAGGCGCCACCCAACTTTAATTCGCAGCGTCTTTTGGTCTCGTCCTTGTTTTTACCATTCGGCTTGCATAGGTTGCGGATCGATAGGGGCGCGCTTTTGCGCGGAGGAGGTTTTTAATGGGCGCTATGTCAATCTGGCACTGGCTCATCGTCGGTGCTCTCGCGCTTGTGCTGTTTGGCGGCAAAGGCAAGATTTCTGATTTGATGGGCGACCTCGCAAAGGGCATCAAATCTTTCAAGAAGGGCATGGCTGAGGACGACGACAAGTCGCAGCAGCCGGCTGTCGAGACGCCGCGCACCATCGATCAGGGTTCAGCCCAGCCGGTCGCCAGCGCGCCGCAGGTCAAGCCGGCAGGCACGCCAGAAGCGCCTGCGCAGACCGGCAAGGTCGGCTAAGCTCGCTGCTCTCGAGCGCCAGGTTTTGGCGCAAGGCTGAGACACGGCAACCGCCGAACGCCCTGCATTCGCCGGGCGCTCGGGCATTTTGCGCTAAAGCGAAAATAGATTCATGTTCGACATCGACGCGGGCAAACTCCTCATCATCGGCGTGATCGCGCTTGTCGTGCTCGGTCCGAAGGAGCTCCCGCGCGTCCTTCGTCAGGTCGGCTCGGCTCTTGGCAAGATGCGCCGCATGGCGTCTGAATTTCAGGGTCAGTTCGCAGAAGCGATGCGCGAATCCGAGATGGAAGACCTGAAGAAGAACGTGCAGAACATCGCGGAATCTGCGCGCGTCGACATCAATTACAATCCCGCCGAGATCGCCGACCGCGAAATCCGCGACGCCCTGGCCGACAAGCCTGCGTCCACCGGCTCCGCAGCGAAAGCGGAAGAGGTCGCCAGCTTCGACGTTCCGTCACCGCCGGAGATTATTGACTCAGCTTCCGTCGTTCACGCTGAAATTGCGCCCGAAAAGTCGGCTTCCGAAGTGGTTCAGGATGCGAAACCCGCAACGCCTGCCGCCAATCCTGCGCGCGAGGCCTGAGCGATGCTCGACAACAAGACCGCCCGCGCCGAGGACGAAGCCGCAATCGACGCCACCAAGGCGCCGCTGATGGAGCATCTGATCGAGCTGCGCTCGCGCCTCATCAAGGCCCTGATCGTCTTCCTCATCATGTTTATCGTGTTCTTCTTTTTTGCCAAAGACATCTACAATCTGCTGGTGATGCCGTTCGAGCAGGCGGCTGGCCCTGACGCGAAGCTGATTTACACTGCGCCGCAGGAGTTTTTCTTCACGCAAATCAAAGTGGCGATGTTTGCTGCCGCGTTCTCGTCGTGTCCGGTGATATTCTCGCAGGTCTACGCGTTCGTAGCGCCGGGGCTGTATCGCCACGAGCGGGCTGCATTCGCGCCCTATTTGATCGCGACGCCGGTGTTCTTCATTCTGGGCGCGCTCGTTGTCTATTTCCTCGTAATGCCGAACTTGCTGAATTTCTTTCTGGGCATGCAGCAGGCCAAGGAGCCGGGCAGGGCGCAGATCGAACTTCTGCCGCGCGTGTCGGAATATCTGTCTCTCATCATGACGCTGATCTTCGCCTTCGGGATCACGTTCCAGATGCCGGTGGTGCTGACGCTGCTCGGTCGCATCGGCGTGATCGATTCCGCCTTCCTGCGCGAGAAGCGCCGGATCGCGATCTTCCTCGTGGCGGTGATGGCGGCCATTCTCACCCCGCCTGACATCATGAGCATGATGTTCCTCGCCGTTCCCGGCTGGCTGCTTTACGAGCTGTCGATCTTCTCGGTCGGCATGGTGGAGAAGCAACGCGCCGCCGCGCAAGCCGCAACGGATGCTGATCGCGAACCTTAAAAATAGCGCGCATGCGTCCCTCTCCCGTCATGACGGGAGAGATTGGCCCTCGTGTCAACGAGGGTCGGGTGAGGGTGCGCTCAGCCAATCGCAACTTGCGCCGCCCTGATTCCTCCCGCAAAGGTTGGTTTCGCATTGTCGCCGGTCGGGGGCTTTCATGATGTTTGGCATTTCGGCGGGCGACCTCGCCATTCTCGTGGTCGGCCTTGCCTGCGCTGGCGCTATAAACGGCGTGCTTGCTGGCGTTTTCGGGGTTGGCGGCGGCGCAGTCATCGTGCCGGTGCTGTACGAATTGTTCCGCGTCATCGGCGTTGAGGAATCCGCCCGCATGCCGCTGTGCGTGGGCACGTCGCTGGCGATCATCATTCCCACCTCCATCGCCTCCTTCCGAGCCCACCGCAAACGCGGAACAGTGGACATGGACATCCTGCGCGCATGGGCGGTCCCTGTGGTGATCGGCACCATATTAGGCGCGCTCGCCGCTCGCTGGGCGCCGTCCGCTGCGTTCAAAATCGTGTTCGTGATGGTCGCGGGCGTCAACGCTGCGCGCCTGATCGGCAATCTCAACTGGCGCCTTGGCGACGACATGCCCAAGGGCTTGATGATGCGCGCCTATGGCTTTGTCACCGGCATATTGTCGGCGCTGATGGGCATCGGCGGCGGGCAGATTTCGACCATGCTGATGACGTTTCACAATCGCCCGATCCATCAGGCGGTCTCAACCTCGGCGGGCATGGGTGTGCTGATCTCTATCCCCGGCGCGCTGGGGTATATGGTTGCGGGCTTCGACAAACCGGGCCTGCCGCCGCTGTCGATTGGCTTCGTGTCGCTGATCGGGGTCGTGCTGTTTGCTCCGGTGAGCATCTTGACGGCGCCGCTGGGCGTGAAGCTGGCGCATGCTTTGTCAAAACGCACACTCGAAATCGCGTTCGGCTGTTTTTTGATGCTGGTGTCGCTGCGTTTTGTCTTCAGTCTCGCAGGATATTAACGAGACGCGAGAGCGATCAGGAACCCGATCTCGGCCAATTGCTGACAGGCGCCCGCAATGTCGCCCGTCTGCCCACCAATCTGCTTGCGCGCCAGTCTCGTCATCAGCAGCGGGCCAGCGAGGGCTACGACGATAGCAATCGCCCAGTCTCGCGGCTCCATAGCCAGCGCAATCAGCGCGCCGGAGATTGCCAGCGCAAGAGCGCACGCAATCCACATCGCGCTCTCGCCCGGCTTGCCCGCCGCCTGCGCTGCGCCGTCTGCCCGTGCAGGCTCAAGAGCCACTGCGGGAATGAGCCCCGCCACGCGCGAGAAGGCGGCGACCGCAATCATCGCCAAAGCGGTCGCGAGCGCGCCCTGCGTCTCCAGAAGCGCTGCAAGCGCGCTCCAGCGCAGGCCGATGGAGAGCACGAGCGCTGCGCCGCCATAAGTGCCGATGCGGCTGTCTTTCATGATCTCCAGCTTGCGCTGACGGTTCGCCCCGCCGCCAAGACCGTCGGCTGTGTCGGCCAGCCCGTCTTCGTGAAAAGCGCCGGTGGCCAGAATCGAGGCCGCCAGCCCCAAGCCCGCAGCCACGCTGGCGGGTGCGCCCAGCGTGCTTGCAGCCAGAAGCGCCAGTGCGCCAAACGCGCCGATGATCGCGCCCGCAACAGGCAACATGCGGGAGCACCGGGCAAAGTCCGGCATGCCGTGCGGCTCGGTCTCCCATGGCAAAACGGGGACGGGCAGTCGCGACCAGAATCGCAGACACACGCAGAGGTCTTGCGCGAGATCGCGCAACAAAGAGGGGTTTGAGAGGGAGGGATTTGAGCGCATAGCGCCAAGATGCGGGTTAAAGCCTGCGCGTCAAGCACGCCCCCGCGTCAATCTCCGCAATTGCCGCGTGGGCGCTTAATCGTTAGACCACCGACAACTTCATGCGGAAAATCACCATGCCCCCCACCGGCCTGCCGTTCGACGATAGTCGCGCTCTGTTTGCGATCATGCCGCCGCCTTCGCAAGATTGCGTGGACCTTGTGCGCGAGCGCGATTCCATGCTCGTCAAGCCCGCTGGCGCCTTGGGGCGCATGGAGGAATTGCCGCAATGGATGGCCGCCTGGCAGGGCAAGTCGCGCCCGACCATGAACCGTCCGCTGGTGGCTATCTTTGCCGCCAATCATGGCGTGGTTGAGCAGGGCGTGAGCGCCTGGCCGCAGGCCGTCACCCGGAAGATGATGGAGACGTTCGCCGCTGGCGGTGGCGCGATCAACCAGATTTGCGCCACGTATGACCTTGGCCTCAAAGTGTTTGATCTGGCGCTCGATGTGCCCACCGGCGACATCACGCAAGGCCCCGCGCTGGACGAGAAGGGCGCCGCCGCGACCTTCGCCTTTGGCATGGAATCGATTGCGGGCGAGATTGATCTTCTGTGCGTGGGCGAAATGGGCGTCGGCAACACGACGGTAGCCGCAGCGATCTATCACGCGCTTTACGGCGGACAGGCGTCCCATTGGGTTGGGCGCGGGGCCGGGATCGACGATGCGGGATTAGCCCGCAAGATCGACGCGGTTGAGCGCGCCGTGGCGCTGCATCGCAACCATCTTTCCGATCCGCTGGAATTGATGCGTCGCTTGGGCGGGCGCGAAATCTGGGCCATCGCGGGCGCCATCATGGCCGGGCGCATCGAGCGCGTGCCGGTCATCCTCGACGGCTACGTGGCCACAGCGGCGGCGGCCGTGCTGCACGCGATTGATCCGGGCTCGATTGACCATTGCCTCGCGGGCCATTGCTCGGCTGAGGGTGCACACGCGGACGTGCTGGCGCGCATCGGCAAGAAGCCGCTGCTTGATTTTGGCATGAAGCTCGGGGAAGGTTCCGGCGCAGCAATGGCCGCCGGGGTGTTGAAGGCCGCGCTGGCGTGCAACCTCGATATGGCGACGTTTGAACAGGCGAAGGTGGGGTAGAAGGATTTTTATAATCCAATCCCAGACCCCGTCATGGCCGGGCTTGACGGGCTGGCGAGTTCGGTCCAGATGGGCGGCTACCGCCTCATCATCGCCCGCGCATCGTCGCGAAACTTCTTCCGCGAATCCGCGCGCGAATAAAACATGTGGCCGCCAGCATAAACTTCAAAGCGCACGCGCGCGGGATCGCCGATGGGCGGCATCTGGTCGAGCACCATTTGCGTTTCGAAATACGGTGTCACCAGATCGGTCAGGCCGTGCGCGATCAGCGTGCGCATGTTGGGGTCCAGCGCCATGGCGGAGGAGAAGTCGCGCACGGCTTCCTGCCGGCTGCGGTCGCCCCAATCCCATTGGCGGCCGGCCTGTTCGTTCTGGAAGAAATAGCGCCCGTCCTTGGGAAACCAGTCCAGTCTGTCGCGATAAAGCCCGACCATGGCCTGAATGATCGGCGCATGTAGCCCCAATCGCATCTGGTCCTGCGCGCCCGGCCCC
>CAMCMI010000157.1 GCA_945875875.1 Rhizobium sp. Q54
CCGCTCTATGCGCGCGCCGATCTTCCGGACGAGATAGCGTACAAAATCTGCGCCGCCTTCAAAGCCCGCCACGACGAGATGACATGGGAGGAAGGCACGCACGAAGGCCTGGCGCATTTGGGCATAGAGACCGACGCCACGCCAATGGACGTGCCGATGCATCCGGGTGCGCAAAGGTGGTGGCGGGAGCAGGGGTGAGCGATATCAGCGCAAAGTGACGCTGAACGCTCGCGGCCTGCGCTTGTCCTGAAGCGGCGCCAGCCCCATGTAAAGCACATGGCTGCGAGCTACTGGCCTGACCCGCCTTGCGGCGCCGCGCCAGTCAATACGCCAGTTTTGCGAGAGGATGATTGCATGACCCCTGAGCCCATGTCTCTTGAGCCCATGACCCCTGAGCCAATGGATACCGGATTGTCTGCGCAGGATCGCGCCCAGATCGCCGAAGGGCTTTCGCGTTTGCTGGCCGACACCTACACGCTCTATTTGAAGACGCACAGTTTTCACTGGAACGTGACCGGGCCGATGTTCAACACGCTGCATCTTATGTTTGAGCAGCAATACAACGAGCTTGCGCTGGCCGTTGACCTGATCGCCGAGCGTATTCGGGCGTTGGGCGTTCACGCGCCGGGCTCGTATCAGCAATATCTGGCGCTTACGTCGCTCGCCGAAGAGACAGGCGTCCCATCCGCTGAAAAGATGATCCAGCAATTGGTTCAGGGGCAGGAGGCCGTCGTCAAAACCGCCCGCAGCATTTTCCCCCTTGCCGACAAGGCCGGCGACGAGCCCACCGCCGATCTGTTGACGCAGCGCATGCAGGTGCATGAAAAAACCGCATGGATGTTGCGCAGCATGATCGCGAAGGCCTGAAGCTTTGAGGGGCGCCCACAACGCGTCCCTTTTCAGGCTTTCAGCGCAGCCAGAATTTGATCACCAGCGCGACAACGCTCAGCGTCGAGACGCTGACGGCCCAGATGGCGGCCATCCAAAGCAATTGCTTCCAGAGCGGGCGCTCATAACCGCTCATTTAATGGTACCCGTGCGAGCCGACCTTGCCGCGAAAAACCCAGTACGACCAGATTGTGTAGGCAAGAATGAGCGGCACGGTCAGCGCGGCGCCCACCAGCATGAACGCCTGGCTGCGCGGCGCGGTGGCTGCATCCCAGATCGTGATTGAGCCTGGAATGACATAGGGAAACATGCTGATCCCGAGGCCGATGAACGTAAGCAAAAACACGCCCAGCGTCAGAAAGAACGGACTGGCCTCGGCGCCCTCGCGTATCGCGCGCCAGAACGCCCACGACAGCGCCGCCGTGAGGACGGGCACTGGAGCGGTGGCCAGCACGTTGGGCATGTCAAACCAGCGGCTGACATAGGAGGGATGCAGATAGAGCGTGGCCAGACTGACGAACACGATAGCGACGAGAATGGCGGGAAACAGAATCCATGCAAAACGTCGCGCGACCGCCTGCGCCTCGCCTTCCGTTTTCCAGATCAGCCAGGTCGAGCCCAGCAGGGCGTAGCCCACAACGACGCTGGCGCCCGTGAGGACGCTGAACGGCGTCAACCAGTCAAGCCAGCCGCCCGCATAGGCGCGATCAGCGACCTTGACGCCTTGCAGCAACGCGCCAAGCGCGATTCCCTGCGCAAAGGCCGCGGTGGCCGAACCCGCCGTGAACGCGAAATCCCAAAACGCTCTGTGGCCGGGATCGCGCCAGCGAAACTCAAAGGCGACGCCGCGAAACACAAGGCCCAGCAACATCGCGATGATCGGCGGATAAAGCGCGGGAAGAATGATGGCGTAGGCCAGCGGGAACGCCGCCAGCAGCCCACCGCCGCCCAGCACCAGCCACGTTTCGTTGCCATCCCAAACCGGCGCGATGGAATTCATGGCCTGATCGCGACTGTCTCCAACCTTGAAGGCCGGGAATAGAATCCCGATCCCGAGATCAAACCCGTCAAGGACAACATAGGCGAACACGGCGAAGGCGATGATGAACGCCCAGACGATGGTGAGGTCAATGGCCAGCGTCATCGCTCTACTCCGAAGTCATAGATGGGTGGGCGGGCGTCAACGGCGTCGCAAGGCCTGCGGTGCGAATGGGGCCAGGCTCATGCACGGGCACGCCCGCCGGATCGGCGGCCATCAGCTTGAACAGGTAAAGCGTGCCCGCGCCAAACACGAAGAAATACACGACGATGAATGCAATCAGCGAGGCAGCGACCGCAGGCGCCGCCAGAGGCGCCACGCTGTCCGCCGTCGTCAGCAATCCGTAGATCGTATAGGGCTGACGCCCGACCTCCGTCGTAATCCAGCCCGCCAGCACGGCCACATAGCCCGACGGCCCCATCACGAGCGCAAAACGCAGAAGCAGCGGCATGTCGTAGAGCCTTGAGCAAAAGCGCGCGTAAAGGCTCAACAGCCCGAGGCCCAGCATCGCCATGCCCAGTCCAACCATAATGCGGAAGGCGAAGAAAACGAGCGTTACCGGAGGCTGCTTGTCGGGGTCAATCGTATCAAGCCCCGCCATTGGCGCATTCCGGTCATGCTTGAGGATCAACGACGACGCCTTGGGAATTTGAATGGCGTAATCAATGCGCTTTTCAGCCTCGTTGGGAATCCCGAACAGGATCAGCGGCGCCCCGTCCGGATAGCTCTGGTAATGGCCCTCCATCGCCATGACCTTTGCGGGCTGGTGCTCAAGCGTGTTCAAGCCATGCAGATCGCCCAGCACGATTTGCACCGGCGCGGCGATTGCCACCATCCACATCGCCATCGAGAACATGGTGCGCGCATGAACGCTGCTCGAATTCTTGAGAAGCCGCCATGCGCCCACCGCCCCCACCGTCAGCGCAGTGGTGAGATAGGCCGCTGTGATCGTATGCGTGAGGCGATAGGGGAAGCTCGGGTTGAAAATGATCGCCCACCACGAAGGCCCGGGCAGAAACTGGCCGTTCTCGCCCATCTCGAAGCCCGTGGGCGTATGCATCCAGCTATTGGCCGACAAAATCCAGAATGCGGAAATGAAGGTGCCGAGTGCGACAAGGCAGGTGGCGGTGAAGTGCAGCTTCTTGCCAACTTTCTCCATGCCAAACAGCATCACGCCCAGAAAACCGGCCTCAAGGAAAAACGCGGTGAGCACTTCATAGGCCATCAAAGGCCCGATCACCGGACCGGCCTTGTCGGAAAACACCGACCAATTCGTTCCAAACTGGTAGGACATCACAATGCCCGAGACGACGCCCATCGCGAAAGCCACGGCGAAAATCTTGCGCCAGAATTTAAACAAATCCAGATAAACTGATCTATCCGTCCATAACCAAAGCCCCTCCAGTACGGCGAGAAAGCTCGCCAGTCCGATCGTGAGGGCGGGAAAAATAAAATGAAAACTGACCGTGAAAGCGAACTGGATGCGCGCCAGCATGAGGGCGTCAAAATGATCAAACATATTTGTGCTCCTGCGCGGATCCCGCGTTTGGGCGACCATCAAGCTACGGTTTGAAACCACCAGATTGCGCCGCAAACCGCTTCGTGACGACGATGGTAAACGTCGCATCGGCAACGGCGACCTAGTGAAGCCATCGACGACGAACCGGCGCAGTTAGTCCTCAAACGACATAAAATGAGATGCTAAAGCGATAATTCGAAGCCAGATTTATTAGTTTTATCTTATATACTGCAGAGGCTGGTCCCGTCAAGTTTTCGCTCTGCCTGAAATGACGGCGAAACATCGCAGCGCAAAGCCGTCATCAGAATAGTGTTGGAGGCGAGCGCTCAACGCACCCAAGCAGTGAATGTCGATCCTTCCATTTGATAGCCACCTTTGTGTCAGGTCTGTTAAGTCATGCCCGTGTCGTAATTCGTGAATAGCGATACGGAACACTTGTCGCGCGCTGACCGTTGGAATTTCTGGCCTTAAACCAAGCTGTCAGGCTATATCCGGCAACGCTCTAATGAGCTTTCAGTTTCAATCAGGCGTCGGGCGAATGCGATACGCAATTTATTATCTTCCGCCATCTGATAGCGCGCTCTGGCGTTTTGGCTGTTCCGTGATCGGCTATGATTCTTCGAGCGGTGAGGATGTTAAATCCTGCGTCCCTGCTTTCGACATGAAACCATTGACGACAGAGCCGGCGCGGTATGGTTTTCACGCCACTCTCAAGGCCCCGTTTCGACTGGCGGAAGACGTGTCAGAGCCTGATCTCATTGCAGCCATGACGGCGTTTGCGCGTACGCAGGCGCCGGTGGATTTGGGGTATCTGGCGGTGAAGCGCATTGCCGGATTTATTGCGCTGGCCCCGAAAACGTCCCCATCGCAGCTGGGGGATTTCGCCGCGCTTTGCGTTCAAGCATTTGATGAGTTACGCGCGCCAATGAACGCCGATGAACGGCTGCGTCGATTAAGGGCGCCTTTGACATACAGCCAGCAGCGCTATCTTGATCGTTGGGGTTATCCCTATGTGCTGGATGAATTTCGCTTTCACATGACGCTGACCGACAGCTTGCCCGACGATGTGTCGGACCCGTTGAGGCAGGCCCTTCATCAAATATATGCGCCAATCGACGTCGCGCATATTATCAATGAAATTTCATTGTGTGGGCAACCGCAGCCCAATGAGCGCTTTCGCGAGATTGCGCGTTTCAGGCTTCAATCTGCGGGCTGATCGTCACTAGAAAATCTAGCAAGGTTCGCGCAGCGTCTTCAGGGGTTCCTGAATTATCAAGAATTAAGTCCGCATCGCTTTCCGCAAAAGAATCTACGGTGCGCGCAAGGCGGGCGCGAATGTCGCTTTCATTTTCACGGCCACGCAGGGCAATTCGCTGCGCCCTCATTTCAAGCGGAGCGCTCACAAGAACGATTCTGGATCGGTGGAAGGCCGTCCGCACCTGCCCGATCACCCCGCGCGATATATTGACCACGACAATTTTGCCCGCCGCAATCTCGCTACGAACCGAGACCGGAACGGCATAGTCAAGGCCATGAGCGGACCATGACAGCGCGAAGGCGCCGGCTAATTTTTCCGCTTCAAAATCACGCTTGTCGATTTCGATCAATTCTTCAGAAGCGTCGGAGCGCCGCGTTATAATACGCTTTGGAAACAGGAAGCCCTCCCGGGCGCCGATCTGCGAACGAAGATGAGATAAAACCGTGTCTTTGCCGACGCCGCTGGGACCAACGACGGCGACGAAGACGCCTGTTTGCAGTGACGTTTCAGAATACGCGAACGCCGTCACGGTAAACCTCACGAACGATGGGGCCCTTATCCTGATTTATAATACGCACGAGATCTGCGGCCTGCCCAATGGCGATTTCGCCACGATCATGGATGTTGGCGGCTCTGGCGGGATTGTAACTGATTGTGCGGACCGCGCGCGGCAGTCCATAGCCCTTGATGCGTTGCGCCAGACCAAACGCGCCCATGAGCAGGCTTGCGGGCACATAATCAGACGAGAGAATATCGAGCAAACCCTCGCGCGCCAGCGCCTCGGCGGCAACATTGCCCGAATGCGAACCGCCGCGCACAACGTTCGGCGCGCCCATAAGCACTGATATACCAGCCTCGTGCGACAAGCGCGCGGCCAGAACCGACGTCGGGAATTCCGCGAGGCTGACCCGGTCCGCGATGGATTCTTCCACATGCCCGGAATTGGTGTCGTCATGACTGGCAATCGCCACGCCGCCGCTATGGGCCATAGCCACGAGCGCCGCGCGGTGGCTGGTGTAATTCTTCGCAAACAGCACGCGCTTGCGGTCCATCAGCTTTTGAAGCTGGCTCTCGGGAAGACCGGACTTTCCGCCATAATAGGTCTTCCATGCCTCGATACTCGCAAATTGCCGCGCGCCCGGCGTGTGATCCATGAGAGAAATCAGGTCAACCTGATATGAATTTATAACGTCCGCAGCAGCTTCAACGGCGTCTTCAGCGCATATCTCGCAGCGCAAATGCGTGCGGTGGCGCGCTCTCAAAACGCCTTCATTTGCAGCGGCGGCGATTTCACCAACAAGATTTGCAGCATCGTTGCGCGCAGCTACATAATCGGCGTCGTTACCCACGCGTACTGAATCAAAGACCGTTGTGATTCCTGACGCAACCATCTGCGCATCATAGGCGACGATGGACATGCGCACTGGCCAATCGACCTTTGGCCGTGGACGCAGATGGCTCTCGAGATGGTCGGTATGAAGCTCAACGAATCCAGGCGCGAGAATATCGCCGCGGCAATCCAGGCCCCGCTCCGGCGCGCGCCCCTCGCCCATGTCGACGATCAGTCCGCCATCAACAGCAATCCAGCCCTGAAATTCGGAATCGCGCAGCACAATGTGGGCGTTTTCAAATAGCGATGTTTCAGTCACAGACTTCGCTCCGCTCGACGGGCTGAATTTCGACGTTACGGTCGGCCACTTTGTCGCGCACGGACGCGTCGTGAAACACGCCAAGGATCGCTGCGCCGGCAGCTTTGCGTTCCCTGATAAGCTCGACGACCGCTGCACTGTTAATAGCGTCCAGCGAGGCTGTTGGCTCATCAAGCAACATGACGGGACGATGGGCGGCAAACCCGCGCGCTATGTTGACGCGCTGCTGCTCGCCGCCCGAAAATGTCGCCGGCGGAAGCCCCCAGAGACGCTCGGGAAGGTTGAGGCGGGAAAGCAGGGACCGGGCGCGCGCCTGCGCTTCATTCTCGTTGCAGCCGTCCTCACGGGCGCTGGCTGCGATCACATCAATGCAGGCGACCCGGGGTATGACGCGCAGAAACTGGCTGACATATCCAAGCGTGGAATTGCGAAGCGCAAGCACCTCAAGGGGACCAGCTTTGGCGACATCGACAAAAACATCGCCGCACCGAACAAGCACTGAGCC
>CAMCMI010000158.1 GCA_945875875.1 Rhizobium sp. Q54
AGCGGAATCCCCAGCGCCACAACGCCAATGCCAAACAGGGCGCCCATGCCGGTATAGGCGAGGCTGGAATAGAGCAGATAGCCGCAGATCAACACGAAGATCGCTGGCGTCAGCGGGTAAAGCGGCGTCGAAAACGGACGGCTTGAGGCTGGCTCGCGCCAACGGAACACGAACAGCGAAATCGCCGTCAGCAGCAGAAAGAACCAGAACACCGGCGCGGTGTAATCAACCATGGCGCTGAAACCGTCGCGCGTCAGGGCGCCAAAGAACACCAAAGCCAGCGCGATCGCGCCTTGCAGCAAAAACGCATTGGCCGGATTGTCGCCGCGCTCGTCCCAAACCCCAAGCCGACGAATGATCGGCAGATCGCGGCCCAATGCGTAATAGGCGCGCGCGCCCGTGAAGATGGTCGCGTTAAGCGTGCTCAGAGCCGCGCAGCAGATGACGATCGCCAGCAGCAAGGCGCCATAATCGCCAACCACCACACGCATAAGGTCGGCGCCTACCGCTTTGCTCGCGCGCAGGCCCTCGAACCCAAACGCATTGAGATAAGCAAAATTGATTGCAAGATAGATTGCGGTGACGACCGCCGTGCCCGCAAGCGCAATGCGCACCATGTCGCGGCGCGGATCTTTCATTTCGCCTGACAAATAAGCGACTTCGTTCCAGCCGCCATAGGTGAGCAAAACGAACACCATCGCCAATCCTAACGCGCCGCCCCCGCCCGAGACTGCGCCTGCAGCTTTGGCCGCCGGCGCCGGCGTCAACAAACCAGCCGTGATGACTGCGCAAACCGTAATCAAAGTCGCAATCGCAAAAAACACCTGCGTGCGCTTGCCCGGCTGCGTGCCCAGCACGTTCACGCCGGTGAAAACGATCACTGAAACAGCCGCCCAGATCGACCCGCCGTTTGCGCCCAGCGGAAGAATTTGCGCCGCATAATCGCCAAACACGAACGCGACATAGGCGATGGCGCCAGTCTGGATCACCGTGCCGCGCGCCCACGCAAACAACACCGCAAGCCGGCGCCCGTAAGCCAGCCGCAGAAACTGATACTCGCCGCCAGCATCGGGATGCGCCGCCGCCAGCTCCGCATAACAGAGCGTGCCGATCAGCATCGCCAAACCGCCAGCCAGCCATGCCAGCAGAAACATCGCCTCGCTCGGCGTATTCATCGCCACCAAAGGCGGCATGCGGAAAATGCCAACGCCAATGACGATGCCGATCACGAAGGCTATTCCGTCCAGCACGGAGATTGTTTTACGCGGCGCAGAGGTCATTGGCGGGGTCCGGGTGTGATGGATGTGGGGCAGTAGCGAGTAGCGAGTAGCTAAAACCCCTCATCCGTCGCGCTTTGCGCGACACCTTCTCCCGCAGGCGGGAGAAGGAAGGTTCGGAGCTTTTCCTTCTCCCGCAGGCGGGAGAGGGTGGCGTTTGCGTCATCAAACGTCGGATGAGGGGTAGCCTACCCCCTGCTCCCCGACCAGCCGCCGCCGCTGATCGGCGTCAGTTTTCCGCCGTTCAGGCGCCCGGCGTAAATCTTGGCCTGGCCATTGAGGTTGACGCTGATGCGCACTTCCTGCCCGGCGATGCGTCCCTGCGCCTTGCCTTTGGAAGCACCAGAATCTGCGCTTCCCTCAAGCATCTGAAAGCTCTGCTTCAGATCAAGCGCTATCTTCGCGCCGCCGTCCGTGATCGTCCATTTGCCTTCAAGTTTGGCGGGCACGATCCAGAAATAGACATCGCGGCCATCGACGTTCTCGCGCAGATCAGGGTCCCAATCGCCCATATTGAACGCATGCGATACAATGCGCGAGCCGGGCTTCATCTCTTCGAGGATGCGCGGACGCAATTGCAGATTGACGCTGGGCAACAGGTACATCGTGAGAACGTCAGCGTCCTTGATCGGCGTGTCGAACAGGTTGCGCACTTCGAATTGCACCTTGTCGCCAACCTTGGCGCGGGCTGCGTTGTCGGTCGCTTCCTTGATGCGCACGGGGTTGAGATCGACGCCAAAGCCGCGCGATCCGTATCTGGAGGCCGCCGTCACCAGCATCCGCCCGTCGCCGCAGCCAAGATCCATCACGAAATCCTTGCCCGTTACTTTCGCGATCTCAAGCATCCGGTTCACCACTTCCTGCGGCGTCGGCACGTAAGGCACATCGAGGCTGGGCGCTGGCTGGGCGAACGCGGGCGTAGCCAGAGTAGAACTTGCGGCCAGCAAAGCGGCGCCCACGCCAAGCAGCGCGGCGCGGCGGGTGCAAGGGGCAGACTGAATCAGAGCTTCAGGCGACATGCAAAGATCCTTCTTGTACGAATGACGATCAAAATTTCCACAGCGTCGCCTGAAACGCGGCTGTTCGCAAGCCTCGCTGGCGATTCCCCACAGCTTGCTTGAGATAGGGCGGCGGGCGCGGCGGGCAAACTCCTCGCGGTCGCGTCTTCCTTCCGGCGCCAACACGCCCCATATTGCGACCATGGTTAGACCTCCCGCTAAATCCCCCGGCAAAAAAGCAAAGTCCTGGTCGCGCGAACCCGCCTCGAAAGCCTCGCGGCCCGAAGTGCATCCGCTCGACGACCATTTGGCGGAGCTGCTCAACCCGCGCCTCACCCGCCATCAACGCATGCGCGAGGCTGGCGGCGGCTACAATCCTCCGGATCAGGCGGGTTTCGGCGAAGCGCCGCAGGCGGGTTTTGATTCGGGCGCAATGACGGACGTCGATCCAGCGCTGGCGGGCAAGCTCGGCTTCCAGCCCTCGCCAAAGCCTGCGCCACGCCGTCCGGGCCCGGATTTTTCGGGCGCCGAAGTCACGGCTGACAGCCTGAAATCGCTGCTGGAGATGGGCGACCCTAACCTTCGAGAGGCGCGGCCATGGACGCCGCATCGCCCGCCCCGTCCCGATAAATCTGAAGGCGGCATCCATTTCGATCTCGTCTCCGAGTTCGAGCCCAAGGGCGACCAGCCGGCCGCCATTGAAGCGCTTGTGGCGGGCGTCAACGCGCATGAGCGCGATCAGGTTTTGCTCGGCGTCACCGGCTCGGGAAAAACCTTCACCGCCGCGCAGGTAATTGCGCGCACCAACAGGCCGGCTCTGGTTCTGGCGCCCAACAAAACCCTTGCGGCGCAGCTGTATGGTGAATTTAAAAGCTTTTTTCCTAATAACGCAGTTGAGTATTTTGTTTCATATTATGATTACTACCAGCCTGAAGCCTACGTTCCGCGCACTGATACTTTTATCGAAAAAGAATCTTCGATTAACGAGCAGATTGACCGCATGCGCCATTCGGCTACGCGCTCGCTGCTGGAGCGCGACGACGTGATTATCGTCGCCTCCGTCTCGTGCATTTACGGCATCGGCTCGGTGGAAACTTATACTGCGATGACGTTCTCGCTCAAACTTGGCGAGCGCATCGACCAGCGTCAATTGATCGCCGATCTCGTGGCCCTGCAATACAAGCGCTCGCTGGGCGATTTCTCGCGCGGCGTGTTTCGCGTGCGCGGCGACACGATCGAACTCTTCCCCGCCCATTATGAAGATCGCGCCTGGCGCATCGGATTTTTTGGCGACGAGATTGAGAGCATCGCCGAGTTTGATCCGCTCACGGGCAAAAAATCGCAAGATCTGGAATTCGTCAAAGTCTACGCCAATTCGCATTATGTGACGCCGCGCCCGACGCTCATTCAATCGGTGCAGGCGATCAAGCGCGAGTTGAAACAGCGGCTCGAAGAGCTTTACGCGCAGGGGCGCCTGCTGGAGGCGCAGCGTCTGGAACAGCGCTGCATGTTCGACATTGAAATGCTGGAGGCGACCGGCTCGTGCGCGGGCATTGAAAATTATTCGCGCTATCTCACGGGCCGCAAGCCCGGCGAGCCGCCGCCGACGCTGTTTGAATATCTGCCCGACGACGCGCTTGTTTTCATCGACGAGAGCCACGTCACCGTGCCGCAAATCGGCGCCATGTACAAAGGCGACTTTCGCCGCAAGGCCACCCTGGCCGAATATGGTTTCCGCCTGCCGTCGTGCCTCGACAATCGCCCGCTGCGGTTTGAGGAATGGGAGGCGATGCGCCCGCAAACCCTGCACGTTTCAGCTACGCCCGGCACGTGGGAAATGGAGCAGACGGGCGGCGTGTTCGTTGAACAAATCATCCGCCCCACCGGCCTCATCGACCCGCCCGTCGAGGTGCGGCCAGCGCGCGCGCAAGTGGACGATCTGCTTGGCGAAGTGCGCGCCGTTGCGCTGAAGGGCTTCCGCTCGCTCGTCACCGTTTTGACCAAGCGCATGGCCGAAGACCTCACCGAATATCTGCATGAAAACGGCGTGCGCGTGCGCTACATGCATTCGGACATCGACACCATCGAGCGCATCGAAATCCTGCGCGATCTGCGGCTCGGCGCCTTCGACGTTCTCATCGGCATCAATCTGTTGCGCGAGGGGCTCGACATTCCCGAATGCGCGTTCGTGGGCATTCTCGACGCCGACAAGGAAGGTTTCTTGCGTTCGGAAACCTCGCTCATCCAGACCATCGGCCGCGCCGCGCGCAACGTTGATGGCCGCGTCGTCTTATACGCCGATAAAATCACCGGCTCGATGGAGCGCGCGATGGAGGAAACCACGCGCCGCCGCGAGAAGCAGGAAATTTATAATAAGGAACACGGCATCACGCCCGCCACCATCCGGCGCGGCATTCAGGATATTCTGGGATCGGTGTACGAACAGGATCACGTCACAGTCGACACCGGCATGGCGGTCGCGCCCACGACCGGCCACAATTTCAAGGCGACGCTGGCCGATTTCGAAAAGCGCATGCGCGAAGCCGCCGCCAATCTGCAATTCGAAGAAGCCGCACGCCTGCGCGACGAAATCAAACGCCTGCAAGCCACCGAGCTGCTGCTGGCCGACGACCCCATGGCCCGCCAAACCGAAATCGAAGACCGCGCCGGCGCCTATCGCGGCGAAAAGAAATACGGCCGCGCCGCCAACATGCCAGCGCCGTCAGCGCGCGTGCACAAGCCGACGGACGAGGACATGGGTCCGCATAACTTTGGTGGCGGAGAGGCGCGGCCGAAGGGGGCGGGGGAGAAGACGGGGAGGCCTAGGGGGAAGAGGCGGGGGTGAGGGGGAGGAGAGCAACATCAAACCTCGGCCATCCCGCCGCTGCGTCATCCCGGTTACGACCGGGACCCACGGCAAGCTACGCGCTCAATCCCTGCCGTGGATGGCGGCAATCCCGCCAAGACGCGTTTGGAATGTCCGGGATAAAGTTGCAGGCCATGGCGCCTTTGCTTTAACTGGACAGATGGACATGCGCAGGACGTGGAAATCATCGACTATCACCGGTGACGAGGATCTCAATTCCCCGTTCGAAACCGATGGAGTGATCGAGCCGGTCCATCCGGGGGAAACGTTGAAGCTGGATTTCTTTGAGCCGCTGGGATTGTCGCCAATCGCAGTCGCCAAAGCTTGCGGCGTGCCGCGCACACGTATTGAGCGGCTGGTGCGCGGCGACACGGCGGTGACGGCGGACACCGCTTTGCGTCTGGCCCGCTATTTCGCCATGAGCCCCGCATTCTGGCTGAAACTGCAAGCCGGCTACGACCTGCGATGCGCAATCTTGGAGCCATGCTCCCTTAGAAACGCACGTCCTCTCCGTATCATAGATCTGTAGCACCTTCACGCCCCTCGCAACGCGGGTTCGCTTTTTTCATCACCAACCCCGGGCAGTTCCAATCGACCTGAGCTTAGATTATCTTGAGCTAAGCTTACTTCCAGGAGGATAGGTTTTGTTCAATTTGATCGTGTCAGGAGGACTTGAAAATGAGCGTCGAGGATCGATTTCGGCGGGCAGGGTGTTTGAATACACCAACAACGAGCTTGTGGCCCATTTCAAGCCCGATGGGCGACTCGCCGTAGCGAAACTAACTGCGCTTCCAACGCTTTTTATGACCGAGGGAACAGGTGACGAAAACGCGAATATCGGCTGGCTGAGCGCAATCGAACTGCGGGGCGGGGAATACCAGCTTCAATACACATACGACTCCACGATCCCGTGCCTGACCAACGGGGACATTTATACGATTGCTAGCGAACTCCAGTTGGACGAGTGGGAATTCACTAGAAACCACTGGGCGATCAAAGATATTGATCTTTTCCAAGTCTTGTACCGCAAGCTGATGGGTGCGCGGCCGCTTCCTTCCGTGTTTCAATTGAGTAGACGCCCGGTCAAGTCCAAACTTATCACCTTAATGATGCCTTTTTCGGCAGAATTCCGTGAAGTGTACGAGACGGTCAAGGCTGCGTTGGAGGGAGCCGGCTACGAATGCAAATGCGCCGACGACTTCTGGTTTCATTCTCACATCATGCAAGACATCGTCGAATTGATCTGCACTTCTCAGGTCGTCATTTGCGACCTTTCAGGAAAAAATCCCAACGTTTTCTATGAAGCTGGCATAGCTCATACGCTCGGGAAAGAGGTTATCCTGATTACTCAGCACATGGGGGACGTTCCCTTCGACCTACGCGCACTTCGCTGTATTCATTATCTTAGGAATCAAGAAGGGTGCGCAAAGCTAGCGGCCGACATTCTCGCGCGAGTCAAAACGGTCGCTTAGTTCCCTTATCATCGCGAAACCTTCGATACGTGAAGCGTAACAGTCGGCACGCTCCCTATGGCATCCGTTGCCATAGGGCTCCGTGTCGTTGGACAAGGTGAGCGCGGAGCTGGAGCTGGCTTGATGGGGCAGGGTGGCGATCACTTCGGGCTGTTGCAACCCTCAGCCTCTCCAGGTGCGCCAGCATCTCTCCGCCGTCATGGCCGGGCTTGTCCCGGCCACCCACGGAAACTGCGTAAG
>CAMCMI010000159.1 GCA_945875875.1 Rhizobium sp. Q54
TTCCAAAGCGCCATGTCAGATATCCGCGCCCTTGCTGGTTTCGTACAAGGCTTCCTTGAACGGCTGCATGCCGAGCCTGCGAAAAGCCGTCAAAAAGTCTTCGCCCGGCTCATTGCGCAAAGCCATATAGGCGTCCACGATCCGCTCGATGGCGTCCACCACTTCCTCGGACGAGAATCCCGGACCCGTGAGCGTGCCCATCGAGCACGTCTCGTCGCCGGTGCCGCCGAGCGTGATCTGGTAGGTCTCGACGCCTTTGCGCTCCAGCCCCAAAATCCCGATATGCCCGACATGGTGATGGCCGCAGGCGTTGATGCAGCCTGAAATCTTGATTTTCAGCGCGCCAATATCGCGGGCGCGCGGCCCGTCGCCAAAGCGCTCCGAAATGCGCTGCGCCACGGGTATCGAGCGCGCCGTCGCCAGCGAGCAATAATCCATTCCCGGGCAGGCGATGATGTCGCTGACGAGGCCAGCATTCGCCGTCGCCAAACCGCTCGCCAGCAATTCATCGTAAATGACCGGCAGGTCGTCGAGCGCGACATGCGGCAGCACGAGGTTCTGCTCATGCGAGACGCGAATTTCAGCCTGCGAATAAAGCTCCGCCAGATCGGCGACCGCCTCCATTTGTTCGGCTGTCGCATCGCCAGGAATGCCGCCGATTGGCTTGAGCGAGATCGTCACGATTCCATAGCCGTCGATCTTGTGCGCGGCGACATTTGTGGAGACGAACCCCGCAAAGCGGGGATCGCTTTCCCGGCGCGCCGCAAACTTTTGCGACGATGCGCGGGCTGGCAGTTCAGGCGGCGCGAAATAGGCTTTAATCCGCGCGATCTCGGCGTCGGGCAGAGCGATGTAATCGCGTGAGGCGGCTTCAAATTCGGCCTCAACGGCCTGCCGCATCCAGTCGAGGCCCTTCTCGTGGACCAATATCTTGATGCGCGCCTTGTACTTGTTGTCGCGGCGGCCTTCGAGATTGTAGACTCGCACGATGGCTTGCGTGTAGGCGAGCAGGTCTTCGATCTTCAGAAAATCCCGGATCTTCTTGGCGATCATCGGCGTGCGGCCCTGGCCTCCGCCGACATAAACCGCAAAGCCGATTTCGCCCGCACTATTGCGCACGATTTGATAGCCGATGTCATGGGTCTGGATCGCGGCGCGGTCGCGCGTAGCCCCGTTCACCGCGATCTTGAACTTGCGCGGCAGAAACGAAAACTCCGGGTGAAGCGACGACCATTGCCGCAGGATTTCGGCATAGGGGCGGGGATCGTCCAGCTCATCGGCGGCGGCTCCGGCGAAATGATCCGCCGTGACGTTGCGAATGCAATTTCCCGAGGTCTGGATTGCGTGCATCTCAACGCTGGCCAGCTCCTCCAGAATTGCGGGCGTATCTGCGAGCGCAGGCCAATTATACTGGATGTTCTGGCGCGTTGTGAAATGGCCGTAGCCCTTATCGTAGCGGCGCGCGATGAAGGCCAGCTTGCGCATCTGCCGCGCGCTCAAAGTGCCGTAGGGCACAGCAACGCGCAGCATGTAGGCGTGCAATTGCAGATAGAGCCCGTTCATCAGCCGGTGCGGCTTGAACTGATCCTCCGTCATGTCGCCGCTGAGGCGGCGCGCGACCTGATCGCGAAAGGCCGCGACGCGGTCGCTTACAAAGCCGGCATCAAATTCGTCATAGCGGTACATGATCGACTCCGCGATTCAGCGCTTGTCAGCAAGAAGGTCAGCTTGTTTGCCATGGTCCTTGCGCACGGTCGGCCCCGCAGCGCGGATAGCCTCACGAATATGATGGGCGACCGGAGCCCCCTCTGCGCGCACTTCAAACACATAGGGCTCGACTACTACGTTCCTCGTCTGGTCGAGACGCGCAACGACGAGAGCCGCCTCCGCCTCGTCTTTCGAGGCGTAAAGGCCGGCGGCCGACAATTGATCGACCCAATGATTGTTTGAGCCAAAAAAGACGACGATGCCGTCCAGCAGTCGATTGGCGGAAATTGCGAAGCGCATGCACCACACATCATTAAGGAACGAGAGCTTGCTCTGTATCCAATTTACCGCCAATACGCGAGCTTTAATATAAATAGCGCACAAATAATGTGAATTCTCAGCTGGAACTCCAGCTTCCGGTCCCTCGTTGTCTTCAATGGAGGGCGTATTCATGTCTCATTTGTTTTATGCGCTGATCGTTCTCGCGGCATCCACGCAGGTGGGCGCGCAGGATGCTCCCCTGGTGCAGGGCAGCCCCGGTGAAACCCTGAGCGAGACGCTTGAGCGCAAAAATGGCGTGATAAAGCCGCCCCCGGTTGATCCCGAGATAGTCGCTCCGCCGCCGCCGGTCGACACCCGCACTCCTATTATCGAGCCACCGGCGCCGCCGCAGCACAATCCCCCTCGAAAGCCTGAACGCTAAATCGAACAGTTGCGCCAAAGTCCATTGACCTGAGTCAATGCGGGCGCTTGTGCGCTGCAACTATGCTCACGTGAGGGCGCGAAGCTTTGAGTCGCGCGTCCATGCGGGAGCACGACATTGGCGCAACAAGCTCAATCCACGGGGGCGGTCGGCCCCACCAAGGCGTTCAGCGCCGGGGAACTCGGCCTTGTCTTGACGGCGATCGGCATGACCTTCCTGTCGATCCTGATTGCGGCCAAGACGACGTCTGGGCCGTATGCGTTCCACGCCAGCCTGTTTGCGCTGGCCAGCGTCGCTAGCGTGTTTGCGATTTTCAATCGCTATCTTGCGCGCCCTGCAGAGCCTGCGCCGCAGGAGATCAACGGCAAGCCCAATTACAATTATGGCCCGATCAAATTCGGAACGCTGATCTCGCTGTTCTGGGGCATCGCCGGATTTCTTGTCGGCTGCATAATAGCGTTCCAGCTAGCGTTTCCCGCGCTCAACTTTGACCTGCCGTGGATCAGCTTTGGCCGCCTGCGCCCATTGCACACGTCAGCAGTCATCTTCGCGTTCGGCGGCAACGTGCTTATCGCCAGCTCGTTCTATGTCGTGCAGCGCACATGCCGCGCGCGTCTGGCTGGCAATCTTGCGCCCTGGTTCGTAGTGCTGGGCTATAATTTGTTTATTGTGATTGCAGGCACCGGATATTTGCTCGGCGTCACGCAGAGCAAAGAATACGCTGAACCGGAATGGTATGCGGATCTGTTCCTCACCTTCGTCTGGGTGACGTATCTGGTAGTGTTTCTGGCCACCATCGCCAAGCGCAAAGAGCCCCATATTTATGTGGCGAACTGGTTTTATATCGCTTTCATCGTCACGATAGCCGTGCTGCATGTTGGCAATAACGCGACTGTTCCCGTCTCGCTCTATTCGCCCAAATCCTACATCGTCTGGTCGGGCGTGCAGGATGCGATGATGCAATGGTGGTATGGCCACAACGCAGTCGGCTTCTTCCTCACTGCGGGCTTTCTGGCTATTATGTATTACTTCGTGCCCAAGCGCGCGGAGCGTCCCGTTTATTCGTACCGCCTGTCGATCATCCACTTCTGGGCGCTGATCTTCCTTTATATGTGGGCTGGCCCGCATCATCTGCACTATACCGCGCTGCCCGATTGGGCGCAGACGCTGGGCATGGCGTTCTCCATCGTGCTGTGGATGCCTTCATGGGGCGGCATGATCAACGGTCTGATGACGCTGTCTGGCGCCTGGGACAAGCTGCGCACAGATCCTGTTCTGCGCATGCTCGTCGTCTCCATCGCCTTCTACGGCATGTCGACCTTCGAAGGCCCGCTGATGTCGATCAAGGTCGTCAACTCGCTCTCTCACTATACGGACTGGACCGTGGGCCACGTGCATTCCGGCGCTTTGGGCTGGGTCGGCTACGTGTCGTTCGGCGCCATCTATTGCCTCGTGCCATGGCTGTGGAACAAGCCGCAGCTTTACTCGCTGCGCCTCGTCAACTGGCACTTCTGGATCTCGACGCTTGGCATCGTCTTCTACATCACCTCGATGTGGGTGGCTGGCATTCTGCAAGGCCTGATGTGGCGCGCCTATACCTCGCTTGGCTTCCTTGAATATTCCTTCATCGAAACCGTTGAGACGATACACCCCTTCTACATCATCCGCGCTTTGGGCGGCGTGCTGTTCCTGATCGGTGCTTTGATCATGTGCTGGAACATCTACCGCACGATAGTCGAGCCTGCGGCAAAACAAGAACGCGTCCCCAGCGGCGCGCTCGCAACGGCGCATTGAGCGGGCAGGAGAAACACATGTCGCTTTGGCACAAACACCAGATATTCGAGAAGAACTCGATTTTCATGCTGATCGGCGTTCTCGTCGTGATCTCGATTGGCGGCCTCGTCGAGGTGCTGCCGCTCTTCTACCTGAAGAGCACGATTGAAAAGGTGGAGGGCATGCGGCCCTACACGCCGCTGGAACTCGCTGGCCGCAACATCTACGTGCGCGAGGGCTGCTATAATTGCCATTCGCAAATGATCCGCAGCCTGCGCGACGAAGTGGAGCGCTACGGACATTATTCGCTGGCCGCTGAAAGCATGTACGACAAGCCGTTCCAATGGGGCTCAAAGCGCAACGGCCCGGACCTCGCCCGCGTCGGCGCCAAATATTCTGACGAATGGCACAAGCAGCATCTCGATAATCCGCGCAGCATGGTGCCAGGCTCGATCATGCCGGCCAATCCATGGCTTGGAAAGACGGAAGTCGCCGTCAACGAAATCCAGATGGATATGAAAGTGCTTGCGTTTCAGGGGCAACCCTATTCGCCGCAGATGATCGAGAACGCAGCCAAAGACATGGTGACGCAAGCCACCAACGATGCGACCGATGCTGACGGGCTTGCGCAGCGCTATCCCAAAGCGCAATCGCGCAAGTTCAGCGGATTAGATGGCCCTGTGAATGAGGCGGACGCTTTGATCGCCTATTTGCAAATGCTTGGAACGCTCGTTGATTTCAAAATCTACGACGGCAAAGCAAACCTGCGTTGAGGAGAGAACATGTCTCTGGAAACCTTCTTTTATGAAGCCAAGGCGATCTCGCTCGCGGCTGTTTTCATCACCTTTGCGCTCATCGTAACGTACGCCTTGTGGCCTTCGAAGCAATCGGAGTTCGACGATGCCGCGAACATTCCTCTGAATGAGGATTAAGCTATGTCCGGCGCTCCTCACGAAGACATCGACGCCCACACGGGCACAGCGACAACCGGCCATGAATGGGACGGCATTCGCGAGCTGAATACGCCGCTGCCAAAATGGTGGCTCTATATTTTATACGCAACAACCGTCTGGGCGATTGGTTATATTATCGTCTATCCCGCGATCCCGCTGATCTCGGGCCACACGCCGGGTATAGCGGGCTGGACGTCGCGCGGCGCGGTGACGCAAGAGCTTGCGCAATTGACGCAGCAACGCGCGCCGATGACGAGCGCTCTGGAAAAAGCCTCATTCTCTGAAATTACCAAAGACGAGCGCATGCGCACCTTTGCGCTGGCGCAGGGCAGGGCTGCGTTCGGCGATAATTGCGCGCCCTGCCATGGCGCAGGCGGCGGCGGCGCGTTCAGCTTCCCAAATCTCAACGATGACGACTGGATCTGGGGCGGCTCGCTTGAGGCCATACAGCAAACGATTCAATACGGCATACGCTCGACCCATCCCGACACCCGCGTCGGAATCATGCCTGCGTTTGCCCAAATTCTGAATACCAAAGAGATCGACCAGCTCGCCAACCATGTGCGCGCGCTCGGCGGATTAACGACAGAGAAAACTTACGAAAAAGCGCTGGGGAGCAGGCTCTTTGGCGAACAATGCGCAGCCTGTCACAGCGACGGGGGCAAGGGAAATATCGAGCTTGGCGCTCCCAATCTCGCCGACAGCATCTGGTTGTTTGGTTCCGACAAGGCGAGCATCCTGCAGACGCTGGCGCGCGGTCGCGCATCAATGATGCCCGCGTGGAACGGCCGCCTTGACGACACGACGATCAAGGCACTCTCGGTTTACGTGCAGTCCCTGGGTGGCGTCAAAACGGCGCCTTGAGTGGAAGCGATGTTCGCATTGGCATATTCCAACGCGAACAGGAGCGTTAAAAATGAGCGTGAAGCAGGAGCAATTACGCGAGGCGGCGCTGGAGGCTGAAGGGCTCTCCTCGCCGCTTTACGCCTCACGCAAAGAAATTTATCCGCAAAGCGTCGATGGTTATTTTCGTCGCATGAAATGGGCGATCCTCGTCGTCACGCTTGGGATTTATTACCTGCTGCCGTTCGTACGCTGGGATCGCGGACCCTATGCGCCCGATCAGGCAGTGCTGGTGGATCTCGCCAATCGCCGCTTCTATTTCTTCTTCATCGAAATATGGCCGCAGGAAATTTATTATCTCACTGGGCTTTTGATATTAGCGTCGCTTGCGTTGTTTTTAATGAACGCAATCGCGGGCCGAATCTGGTGCGGCTATCTTTGCCCGCAAACAATCTGGACCGATTTGTTTCTCGCCATCGAACGCGTGATCGAGGGGGACCGTCGCGAACGGATGCTGAAGCACAGGAGCAAATGGACTGCCAGACGCATTCGCGACGCATTCGCAAAGCACACGATCTGGCTGATGATCGCATGGTGGACCGGCGGCGCATGGGTGCTGTACTTCACTGACGCGCCGACGCTCGTCATGCAACTCGTGACATTCACCGCGCTCTACATCGCTTATGTCTGGATCGGCATTCTCACCGTCACGACGTATTTTTTCGCCGGCTACATGCGCGAACAGGTGTGCACCTACATGTGCCCGTGGCCGCGCATTCAGGCGGCGTTGACGGACGAACATGCTCTGAACGTCACCTATCGCTATGATCGCGGCGAGCCGCGCGCCTCCGTCAA
>CAMCMI010000160.1 GCA_945875875.1 Rhizobium sp. Q54
GAAACGCCGTTCACGCCCTGCGGTATGCGCCCGACGACCCGCGCCTTTAACGGGGTGACGAGACCAAGCCCGGACCAGAGAAAATCGTCTCTCATTGCGGCTCCCATCACCCCTGCGCCAACGCCGAAAGCGCGGCCTCTTTATCTGAAAACGGCAGCTTTACGCCGCCGATAATTTGCCCGGTTTCATGGCCCTTGCCCGCAATCACCAAAACGTCACCGGCTTGCAACATCGCAATAGCGTGCGCAATCGCCGTCCCGCGATCGGCAATTTCAAGCGCGGCGGGCGCGGCGGACAGGATTGCTTTGCGAATGGCGGCGCCATCTTCCGAGCGAGGGTTATCGTCGGTGACGATTACGACATCAGCATTGCGCGCGGCAATGTCGCCCATGATCGCCCTCTTGCCCCGGTCACGGTCGCCGCCGCAGCCAAACACGAGGATCAATCGCTTTTGCGTCAACGGGCGCAGGGCTTTCAGCACTTTTTCAAGCGCATCGGGCTTGTGAGCGTAATCAATAAAAATCGGGGCTTCGTTGCGCGCGCCAACCTGTTCAAGACGGCCCGGCGCGCCTTGCAAACGCTCCAGGCTTGCAAAAACCTGGTTGGCGTCGCTGCCCGTGGCGATGCAAAGACCTGCGGCCACCAGCGCGTTGGAGGCCATGAAATCGCCCGCCAATGGAAGTCCTATTTCACGCAGCGCGCCTGCATACGAGACCTTGAGCTGCATCGTGGCGGCATAGGACGTGCAGTCCAGAATGCGAATGTCGCGGCCCGCGCGCCCGATGGTGAAAAGCTTCAATCCACGCGCCTCGCAGCGCGCAATCACGCGTTCGCTGTAGGGTCCGTCGGCGTCTACGATTGCAGGTTGACCCGGCGCCAGAAGCTTTTCAAACAAGCGCATTTTGGCATCGAGATACGAGTCGAGATCGGGATGATAATCGAGATGATCGCGCGACAAATTCGTGAACGCGCCTGCGCTCAGACGCACGCCGTCGAGGCGATGCTGGTCGAGGCCATGGGAAGAGGCCTCCATCGCCAAATGGGTGATCCCTTTTTGGCTTAGCGCGGCAAGGGTTTTGTGCAATAAAATCGGATCGGGCGTCGTCAGCGCGCCCTCGTTCACGCCCTCATCGGTCACCAATCCGGTGGTACCAAGCGCGGCTGATTTTTGTCCCGTCATCGACCATATCTGACGAACGAAGGCCGCGACCGACGTCTTGCCAGAGGTGCCGGTGACAGCGATCACATGCTCTGGCTGGACGCCATAGAAGCGCGCGGCAGCTTGCGCCAGAGCGATGCGGGCGTCGGGCACGATGACGCAATCGCCCTCGTATCCGGGCGCAAAACGCTCAGCGACGATGGCGATGGTGCCCGCGTGCATCGCGGCTTGCGCATAAGACAGGCCGTCGTCACGCGCGCTGTGCAGCGCAAAGAAAACAAAGCCCGGCTCCACAAGACGGCTGTCAGACGCAAGGCCCGCAACCTCTTGCGACATCAACGCGCCGCTGGCCTCAAAGTCTGGCAGAAGGTCTTCGAGCCTCAACGCCAATTGCTCCCGCTGCTGGGCAGGCCGACGCCGAGGCGCGCGACGCTGGGGAATGAGCCAGTTGGCGTGTTCTGTCTGGGCGGCAGGCCTAACAGAGGCGTCACGCGCTCGATGATACGCCCTGTCGTGGCGCCTGCGTTCCAGGCTGCGGTGCGCTGGTTCTGCGTTTCGGGCACGCCTTGCGGCTCGTCGTAGACGGTGAGGAAAAGATATTTTGGCTTGTCGGACGGCGCCACCGCCGTGAACGTCGTGAACACGCGTTCTTTGGAATAACGACCGTTGACGACCTTTTCAGCCGTTCCGGTTTTACCGCCTGCAAAATAGCCAGCGACGTCGATGGTGCGCGCGGAGCCGACTTCGGCGTTGAGGCGCATGAGATAGCGCATCTGCTCGCTGGTTTCCGGGCGGATCACTTGCGGCGCATCGGCCTGCGCCTCCTCGATGCTGCGCAGACGGAACGTTGGGTTGACGAGTTTGCCGCCGTTCATCATGGCGCCGACCGCCATCATCGCCTGCAAAGGCGCCACCGCCAGACCGTGGCCGAAAGCAATCGTCATCGTGTTCAATTCGCCCCAGCGCCTGGGCACGATCGGCTCTGCGCTTTCAGGCATTTCTGTGCGCATGCGATCAAGCTGGCCGAGCTTTGAGAGGAAGGCCTTGTGGCCATCCACGCCCACCATCAGCGCGGCGCGCGCCGTGCCCACGTTGGAGGAATAGGTGAACACTTCCGAGACCGTGAGCGCGCGATTCTGTCCACGGAAATCGCGAATGTTGAAGCGGCCGTAGCGCAAGGCGCCGCGCGCGTCGATGCGGGTATTGAGGTTCACCTTGCGCGCGTCCAGCGCCATCGCCAGCGTGAGCGCCTTGAACGTCGAGCCCATCTCAAACACGCCCACCGTCATGCGGTTGATGCGGTTTGGATCATGCGCGTCGACCGGATTGTTGGGGTCGTAATCAGGCACAGATGCGATGGCGATGATCTCGCCGGTGTCCACGTCCATCACCGCCGCCGCTGCCGCCTTGGCCTGATAGCGCTCGAGGCCTTTCATGAGTTCGTCGCGCACCGCATGGGTGGCCTTGATGTCGAGCGAGAGCTTGATTGGCGCAAGATCATTGGCCGACACGCGGAAGCCGGCGCTTCCCAGATCGGAAATGCCCAGCGTATCGATATATTTCTCAATGCCGGCGATGCCGATATTGTCGGTGTTGGTGAAGCCCAGCACATGGGAGGCGATGGGGCCGTTGGGGTAAACGCGCTTGTTTTCGGGCAGGAAGCCGACGCCGGGCAGGCCGAGGCGGAACACCTCCTCGCGCTCCTTGGGGCTGATGGCGCGCTTCACCCACACGAAGCCTTTGCGCGAGCCCAGCTTGTCGCGCAATTCCTTCGCGTCAAGATTTGGCAAAACCGCCGTGAGCAATTCTACGGCCTCGTCCTTGTCGACGATGTTGCGCGGCTCGGCGAACACGGAATCAATGCGCACGTCGGAAGCCAGAATTTCGCCGTTGCGGTCCACGATCTCGGGCCGCGCGCGCGAGCTTGCTTCCTGCGCCACGCGGCGCAAGCCCTGCGGCTCAGGCTTGAAACCGAGCCAGACCAGCTTGCCGCCGATCACGCAATACAGCGCGACAAAGCCCAGCGCCACGATGCGAATGCGCATCCCGCTCTTGGCGATCCGGGTGCCAAACATCGCGCGCAGCATGCTTTTGAAACGCTGTGCACGAGTACGCGTCGATACTGGTGGCGCAATGTCTTGCTGCAAATCGCCGTAATCTGCGTCGTGGCCTTTGTTCGCGGTGCGCTCAATTGGCTTGCTCAAGTCATGGCTCCCGCGCATTGCGTGCAGCAGGGGTTGCGGCCCCGCTGCGGACCTTGGCGCCGTTCGTATCGTTGCGCGGCGTATTCGTCGGTTCCGACAATCCCAGAAGCTCCAGCTTGCGGCCAATCGAATCCACCTTGGGCGCACGATCAGGCAAATCCGTGACCTGAACGATCTGGTCGACGCTCAATTGCTTCATGTCCAGATGCTGATCGGCCAGCGCCTGTATCCGCGTGGGGCGGATCAGATGCGCCCATTCGGCGCGTAAAACCGCGATGGATTCGCGCTCGCGCTTGTTGAGATTTTTCAGTTTCACGATCTGCTCGGAGGTCAGGATCGTCTCGTACTTGATCGAATAGGCGTAGACCGCCGAGCCAAGCAGCGCCAGAACCGCCAGCACATTCAAAAAGCGCAGCATTAGCGCCCCCCGCTCTTGTTGGGGCGGCCTTTGCCGGGAGACTGGCTGGAAGCCGATCGGTCGGAGGTGGACCTGTTATAGGCGGGATCGCCCGGCGCGGTCTTGGTCGAAACAGGCTTGCGCGCGGGCAAATTTGCAAGCTCCGCCCAGGCGCCGACGAGCCCGAGGGCTGGCGCATCCGTGCGACGCGCAAAACGCAAACGCGCCGAGCGCGAGCGCGGATTGGCCTCCAGTTCAGCCTCCCCGGCCGACACAGGCTGGCCTGATTCAAGATCAAACGTCGGTTTTGGCGGAACCGGTTCGCCCGGCAACAGGCGCGAGCGCGCCTGCCCGCGACCCGAACGCTCCGCGAAGAATTGCTTCACAATGCGATCTTCCAGCGAATGAAAGGTGACGATGGCGAGCACGCCGCCCGGCGCCAAAGCCCGCTCGGCGGCCGCCAATGCGCGCGTCAGCTCGCCCAGCTCGTCGTTGACAGCGATGCGCAGCGCCTGAAACGTGCGCGTGGCGGCGTGAATCTGCGTCGGCTTGGTGGGAATGACCCGCTCGCACAACGAGGCAAGCTGGCGCGTGGTGGTGAAAGGCGTCTGCGCGCGATCATTGACGATGGCTCGCGTCAGCCGGCGCGCCTGCCGTTCTTCGCCAAAATAAAACAGAATGTCGGCCAGCTCTTCAGCGTCAGCGGTGTTGATAATGTCTGCGGCGCTTCGGCCAATCTGGCCCATGCGCATGTCGAGCGGGCCTTCAAAGCGGAAAGAAAACCCCCGCACCGCCTCGTCGATCTGCATCGAGGAGACGCCAATGTCGAGCACGATGCCTTGCAGCGCCTCGCAACCGGCCTCGCGCGCGATCACGTCAAGCTCGCTGAATACGCCGGAAACAAGCGTCAACCGGCCCTTTGATTGGGCGACAAGCGCCTGTCCGGCGGCGATGGCGTCCGGATCGCGATCAATCGCGATGACTTTGGCGCCTGCAGTCTCAAGAATGGCGCTGGTGTAGCCGCCTGCGCCGAACGTGCCGTCGACAAACGCACCGCCCTCGCGCGGTTCAAGCGCGGCGATCACTTCTGCGAGGAGCACGGGAATGTGCCGGGCCGGTCCGCCAGCGGGAAGAGAAGACTCCTCGCCGCGACCCGATGTCATTCCCGCGCTCCCCGGGGCTGCGGATTGTCCGCGCCCCTGGCGCCCAATAGTTTCCTCAAGTTCCGCACCTGGTTTCTGGCCTCTTCCAGGTGGGCGCGGAAACGCTCCGGCTCCCAGATTTGAAATTTGTACCCCTGCCCTACAAACGTCACCTCCGCGCCAAGACCCGCATAGGCCTTGAAACGGTCCGACAGGAAAATCCGGCCCTCCGGATCGACCTTCAAGATTTCGCCGTCGCCCAGAAGCGCCGTCGAATACACATCGTGTTCGGACGAATAGGCTGCGAACCGGCCAAGCACCGCGTCGATCTCCCGCACCAGCGCGAAACCGCCGCAATCCAGCGCCTCCGCATCCAGAGAAGGATGAACGTAAAGCCCCTCGTATCCGTCCCGCGTCAGCACCGATCGAAAGGACGCAGGGATGGAAACCCGCCCCTTTGAGTCCAGCCGATTGGTGAAATGCGAAACGTACCTGTCCAACGCACACACCCGCCTTTAGCCACGCTCCCGCAGAGCCTGAATCCGGGACGCAAAGGGTCGGCAAACGAGCTGCGCGAACGCGGCCCCGCTTTTCCATGTGCGCACTTGGGAAGCCCCAGGGGATGATTTGGGATAGCATGGGATTACATGGGCCGTCAACGAGAGGCTGGATCGAAATGAGACAAAGGCTCGTCATCCCCCATTAAGGGCCGTTAACGTTAACGAATGCTTATCGAGACCTCGCAAAATCGGGGCGCCCGCGCGTCATGCCCGGGTTGATGAAGAAAAAATTTGTGCAGGACGCCTCGACAGACGCCCCTTGCGCCCGCTAAACCGCAAATGACGGGGTGCGGAACGTCATGGATCAATTTACAAACCGACCGAAGATCCTCACGGCGACCGTCCCGGCCAAGGTCAAGGGGACGCGTCCGCCCAATGAAATCGACTTCTGGCGCGGCTATGCGCTGGTTGTGATTTTTCTCAACCACATCCCCGGCATCTGGTTTGAGAATTACACGCACAAGAACTTCGGCTTCTCCGATTCGGCGGAGCTTTTCGTGCTGCTCGCAGGCTGGTCGCTGCGCTCGATGGTGGATCGGCAATCGCGCGACCTGACGTCGCTGGGCCTGTTCTTCCGGCTCGGCTCACGCGCCATCGTGCTCTATGTCGCCCAGCTCGTGATTACGGTCATCGCCATCGCCATTATTGCGAGCACCGCTTTTATCTCGGACACCAACCTTGTTCTGCAGTGGAACAATGCAGCGGCGATTTTCGAAGATCCGGTCACAGCCCATATCGGGCTTGTACTTCTGAGCCATCACCTGGGCTATTTCGACATTCTGCCGCTTTATATCGTGCTGATGGCGATGACGCCTTTCATGGCGGTTCTGCACCGGGCTCTTCCGTGGGCGCTACTGCCCGTATCCTTCGCGATCTGGGCCGCAACGCTGGGCACGGCGGTCAATCTGCCGACATGGCCGGTGGAGGGCCGCTGGTTCTTCAATCCCTTCGCCTGGCAATTCATATTTGTCATCGGGTTTTTGCTTGGCGGCGACAGCGTCATAACGCGCATCGCCGTCACCTGGCGGGGAATTGCGCGCCTGCTCGGCGGGCTGATCGTTGCGCTGGGCCTGCTCGGTACTTCTCTAGAATTCTACCCTGACCCGTTTAACGTGCCGCAGCCGCCGCTGTTTTTCGTCGCCGACAAGACCTTCCTGACCCCACTCAGGCTTATCCATGTGCTGGGACTGGTCGCATTCTTCGGCGGATCATTCGCGTTTTTCTACAAAAAGACTCGGCCGCTGGCCCGCTTCCTCTCGA
>CAMCMI010000161.1 GCA_945875875.1 Rhizobium sp. Q54
CGTGGTAACCGCGCATCAGCGCTTAGCGATGAGGAGACCTCAAAGAACCGCACCAAGTCGCGCGTGCGCGCCGATGTGGAGCATCCCTTCCGGGTTCTCAAGTGCGTCTTCGGCTTTCGCAAAGTCTGCTATCGCGGCATCGCCAAAAATCTCAATCGGTTGCAAATCAGCTTCGCGCTCGTTAATCTCTATATGAAACGGTGGATGCTGATGCGTTGTGTCAGGGCCTGACGCCCCAACTATGCCCGAAGTGCACTAGGATCGGATGTAAACGACCATGACTGAGCTAAATTCAGCCTGCATATAGACAGAATGATCACAAAATACCGCCGCGCATTTTAAACGGTAATTTATTGAGAGATACCCTAAAGATATTAAGAACCTCGCTATCACTAGGTGATTCCGTGATAGTAGGTTTGTGGGCTTATTTTTTTGAGCATTTTTTTGGCCTTTCGAAATGTTAGCAACGCATGAACAAAACGTTCATGCTGTAACTATCACGCCAGCCCAAGAAAATTTCCTCAATCCAGTATGTGCTGGGATCAATCCAGAAGTTAGAAATAATTAGCTGGTCTTAGGAAACAAGCCGCCTCCTACTTTGGCTATTAGCTTGTCAGCGTCCGTGTGGTCGCGATTCAATTCCTGCCATGCCTGCTTTTGCAACAGGTGTTTGGCAGCAGCTGCGGCCGCCTATTCCTTGCTACCATTACAGCTTTGGCGGCACTCATGGTCGTGCTCGCGCTGCCTGATATCCTGTATGGGCCCATACACCTGCATGTGTATCTCCATGTGCTTGACGTATTGCTCAAGCAGGTCCACCCAGCCCCTGAGTTTTCGCAAATCAGCCAAGGTGTCCTTGGGCAGCGCGTGGAAGCGATACTAAGCCGCGCAATCACTTTGCAAGCAGGAATGTCCCAAGTCGGTCTCGAATCGGCTTGGCCGTCTGCGCTGCGGCTTCGACAATTTTGTCTACCGCTGCGCCATCAATCGGGCTGACGTTAAGGCCGATCTTGGTGGCCTCGGTGAGAAAGTCGGTCGTCGCAGTGGCGCTCATAAAGGCCTCGCGCAAAGCTTGCACGCGATCGGCAGGAACGCCGGGAGGCGCAGCATAGGGCAGCGCCATGAAAAACGGGCTTTCCGCGAATTCCAGCAATGCGCGGTCATCGGCATTTTTCACGAGCTCGCGGCCCGTCGGCACATCGGGCATCGACTCCAGCCTTGTGGCGCGGCCGAACTGAACCAAAAATTTCACTTTCTTCTCGTTCCAGAAGTTTGGTCGGCTGGATTTGATGGCGCTGATGTCGATCACTTGACCATCGAGTTCGCCGCGCTCCATCGCGAGCCAAACGTCGTTTGCGCCAGGAAATCCGCGGATAACTTCGATTTTCATCCCAAGAAGATCGCGCGCCAGCATTGCAAACGTTGTATTTGTCGCTCCTGCTCCGACGCCGCCCAGATTAAGCAGCGCGCCATTTTGTGATTCAGCGACGGTGTTAACTTTGTTGTTGGCCATGACTGTTAGCAAGTAGGCGTCGTCCGAGTAGGATGAAATGGAACCCAGCCATGTAAGTTTCGCAGGATCAAAAGAAATATTGGGCTCGCCAACGAGGGCAAGCTGGGGGATGCCACGGCTGACTGACGCGATGGTGAGCCCGTCCTTATCCACCGCGCTCGCCAGTCGGTTGGCTGCTAATATACCGCCGCCACCGGGCTGATTTTGCACCACCATGTTAGGCTGGCCGGGAATAAAGCGGGGCATGTGACGCGCAAGAATACGCGTGGAGATGTCATAAATACCGCCAGCCGAGAAAGGCACCACCATCTGCATGGTCTTGCCGCGATAAAAGTCGGCGACTGTTTGCGCATTAGCCGTCATGGGCGCGCTCAGCGACAAGGCAAGAAGGGCCCCGAGTATGGACTTCATCATTTTATTCCCCTAGACGGCTGCTCTTGCTTGCGTTCGTTGACCTCGTAACGACCCAACCACCACTTGCAGCCAATAGCAAGAAATGTTCCCCGTCAGCACCTATGTTCCAGATTTTTGGTTGTGATTTTACGGAGAGTATTGATCTCGTCGTCATGACGCAGGAACCAAGATGAGCCCTAGATACTCAAGCGCCAAAAAGCCCACCGAGCAGGTGATGAAGGATATACGCCGGGCTGATTTGCTCCCAAAAAAGTGATCCTCCCTGAAGTATGGCTTATGAGCCTGTGAAGCGCTTGGGATTGAGAGTTAGTTTTTAGTGGCCCTGAGGCGCGTGGGATTAGTGCCGCGTCGGGGCGCGCGATTAGGTGTCAAAGCCCGAGCCCGCCGGATATCCGACAACAAGCCGTACGGTCTTGCCGCCGAAAAAATCCGGCGCGGTTTGCGCAAGGCAAGGCGGGGCGAGGACGAGTAGTGCTGCTAACGCCGCGCTTATCCTCAAGTTGTTCATTGCAGGAAGGGCCATCTTTTCCTCTCGTGCATCGCAAGGGGGCGGAGATTAGCAATTTGCTCGGACAAAATCGTGAAGCATGCGGTTGAAGGCTGCAGGATGTTCGCGGAAGACGAAATGCCCGCATCGGTTGAAGAGGCGCCATTCCGTCTTGGGTTGGAGGCTCATGAACATCTCTATCAGCCGCAATCCTGCCTCGAGATGTGCGCCTGGATCATTGCGGCCCCAAGCGATCAGAGTAGGACATGCCATGCCCTTGGTGAGAAGCCATTGGTGTGTTTCCGCGCGTTGCGCATACAGCTTCGGGGCGAACTGGTCTTTTAGCAAGCCGCTCGCGCGCATGCGCGATACGGCGAATTGCGTCTTTTCGAGATTGGCGATGCGCTGGCTGTCGTCGAGCCAAGCATCGGTCACGATCATCGGGTTGTGCGAGTAGCGCTCGAGATACCAGCGGATTGACTCGCGCTGATGCTCTGGCTGGGGCCGATTTCGCGTCGCGGCCTCCGTTCTCGGAGCTCCGGGCGCAAGAGTCCCGGAGGAGACGCATGTAATAGTTTTGACGAGATCCGGCCGCTCCATAGTGATCCTTGCCACCACGTAGCCGCCCCGCGAATGCCCGACGAGATGATATGGCTTCTTGCCCAGCCGGTCGAGGAAGGCGATCACGTGCTGCACGCTCGCGTGCATCGTGTAATCGTTGTCCGATTTCGGATTGTCCGTGTAGCCTTGTCCGAGCCGGTCGAGCGAGATCGTGTTAAAGCTGCTCGAGAGAGCCGCGAAATTAAGGTCCCAAGTGCGAGCGCTGCTCGATCCGTCGGTCGATCCCATCTGAACGCCATGGATGAAGACGAGGCGCTCGCCTTCGCCCTGATCGAAATAGCGAGTGCGAATCCCGTCGACGTCGATCCACTTTTCCTCGCCCATGTCGAGCGCGGGCGGAGCGCAGCACCTGGTTTGGAGAGCTGCTTCATTCACCATGGTCCACTCCCGCCAGAAATCCGAGGACCGCGCGGTTAAAGGCCTCCGGCTGTTCGCGGAAACTAAAATGCCCAGCTTCGTTGACCACATGCATGCATGTCCGTGGCTGCATCTTCGCGATGATGTCGAAGAGTGCGAGGCCCATGTCGAGCGGGGCGGTTGGATCGTTGTAGCCCCAGACTATCATCACCGGGCGACGGAAGCCGTCCGAGTTGATCTGGATGAAGAAGCGGTCGCGGTCCCCTACGAAATCAGGTAGGAAGCGCGCGGCGAGTAGCTTCGAATTCATCCGCGCGATCATTTCGCGGTTCTTTGGAAGGTCGGTGATTTTCTGCTTCATCGCGAGCCATTCGTCCGTAACGTGGGCCGTGTTGCGCGAGTAGCGCTCGTAGACGAAACGGGAGGATTCCAAGCTGCCTGGCGCATGCGGATTGGTGGCGAAGACGGCGCTGTTGCGGCCTTCCCCCGGTGCCGCACTGGCGCTATCTACAATAACACAGGCGTTCACAAGCGCAGGTTCGGCGAGCGCGATGGCCCCGGCGATGTAGCCGCCGCACGAATGCCCGACGAGATTGCAGCGCCCCAAATTGAGCACCTTCAGGAACGCCGTCGTATGGCGGACGGTGCCAGCCATGGTGCAATCCTCGTCGCGTTTCGGATTGTCCGTGTAGCCTTGTCCCAGACGGTCGAAAGCGATGACACGGCCAGCCTTGGCAAACGCGCGGAATGTCGGTTCCCAGTCCTCGGCGTTTTCGCCGCCGGACGAGTCGCCTAATTGTCCCCCATGGATGAGAACGACGGGCGTGCCGCCTTCGCCCGCCTCGAAATAGCGGGTTCGCACGCCATCAGAGTCGACCCAATGTTCGCCAAAATCTTGAAGCCCCAAGCCGACCTCCTTGCAGTTCTTTTGCACCGCGAGTGCATCGCGAGGCACTTTATTTTAAGATGTTAACTGCGCGGCCGTGGTCGCGCAATGAGCCGCAAGGCAGTTTCGTCGTCGAGAAGCTCACCGCGGACATCCGGAGATGTCGACTTGTTCACGTCTCCCCGCCTTCGTTTAGGGCAATCGAGTTCAGTCCGGGTAGCTCGGCTTCATATTGTCTCCGCCAATGGCTGTTTGGCAGGTGCTTACGTGACTGGGGGATCAACAACATCGCTTTCTGCTCGGTTCGGCGGTGCCCAGTATTATCTTTTTGCACGGAGCCTCGGTTACTTATTCGAGAGAATGTTCTTCATGCGATCGACGAGGGCGGACGGCGATCTCAATATGTCTTCGACCATCGTCTGCATGACCTCACCAGGAAGCGGCGCAAGATCAGTGTTGGCCTTTTTGACCTCATCGCGCAAGGCAGGATCGGCCATCGTCCGGTCGAATGCACGGCGCAATTCCGCGACCCGTTCCGCCGGCACACCTGGCGGCGCGATGAACGAGCGCCCAACATCCGCTCCACTGGCATAAAGCTTAAGGATCTGACGGCCCTCCTCGGTCAGCCCCAATTCGCCCGCCGCTGGCACATCGGGGCCTTGGGCAATCCGCTCGCCCATATAAAACAGCAGCAGGTTGACGCGCTTGTCACGAAGCCATTCGCCTTTGTTGAATTGCAAGGTGCCCCAGGATGTCGAGGATGCATCGGTCTCGCCCCGCTCCATTGCAAGCATGCCCGCGGCAGAGCCCTGATAGCCGCTAACCATCCGAAATTTTGTTCCACCGAGCGCATTGAGAAGGCGAGGGAATCCATCTGTCGGTGAGCCGCCGCCAGTTGTTGCGATGGGGGTCTCAATGTGGCGCAGGTCCTCCACATTGCGCGTCTTGGATGTGTGCCAAGTCATGACGATATCCACGACGTTCGTTGCACGACCGATCCAATTGAACTCTGACGAACGGTACTTGACGCCGGGGTTGCCCAGCACCTCTTCCAAGGGCAGCGTCTGCGTGACTATAGCCAGAGCTGTGCCGTCTTTGGGAGCGACTGCAAAAAGATGGTTGGCCGCTCGAAGGCTTCCCGCGCCGGGCATTGAGTTGGCGACCACGTTAGGATTGCCTGGCAAGTGTCTACCAAGATGACGTGCCAGAAGGTGGCCATAGTAATCATAACTACCGCCCGCGGCGAAACCAATAAAGATATTTACCGTCTTGCCTCGATAAAACTCCTGAGCGAAGGCTGGCGCAGCGCAGACGAAGCCAGCGACGAACGCCAAAGCCACCGCTCGAGTTTGCGCCATCGGCGCAGACACGCACTCCCTAATTCTGCGCATCTCTGCCTCCCCTTAATATTATTCTGCCAGTCGCCTCTGAAGGGCGAACTAATTTAACAGGTATTCATCGAAAAAGGTTAGTTTCGTTACAAGCTTGCCTGATCAAAGCCTACCTGACAAGCTGTTACTTATGGCTTTAGGCTCAGGACTTATTGATCAGAGCCAGAATATGACGGTTGCTGCGGCGCAGATGGCGGACACATGAAAGTGTGGGCGCATCGGTCGTAGCGGTGTTCCCCGTCAGCACCTATGTCCCAGATTTGCGGTTGTGATTTAAGGAGAGTTTTGATCTAGTCATCATGACTAAGGAACCAAGATGAACCCTAGAACCTCAAGCACCAAAAAGCCTGCCGAGCAGGTGATGAAGGAATACGCCGTGCGACCCGACGGCTTTTTTCAGCTGAAGATAAAATCCGGATCGTGCTGGACGGCCTGCGCGGCGAAGACAGCATCACCGAACTTTGCCGCAAGGAAGGGATTACACAGAGCCTCCATTACACTTGGTTAAGCACACTTGGTCCAAGGAGTTCATGGAAGCCGGCAAACGCCACCTGGCGGGCGATACCGCTCTTGCACCCACCACCGATGAGGTCAAGGATCTGCGCCGTGAAGCCAGCGCCTTGAAGGAATGCGTCGCTGATCTGACGTTGGAAAACCGTCTGCTTAAAAAAGCATGATCGCGGATGGGGACGAAGAGGCATGAGATATAACAACTTGCCGCCGCCGCGCAGGCCTTGCCGTTTGTGGGCGAGCGGTCGATCCTTGCGCGGGTTCACCGGCGAAGGCTCACCTGAGAGGACAACATGCAGAAGAACAACATCGGGCAACGCGGAGCAATTCTCGGCGTGGGCACTCTGCTAGTCACCGCCACGCAGGCGCTTTCGCATCATCCTATTGGTGGCGCAGCGCCCGCGACCTTTATGCAGGGGCTCCTGTCCGGCCTCGGCCATCCAGTGATCGGGTTCGATCATCTGGCATTTATCCTGGCGGTCGGGTTTGTCACGGCCACCACGAAATTGCCGCTGGCGGTGCCGCTGTCCTTCGT
>CAMCMI010000162.1 GCA_945875875.1 Rhizobium sp. Q54
CATCACTGCGATATCAACCGCCTGCACCAGAGGTTCTACAATGGCCGGCTACGCAACCCCAACCAGCTTCGCCGGCCACCCCAGCGCTAGCTACAAACCAAATCGTCAACTAACATAAAGACCGGATCACCTCATGGGGGCTGGCCAGAGCTGGCGGGGACACACGTGCCCGCAGGCGCTGTTGTGGTTGTGTCGCCGTGGCTTTTGCATCGTCACAAGAAGCTGTGGGACAATCCGTCAGCCTTTATGCCGCAGCGCTTTCTGCCCGGTGCGCGCGAAAACATAGAGCGCTTTGCCTATCTGCCCTTTGGCGCGGGACCGCGCGTGTGCATCGGCGCAAGTTTCGCCATGCAGGAGGCGATGATCGTGCTCGCAAGCGTGCTGCGCAATGTGCGTTTTTCGCCCGCTCACGCCCATGAACCGCGTCCGCTGCTGCGCATCACGCTGCGGCCCGACGATCGCATTCCGCTTCGCGTCTATCCGGTTTGATTGGCCAAAGCGCTTTGACGGTTCATCAGCCGTTAACCAGTTTCAGGCTGCTGTAGAGACTGGTTTCCGTCAGAGAGTTTTCATGATCGCGCGCGTCCTTTCCGTTTCCCTCATTGGCCTGCTTGCAGCAAGCGCGCCCGCTTTTGCAGATTTCAGAACCTGCGTGAATGAATTGCGCGGCGAGGCTGCAAAGAAAGGCGTGTCGGGCGCGATCTTCGACCGCACCATGACTGGCGTGCAGCCAGATCCGAAAGTCATTGAGGCGCTTCAGTCGCAGCCTGAATTCAAAACGCCGATCTGGGATTATCTGGCCGTGCTCGTGGACGAGCAGAAAGTTTCCGAGGGACGCGCGATGATGGCGCGCCATGCGGGCGCATTGGCGGCGGCTGAAAAGCGCTATGGCGTGGACCGCTTCACGATTGCAGCCGTGTGGGGCGTTGAATCCGATTATGGCAAGCTCACCGGGCGCTGGTTTCTGCCGCAGGCGCTGTCGACGCTGGCCTGCACGGCGCCGCGCCGGCGCGATTATTTCCGCGGCGAATTGCTGGCCGCCCTGCAAATCGTCCAGCGCGGCGATTTGCCCGCCGACAAGCTGTTTGGGTCATGGGCGGGCGCCTTTGGGCAGACGCAGTTCATGCCCACGACCTATTTGCGGCTGGGTGTGGACGGCGACGGCGACGGGCGCAGCAATCTGGTGGATTCCGTCCCCGATGCCCTCCACTCCACCGCCAATTTCATGGCCAAAGCAGGCTGGGTTTCGGGCGCACGCTGGGGCTATGAGGTGCGCGTGCCGCCCGGCTATTCCGGCCCCACGGGACGGCGCCCCAAACAGGTGCTCCCGGCGTGGTCGTCGCGCGGCGTCAAGCGTTTCGACGGTGAGGTCTTGACCGGGACCGGCGAGGCGGGATTGCTGATGCCTGCTGGCGCCAATGGCCCGGCTTTTCTCGTGTTCAAGAATTATGACGCGGCATATTCCTACAATGGCGCCGATTCCTACGCGCTGGCGATTTCGCTGTTGTCGGACAGGTTGCGCGGCCAGCCCGGCGTTCGGGGGGCGTGGCCCACCGATGATCGCGGCCTGTCGCGGGCCGAGCGCAAGGAATTGCAGGAATGGCTGCTGCGGCGCGGCTACGCAATCGGCGAGGCTGACGGGGCGATTGGAACGATCACCCGCCGCGCCATTGCCGAATATCAGGGCAAGCTCGGGCTGGCGCAGGATGGGCGAGCGGGGGGTCGCGTGCTGGACGCCCTGCGCGCCAACAGGTGAGTTGCGGGCGCTAGAGCACGCTTTTAACGCCTGCGCTTTCCAGCGCCCGGCGCAGCCGGCTGAAGGCGAGGCGAATGCGCGATTTCACGGTGCCAAGCGGCAGGCCGGTGCGCTCGGCGATGGCCGAATGCGACAGGGATTCGAAAAACGCCAGCCGCACGAGCGCCAATTGCTCCTCGGGCAATTGCGTCATGGCCTCGCGCAAAACAACGTCCCGGTCGTGGGCGTCCACCGAGGCGTCTGGATCGGCGACGTTTTCGTCTGGAATGTCGAAAGCCGAATCATCAGGCTCCAGCACCACGACGCGATTGCGGCGGGCCAAATCAATCCGGCGATTGCGGGCGATTCGGTAAAGCCAGGTGGCGGGGGTGGATTTGGCGGCGTCGTACAGGTGCGCCTTGCGCCACAAAGTGGTCATAACGTCCTGACAAATTTCTTCGGCGGCGCCCGCGTCCACGCCCGCGCGCATCAGCCACGCCTCAAGCCGGGGCGCGTAGAAGTCGAACAGAGAGGCGAAGGCGCCCTCGTCGCGGGAATTGGCGACCGCTGCGATCCAGCCAGCATGCGTTTGCGAAGGGGCATTCATAGTCCGGGGGTGCGCCTTTCAGGGAATTTGGCGATTCCAGCCTTTTGGGAGGCTATCGGACTTTGCAGGCTCATGACGCGCAGGCGCTCCTGAATGACTTACGACACAGATTTACGATCACGTATTTACGAACAGGCCTAGCCTTTGCACCATGCCATGATTGGCGCTGAACGCGAAATGTTTCGGCGTCGCAGGCCTGCGCAGGCGGCGCCGCAACAACCGCTTGTTCCTTTCAGCGCCGGAAACGATTCGTAAACGATTGAATGGAGTATTATGCGTTCATGATTCGCGTTCACGTATCCCCACCTGTCTCTTCGCCCGCCGGTCGCGCGCCTCTTGCGTTGGCCGCCTCCTGTTTCATGGTTCTCCTGAGCGCCCTCGTCAGCGTTCCGGCTGCGGCCCAATCGAGGGCGAAACCCGCCCCTGCCGCGCAAGCCCCCGCCGCGCCTGCGCAAGACCCCGGCCAGCCGGCTCTCCTGCAGAGCTATGGCGATTGGGGCGCCTATGCCGCCAAAGGCGCCAAGGCGCGGACCTGCTATGCGCTCGCTACGCCCAAGGAGCGTCTGCCCGCCGGTCTCAAGCGTGATCCCGCTTATCTGTTCGTCTCCCAGCGCCCTGCTGAAGGCGTGCGCAACGAGATTTCCTTCGTGATGGGCTTTGACGTGAAGCCCAACAGCGCGCCCAAGGCGGAAATCGGCAATGTCTCGTTCGAGCTGGTGGCGAAAGGCCCCAATCTCTGGATCAAGAACGCCGCCGACGAAGCCAGGGCGCTAGACGCCATGCGCAAGGGCGCCCGCATCCTCGTGAAAGCGCAATCGCTGCGCGGCAATCTGACGACCGACAGCTATTCGCTGAGCGGACTGGCGCAGGCGCTTGAGCGCGTCCAGAAGGAATGCAAATAGAGCTCGCCCCGCCGCGCTCCGGCAAACGTCTCGCGACCCAAACGTCTTGCGAGCGAAACGTCTTGCGCCCAAACCTTGCGCGACCCAAACGTCTCGCGACCAAAGTGTGACGCCGCGCGCCTTGTGGGGCGCCGACCCCATGAGCATAATGCGGGCGCTCGCGAGCAGGCCGCCATAAAACCGTCTCCTCCTCGCGTAACCATTTCTTGTGCGGGAGGAACGCATGTCCGACAAAATTTACGCCGTCAGCCCTGAATGGGCCTCCCGCGCCCATATTGACGCCGCAAAATATCAGGCGATGCACCAGCGCTCCGTCTCCGATCCGCAGGGCTTCTGGGCCGAACACGGCAAGCGCGTGGACTGGATCAAGCCGTTCACCAAAGTCAAGAACACGACCTACGGCCCGCCCGACGTCTCGATCAAATGGTTCGAGGACGGCACGCTGAACGTCTCCGCCAATTGCATTGATCGCCATCTGGCGACGCGCGGCGATCAGGTCGCCATCATCTGGGAGGGCGACGACCCATCCGAATCGCGCTCCATCACTTATTCCCAATTGCACGACGAAGTTTGCCGCTTCGCCAACGTCCTGCGCAATCGCGAGGTCAAGAAGGGCGACACTGTCACCATCTACATGCCGATGATCCCGGAGGCCGCTTTCGCCATGCTGGCGTGCGCGCGCCTTGGCGCCGTGCATTCCATCGTCTTTGGCGGCTTCTCGCCCGATTCGCTTGCGGGCCGCATTCAGGACGCAAAATCAAAAGTCGTCATCACGGCGGACGAGGGCCTGCGCGGCGGCCGCAAGGTGGCGTTGAAAGCCAATGTGGACGAGGCGCTGGAGAAGGTCGGCGGGGCCGATCACGTGATCGTGGTCAGGCGCACGGGCGGACCCGTCAACATGAAGGCCGGGCGCGACGTCTATTACGACGAGGCCGCCGCCATGGTGACGAGCGAATGCCCCGTCACAGAGATGAACGCGGAAGATCCGCTGTTCATCCTCTACACGTCAGGCTCGACGGGAACCCCCAAGGGCGTGCTGCACACCACGGGCGGCTATCTCGTCTACGCCTCGATGACCCATGAATACGTGTTCGATTACCACGAGGGCGACGTCTATTGGTGCACGGCGGACGTGGGCTGGGTGACGGGCCACAGCTATATCGTCTACGGCCCGCTCGCCAACGGCGCCACCACGCTGATGTTCGAGGGCGTGCCCAATTATCCCTCGATGTCGCGTTTCTGGGACGTGATCGACAAGCACAAGGTCAATATTTTCTACACCGCGCCCACCGCCATCCGCTCGCTGATGGGCGCTGGCGAAGAGCCGGTGAAGAAGACCTCGCGCGCCTCGCTGCGCCTCTTGGGCTCGGTCGGCGAACCGATCAATCCGGAAGCGTGGGAATGGTATCACCGCGTGGTTGGCGATAGCCGTTGCCCGATCGTCGACACATGGTGGCAGACGGAGACGGGCGGCATTCTGATCTCGCCGCTGCCCGGCGCCATTGCGCAGAAGCCGGGTTCCGCGACCCTTCCCTTCTTTGGCGTGCAACCGCAGATCGTGGACGCCGAGGGCAAGGTTCTCGATGGGGCCGCCGAGGGCAATCTCTGCATCATCGATTCGTGGCCGGGCCAGATGCGCACGGTGTTTGGCGATCACGAGCGCTTCATCCAGACGTATTTCTCGACCTATCCAGGCAAGTATTTCACCGGCGACGGCTGCCGGCGCGATGCTGACGGCTATTACTGGATCACCGGGCGCGTGGACGACGTCATCAACGTGTCGGGCCATCGCATGGGCACGGCGGAAGTCGAGAGCGCGCTGGTCGCGCACCCCAAAGTCTCCGAGGCTGCGGTGGTCGGCTATCCGCACGACATCAAGGGTCAGGGCATTTACGCTTACGTGACGCTGATGACGGGCGAGGAGCCGTCGGAGGCGCTGCGCAAGGAATTGGTTGGCTGGGTACGAAAAGAGATTGGCCCCATCGCCTCGCCGGACGTGATCCAGTTCGCGCCGGGCCTGCCGAAAACGCGATCTGGCAAAATCATGCGGCGTATCCTGCGAAAGATCGCCGAGAACGATTTTGGTTCATTGGGCGACACGTCAACGCTGGCCGATCCCGGCGTGGTGGATGATTTGATACAGAATCGGAAGTGAGCGATTAGCGATTAGCGATTAGCGAGTAGGGAGTAGCGAGTAGCGAGTAGCGAGTAGAAGAGGGAAGATACCCCTCATCCGTCACGCGTTGCGTGACACCTTCTCCCGCAAGGGGAGAAGGAAGTGCGCGCATCAGCAACAGCGCCCCGTTCTTCCTTCTCCCCTTGCGGGAGAAGGTGCGCCTTGCGTCAGCAAGGGGCGGATGAGGGGGTTTTCTACTCGCTACTCGCTACTGCCTCCCATCCACCATTCGCTAACCCTGCGGCCAATTTCCCGCCGCCTGACCCCTCCCCTCCGGAAGTTCTAAATCAACCTTCACGATTTTCGTTCAACGTTGCGCATATGCACTAGCTCGAGCTGGGTGCGTCGCGTTACCTGCGGAACCGGGGCGTCTTTTGCCGGTTGCAGGTTTGATTTTTGTGGAGTGTCGAGATGACGCAATTTCGCGCCGGCTTGTTGTCGGTTTGCATTGGTTTTGGCGCTGTTTTCACGTTTGCGCCGGGCGCGTCCGCCCGTCAGACGGTCGCCTATGAGGCGGACGTTCCGGCTGGAACTATTGTCATTTCGCAGCGCGAGCGCCGTCTTTATCTGACGTTGGGCGAGGGGCGCGCGATTCGCTATTCGGTGGCGGTAGGCCGGTCGGGCAAAGCGTGGTCGGGCTGGGCGCGGGTCAACGGCAAGCACGTCAACCCGGCATGGTCGCCCCCTGAAATGGTGCGCCGCGACAACCCACAATTGCCCGATCTGATCCCCGGCGGATCGCCCAACAATCCAATGGGGGTTCGCGCGCTCACGCTGGATCGTACCGAGATCGCCATTCATGGCACCACGCAATCCATGCGCCGCTCGATTGGCACGGCGGCCTCCTACGGCTGCATCCGCATGCTGAACGAGGATATCGTCGATCTGTTCGACCGGGTGCGCGTGGGCACGCAGGTTGTGGCGATTCCCTGAGCTGCCTCAACTCACGCAAGTTGCCCTTGCGCGCCCGTCATAGGGGCGGCCATAGCCGCCCGCGATCATGAGGGTGGCGACGTTTTCGCGATTGGACTGATCGCGCGCTGACGGGTTGCCGATCTCGACCGAGGCGACGACGCGTCCGTTGTATTTGTCGCGCCCGACGTCGCGCAGTACAAGCGGACCCGAGGCGAGGAGATTGGCGAGCGCCGCCCGCGCCTCCTGCGCCCGAACCATGTCGCGCGGGCATTTGCTTTTCAGCTCCGGCGCGTCAAAGCCGCGAATGCGCACGGCGACCGTTACGTCCTGACCAAACCAGACCCGCAGCCGCGCCTCAAACGTGTCGCCGTCGAT
>CAMCMI010000163.1 GCA_945875875.1 Rhizobium sp. Q54
TTCGCTGAGTCGCGCAAGAGGTCCGCAAGAGTCTGCAAGCGTTTGAAGGGAGACAATTCAGCGCATTTTGTGTGCGAAGTGCTTTCCAAATATGCACTGTCGCGCTCGCCCTTTATAATTCCCTTATTCCGGCTGGCGTCCGGAACCCATTTACGCCTTTCAGAGCAGCATAGTCTTCAAACGCCTGACCCGCCGCCAAAAGAAGCCGCCAAGCGCGAGCCCGAACAGACAGGCCAGCGACGAGGCGATGCTGATGTTCGTCGCCAGAATCTGCGAGGCTGGTTGCTGGAACGCAAACGGACGGTACGCGGCCAAAGCCTGAGCCTCCTCAATTTGCGAGACCGCAAAATGATCGCCCGGCGTGCATTTGTTTTCTTTGGGGAACAGATAGCAGGCCGGGTTCTTGAAATTGAGAAAGCTCTCCCGCGCGGAGAAAATCGGCCCCGGCTGCAATTGCCCAAGGGGAAATTTTTCAAGGCGATATCCAAACATCGGCTGGTAGCAGGGCAATGCCGATCCGCCATGCGCCAAAGTGTCGTTTGGAGACGAAGAGATCCCAGCGGCTTCAATGCGGTTCACGGGGCGAATGGTCGCCTCATTCGAAGCACGTAAATATTCGGCTATGATTGCGGATGGATCGTATGTCTGCGCGCTGTAATAGTCCCTGTTAGTTATAGCATTCTGCACGATGATGACGGCCAGAGCGACAAGCGCTACTTTCAGGCGAAGCTGGACGTCGGAGCGCGGCTTGCGATCAATTGCGAGCGCCACGCCAACAATAATAACTGGAATATACAGGCAAAAAAACCGCAGCAAACTACTGCTGCTGCTGAAATAGGGAAGCTGTTTGAGAAACGTGTTCCAGCCCGGCGCGTAAAAATTCAGCGCCAAAGGCGTCAGCAACAAAATTCCGATGAAAACGCCTGCAACGCCACGCGCCAAACCTGTGCGCTCCACAAAGCCCCGCGACGGAAGGCGCAGAACGTTCTTCATCCGCTCCCTGTAAATATAATAAACGATAAAAACAGGCGCGAGCGTGAGCCCGTATTCCCATTCGTGCCGAACCTGCGACCAATCGGAATTGACGAGAACATCGGGAGACGGACGCCAGAACACAGAGCTGAACACGGCCCATAAAAGCTGTGCGATATTATCAGCGCCCGGAAGTTTATAAAAATCGCGCGGAAAAGCGTTCGCAAGGCTCAGCGCCGCATAAAGTTTTCCGGCGCTCACACCCAGCGACAGCAAGCCGGCGCCCGCCAGCAGCGCCCACGACCATGCCTGAAAGTCAAACCGCATTCCGTGAATCAGGATCACGATTGCGCAAGCCATCAGCACAGGCGGGATCGCGTGAATCATTCCCGAATGAAACATGTAGCCCAGACACATGCCTGCAATGCATGCGCGAATAAGCGCCTCACCAATAGCCGGCATCGCCTTGCCTGCGCGCGGCAGAAGCATCGCCATCAACAACGGCGTCAATGCAAACGCATGGAACGTCAGATGTCCGATCAGCATCCTGTGGGCATAAAATCCGTTGAACAGGAACAGGGCCGCCGCAATGACGCTGGCCGTGCGCGAGGCGCCAAAAGCCACGCGCATCAGACGATAGGTCCCCCACATGCCGATAAAAGCGAACAACATGAAGGTGATCTGGATTGCGCGCAGCGGCGAGACAAACAACGTCAAAACTTGAGGCGCCGAGAAATAGGCGACGTTCAGGTCTGCATAATAGGCCATGCCGCCGCAGGTCGCCGGCGTGAACCAGGGAATCGACCAATAATTATTCTGCAACGCCCAATAATAGCCAACGAGCAGATTGGGAAAATGCAAGGCGTAGTCATGCCCCAGCAACCCCGAGGAAAGCGGCAGATACGGCAAGAAGATAGCGCCGTAAATCAACGATAACATGCAAAATAGCGACAGAACGCCGAGGCGCTTGCGCGGTTCGTTATGAAATACTTGATCGAGCGATTGCGGAAGCAAAATCAGGCGCATTTAAAACCAAACTGGAAAACGTTGGTGATTCGAAATATCACTTGCCTAGTATAAAAAAATTAAAGATGCGAGCCGCGCCAAGGCGTCCGCCACAGAGACACTGAGCTGTGGCCACGCAAACGACTCACCCCATCAAGATGTCGCGCACAATATCGGGGATCGCGCCGACCGCTTTCAGGCCCTCGCGCAAATCCTCCAGAACCGCTGCGTCAAGCGCGCTCACGTCCACTTTATTGGAGGGGCGCTTTCCGGCCGCGATGTCCTGCAATTGCTGGCGCAGGATCAGCGTCAGGAATAGTTTGTGCGCGCGGTCCAGCGCGTCCAGATCGGGCGCATGGCCAAGACCCAAAGCACGCACGCCTTGCAGGCGGTCGGAGGTTGCGCGCGCCTCGACGCCATGACGCAGCGCAAGCGCGCGGGCGCCGGTGACGATGGCTTTCAGGCCATAGAGTTTCAGATCGATCCGGCTGTTTTCGGTTTGCAGCCGCCCGAAAAAACCAAACGGCGAGGCTTGTTGTTCACCCTGCTGGGCGAGCAGTTTGAGAAATGGGATCTCGTTGCGCGCCGCCAGCTGCATGTCGCGCCACAAGGATTCTCCCATCATGAGGTCGCCAGCGCAGGGGCGCCAGTCATAGGCGATGTCGACAGCCAGCAAATCTTCCGGGCGCGAGCGATGGAGCCATGTTTGCGTGCGCGCCCGCCACGCTTCAAGCGAGCCGCGCCAGCTGGCGTTTTTGGCCATCACGCCGCCCGGGCAAAGCGGCACGCCCACCGCATGCAGAATCTCGCACATGTGTTCGCCAAGGCGCGCGAAGTAGGAATCTTCCGGCCCGCCCGCATCCCCATTTGCAAACACCAGCGCGTTATCCTGATCGAACGCCAGCAGGCTTTCGCCGCGCCCCGCCGAGCCTAAAATCATGATCGTATAAGCGCAGGGCGCCTCCCCTGCGCCCTCTTTGACGAGCCGTTCCTGGGCCATGAGCGCCGCGCGCCGCGTCAGCGCCGCCACTTCGCGCGCAACCACGGCGCCGATCTGGCGCCCGTCCAGCTCATTGGCCAGCAAAGCGCGGGCGACGGCGGGAATTGTCCCCCACGCCTTGCCCAATTGCACGACGTCGGGCGCCATATCTATCGCGTCGCCAAGCGCCACCGGCTCGCTCATGCGCGATTTCAAAAGATCGCGCGCCGATATTGCGCCGATGATGCGGCCCGCATCGTCCATCACGCCCAGATGGCGCACGCCAAGCCGCGTCATCCGCCCCACGGCGCGATAGACGAAGGCAGGCGCCGCAACGCTTTGCAGCGGACGGGAGGCGTAATCGCCCACCGGTTTTGCAAGCCCCGCCGCGCCCTCGCGCGCAACGACGCCCAGCACGTCGCGCTCGGTGAGAATGCCAAGATCGCGGCTGAGGGCGTCGCTGGCGCCCACGAATAGCAAGCCGACCTTGTCGCGCGCCATGATCCGCGCGGCGTCTGCGACGCTGGCATCGTGCGCGATGAATTTCGGCAGGCGAGTCATCACGTCGCTAACGCGGCGGCTGAACAAAAATGGATCGAGATTTTGCGCCCGCGCGGCTGCGCCCTGCAAGCCGCCGCTCAACGGCTCCCACATTGAGGGATAGGCTTGATCGTCCTCAAACCGGCGCGTGGCCGCCAGCGCCTCGCCCAAAGTGCGCACGCCTCTTTCGCGCAGGTGCGGCGCCAGCGCGCCAAAAATGCGGGCGCAGGAGACCGCGTCTCCCAAAGCCCGGTGGCGCGCGCCAAGCTCAACCCCGCAACGCGCCGCGATGGTCTCCAGCGTGTAGCCGGGCAGATTGGGAAAGGCGACCTGCGCCAGAAAGCGCGTATCAAGCGCAAGAGGCGACCATTGCGGCAGGCCATGGCTGCGGCATTCCTGGGCCATTACCGCAAGGTCAAACCCGAACGAATGGCCAATCACCACGCGCCCGGCGACAAAGTCCTGCAGCGCGCGCAAAGCGTCGGGAAAGCCCGGCGCATCCGCCAGCATGCCTGTGTCTATACCGGTAACGCGGGCGGCTTCCGCATGCACGTCGCCAGCATTGACGAAGGTCTCAAAGGTCTCGTCCGTCTCGCCCCCGCCCGGCGCCAGAACGACGCCGCCGATCTCGATCAGGCGGGCCTTGCGCGGATCAAGCCCGGTGGTTTCAGTGTCGAGCGCAACCGCCTCCAGCGCAAACAGCGCCCAATCGCGTTGGTCTTTCGAGCTGTGCCGCATCGCCATGGTAATCTCTCCACTGACCAGCGTGCCAGAATGGAAGAGGAGCGCAAGGGGGTGTTCAGGATATCAATCGTCCAACCCAAACATCTGGCTCGCAAGGCCCGCAAACGGCGCAAAGTAAAACCGCACGCGCTTGGCTCCCGCAGGCAGCTCGACGGCGCGGAAGATGACGTTGGCGCGCAGCAGCTTTGCGGGCTTGCCGTCAACCTCCACGCGCCACCATGGATGCCAGACGTCGTTCAGCGCCAGCCAGCCGCCGTCGGGCGCCTGCACGTCCACGACCACTTCCGTATTGCGGTAAGAGACAAGCCGCGCCGAGCCCGGCGCACGGGCGCGCACGCTGTCGCCGCCCTCCTGCAACAGCACCGTGTCGCGCAAGTCCACCGGAGGCCAGCGGCCGTTGGCGATCATCGCGTCAAAATCCACCCGGCGCGCTTGATTGGCCAACAACACGCGCGGCAGCGCCCGCGTATTTTCATAGATGTAGGCGGCCTTGGTGCGCGCAACCTGTTTCAGATCGCCGGGCGCCAATTGCTTGTCGAGTTCGCCTGCGGTCGGACCGGTGACGACAAAGCGCAGGCCCATCAGATTGGCCAGGGGTGAATTGTAGCGCGCAAACAGCGGCGCAAAACGACGCTGGTCGGCGATTGCGACATGGTCGATGGCGCCAGTGGCGTCTGCGTACCATTTCAGCCGGAGCGGATTGTAGCCGAGCCAATGATCGAAGCCGTGCACCAGCGAAGCGTTGGGCCAATGGAAATCAATAGCGGCCAGCTCCACGCGGTCGCGCCGGTCGGGCGCCTGCGAAGACGCCAGCTTTTCACGGATCGCATCAATGGTTGGATCGCGCGCGTCGGGCGCCAGCGCCTCAAACATGTCTGGCGGCAGTGCGGTCGATTCATTAGGGCCGTTGTTGGCGCGCAGATCAAAGCTCAGTAAAAGACCGATTATGGCCAGCCCCGTCAGCGGCTGCTTCCAGCGCGGCGCCAGCCACAACAAGGCGAGCGAAGCGGCCAGCCACGCGCTTGATGCCAGCAGCATCGGCGCCGCCTGTTGCAAGCGGCCCTTGTCGAACGCGATGAAGACGCAAGCGCCCAAAGCAAGCGCGATTGCGCCGCCCTCAATAAACATGCGCCGACGATCCGCCCGCCAATCGCCCCCCGCCCAGCGATGCACGCAATAACCCGCGATGATCGCCAGCAAGGCGCCAAGCGGAAAGGTTGCGTCGGCGGGACGGCGGAAGAGATCGGCGCCGGGGATGTGGAAGGCGAGCGAGAAGAACGGCGTATAACGCCCAAGCGCATAAAGCAGCATCAACAGCGCCGCCAACGTGAACGCGCGCATCTCACGCGCCAGAAAGCCGCCGCGCAACACGCCAAAGCACAGCAAGACCACAAACGGCAGCGCGCCCAGATAGACGTTGGCCATGTTGCGCGCCAGCGCCAGCCCGGTCTCGCCCCAGACGAGCGAGGACGGCGGTCCCCAATAGGCGGCCATGGGACCGTCGGTTCCAAACAGATTGGCGCTGACGAAGGTATAAAGCGCAGCGGGATGCAGCGAGCCGCCAGCCGCGCCCTCGAACGTGATCGCGGCGCGATTGGACTGGGAGGCCAGCGCCATGGTGAGCGCGATGGGCAAAGCAATTGTGAGCGCGCCCACGCAAGCGCCCACGCCCAGCGGCCCGATAAGCGTGCGCAGCTTTGCGCGCGAAAAACCTTCCTCAAGAATGCGGCCAATGGCGATGATGGCGAGCACAAACACGCACAGCCACGCCACCTGATCCCGCCCGATCAGCATAAAGCTGGCGGCAAGGCCCGCAGCTGCGCCCCAGAGTTTCGAGCGCCGGTCTATCGCGCGCAGCAACAGCCAGAGCGCAATCGCAAACCACGACAGGCTGAGGATCTGCCCGATGTGTTGCAGCCGCCACGCCGCCGAACAGCCAAAAGCAAAAGCAAGCGCGGCGACCAGCGCACCTTCCGCCCGCCAGCCGCGATCTCGAAACAGCATCATCAACGACAGGCCGCCGAGCGCAAGCATGGCGAAGGCGATGGCGTCGAAGGCGATGAACGAGGGGGCGCGATCAAACAGGGCCAGCAAAACATGCGGCGGCGAGAAGATCAGCGATTGCGGATCGGCGATCTGGGGATGTCCGCCAAATATATTGGGCGTCCAGAACGGCGACTGGCCCGCATGGATTGAGCGGGCCAGAAAAGCCAATTGCGGATAAAAATGCGCCTTGGCGTCCCACGGAATGGTGAAAGCGCCCGAAAGCCACGGCCACGCAAACAGCAGCGCTCCCGCCAGAAACAACGCAAACGCCGGAGCGTAGTTCGAATTGCGCCCGGCCTTTGGCGGCTTGCTGGCCCTAGTCTTTTCCCGCGCCATATTGCGTCAGATTGTCCACGTCGATGAGATGACCCGCGCGGTCGCGCTTGGTCGCCAGAT
>CAMCMI010000164.1 GCA_945875875.1 Rhizobium sp. Q54
GGTTTTGTCCCATGCGTTCATTCATTGCCGATAAGCCCAATAAAAACGTTCATTTTGCGCGGATGTCGATTGCTTGCGGTCTTGCCGCCAGCTTTACGGGCGTGAGTTCGGCCCATATGCGGGGCGCCAATAGAGGGATAAAATTCCTATATGCTCGCGCCGCCGCCCTTTATCTCGGCCATGTTGTGCTGGCCATTCCGCTGACGGAGGCCGCCCGTGCGCTTGGACGGGACCGGGCCAGCGCCCGGCGGGCGTGTGCGAAGCTGGAGGAGCTGCGCGAGGCCCCGGCTTATGACCGGGCGCTGTCGGGGCTGGAATCCGCTCTCGTTCTGTTTTGCGCCGCCTTGCCAAACGTGGAGGCCCGGTCATGACGAAAGCCGTCAAAATCGCAAACAATGAGTTAGTTCTGTCCCGCCCGCTTCAGCGCGCGCTCGAAGATCTTTGCGGCGAGGGCGCTTACGGCGTGCAGGATTGCGGGACCGGTGGCATCGCCATCGCCGCGTCCCGAAAGGGCGTCTCGGTGCGCATCGCCAGCGCCTGCGCGGCTGTCGTCGGCGAGCTGGTCGCCCGTGATCTCGCCTGTTTCGAGATTGGGGAACGCTCGCGCTCCAAACGCCTGATGGTCACGGATGCAGGCCGATCAGCGCTCGCCCGATCAAAAGCAGATCCTGATCTTGCATTTCTGGCCCAACATCGCGCTCTGGAGGTCCGCAAGGGGCCAGATGGCGGCAAGGTTTTGATGGACGCCGAGGAGAGCCCGCTGGCCTGGCTGGCGCGCCGCAAGCTCGTGGGGTCTGCTGAATTTGAAGCTGGCGAGCGGTTGCGGCGGGATATGGACATGGGCCAGATGCTGCCCAGCGTCACCGCCAATTGGTCGTCGAGCGTATCCTCCAGCACGCCCGGAGCGGGGCGCTTGCACATGGCGGAAAATCTCGTGGCCGCCCGCCAGAGAGTGGACCGGGCATTGGCCGCCGCCGGCCCCGACCTTGCTGGCATTCTGGTGGATGTGTGCGGCTTTTTGAAAGGGCTGGAGCTGATCGAACAGGAGCGCGGCTGGCCGCGACGCTCCGCCAAGGTCGCACTTAACTTCGCGCTGGCGGCAATTGCGCGGCATTACGGTTTGAGCGTCAGCGCCCGGGGACCGGCCCGTAGCGCAGGCTTGCGACACTGGGGCTCGGAGGATTATCGGCCGCAAATTGAGGGGGACTCACCCTGAACTCGTGCCCTCAAGCGCCGCCCTTGCATCCCGGCGGATGCGCTCCACCATGGAGCGCACGCCGTTGGAGCGTTGCGGGGTGAGGTGCTCGTTGAGGCCCAGGCGTCCGAAGGCGGCGATGGCGTCTACGTCGAGAATCTCGCGGGCGGTGCGGCCAGTATAGAGGGTGAGGAGAATCGCGATCAGCCCGCGCACGATGTGGGCGTCGCTGTCGGCGTTGAAAGTCAGCGCTGGCTCGCCTGCAGTGTTTCGTCCGGGAATTGTCTCCAGCCAGACCTGGCTGGCGCAACCGCGCACACGATTGTCTTCGGTCTTGGCGCTATCGGGCAAGCCGGACAAAGCGCGGCCAAGCTCGATCACATAGCGATATCGCTCCTCCCAATCGTCGATCAGGGCGAAATCTTCGACGATGTCGTCGATGGTGGAAGAGGAAGCGCTCAGGTCATTGCTCATGATGAGGCATATATGGGCCAGCATCGCTCTTGCGCCAGTAAAATTCGCGTCAAGCCGATCAACCCCGCGCGGCTGATGGCCGCTGCTGCGGTTTGGCTTGCGTCTGTTGTGGCCTTGTTTGCGCGACTTTGGCCTTTTTTGGACTTGCCGCGTTAGGACTTGCCGCAGGCTTGGCTGCAACGGCTGTCGTGGCCACCGCGAGACATTCGGCGGGCGCTTTGCGGCACAGCTTTTCAGCTTCTTCCGGCAGGCGTGCGGCCAGAGCGGCGGCGCTTTGGAATGCGGCGTTGGCGGCGCGGGCGCCGGCTTCCTTGCGTGGGTCGGAATCGTCGCCGGGCGCTATGCCGAAGACCAATCCGAGCCAGAATACGCTGCGCAACACAAACATCATGGCGAACTCCCGAGCTTGTCAGCCCTCGAATCACATAATGGCGCAAAGGCAAAAAACTTGATTGAAACTATTCCCTCGCATTTGGCGCCGCGTTGAAACGCTTTGTTCACCACGAATGCCCGGTTTTTGAAACAACTCCTAAACCATTCCCTTAAAAAGCCGCGTTGTTTTGACGTTGTGGCGCGGAAAACCCTAAGCTTCGGCGCCCCTTGGTAGGGTTCACTTAACAGCCATGCGCCAGTTTGGGGCCATGGGAGCTTCTGTTGGCTCCCGCTGGGTAGCGTAGCGTGACCGTTTTGCTGAAATTGAACGCCCTTGCCTCCGCGTTGACGCATCGCAGCGTCTGCGATCCCGTTGAGGTCTTGCGCCATCGCATCTTCATTGGCGCCCGCCTCGCGTTGTGCGTGAGCGCGCTCACCGCCGCCATGGTCTGGCTTGCCAGCAAAGGCGCGCCGGCGCCGGTGGAAGCTTTGGCGATGGCTTTTGCATTTGCGCCGCTCCTCTCCATATTCATCGTCTCGCGCACGGGCGATCTTGTCGCTGCGTCGGCCATCGGGCTTGCGGGTCTTGTCGGCCTGTCTTTGTCGCTTGCCGTCGCTGCGCCCGCTTATGCGCCGTTCGCTTTGACGCTGCTTGTTCTGGCCCCCATCGAGGCGGCGATCTCGGGCTCCTCGCGCCTGACGCTGGGCGCGGGTATCGCATCGCTCGGTGCTTTATTGGCAGGCTGGCAGGCGAGCCTTGGGCTGGCGTCTGGATTTGAATGGCTTGCGCTTTTGGCCTTTGGTCTTGTGTTTGCCAGCGCTGCAAGCCTTGGTGCGATTGGCCTGCAACGGCTTTTGCGCGATATCAGCGAAGGCCGCGCCGCTCGCTACGCCTCGCTTGAGAGCGCGCTTGGCGATTGCGTGGTGCAGATGGATCGCAGCGGCGTCGTTTTGCGCGCTGGCGCCGGTCGTTCCGAGCGCCTCGAATTATCAGCCCGCGAGTTGATGGGGCGCGGCTTGTTCGAGGCCATTCATGTCGCCGACCGTCCGGCTTTCCTGAAGGCGGCCTCGGACGCCGCCTCAAGTGAGGCGAGCGCTTGCGCGCTTGTGCGTTTGCGCATTGGTGCGCAGCGCGATCGCGCGCCTGTCTTTGGTCATGCAGAAATTCGCGTGCGTCGCATTGAGCGCACGGGATGCGAAGTGATCGCTGTCATCCGCGACGTCACCGCGCGCTTTGAGCATGAGGCGGTTCTGGCGGAAGCCAATCGCCGCGCTGAAGGCACGAACGTCTGGAAGGATCGTTTTCTGGCCAATATGAGCCATGAATTGCGCACGCCGCTCAACGCGATCATCGGCTTTTCCGAAATGCTGGCGAGCGAAAAGCTGGCCCCCGCCGATCCTGCGCGTTCGCGCGAATATGCCGGGATCATCAATGAGTCCGGGCATCATTTGCTTTCGGTCGTCAATTCAATTCTGGACGTCTCAAAGATTGAGGCCGGCAGTTTCACGCTGAGCCCGGATGTTCTTGCGCTGGCGCCGCTGGTCGATCATTCGTGCGATATCATGCGGCTGAAGGCTGATGAGACGGGCGTACTGATCACCCGCGACGTTCCGGCCGATCTACCGGAGATCGTGGCCGACAGTCGCGCGCTAAAGCAGATCCTCATCAACCTCATATCGAACGCGGTAAAGTTTACGCCCGCCAATGGCCGCGTTCTCGTTCGCATCCGTCCGGAAGGCGCCTCGCTCGCGATCTCGGTGGCTGATACAGGCGTCGGCGTTTGTGCGCGCGATCTTGGACGTCTTGGCGATCCGTTCTTTCAGGCGCAGGATAATTATGATCGTCGATATGAGGGCACCGGACTTGGCCTTTCAGTGGTGCGCGGTCTGGTGGGATTGCATGGCGGCGCGATCAGCTTTGAGAGCGCGCCGGGCGAGGGCACGCGCGTGATCGTGAAACTGCCGCTCGATTGCCGGAGCCTGCCGGAGGCCTCGCGTCATGCGCAGGCGCGCATAGAGACCTGTGCGCGTGGGCCTTCAAGGTCCGGTTCTTATGCGCTCGATCCTTTCAGGGCGGACCCTGTGATGCGTGACGAGAAGGTGATGAAAATTGCGTAGCAACGCCGCCCGGTTCGATCCCGACATGGACGATATGCATGCGTTTGAGCCGCAACGGGCGCAGATCCCTGTTCGCGCGCGCAAGCCGAATGCGCCGCCTGCCGTCCGCTCGAAGAAGAAGCCGCTGGCGCTCAGGGTTTTTCTGGCTGTCGTGCGCCGCCCCGGCAGATCTTTGCTGTTTCTTGCGGGCTCCGCCCTCGTGTCCAGCATCATGATCAACGCGCTTTTCTTGCAGAAGGGGAGCCATCCGGCGCCTTTGTTTGGCGCGTCTTCATCGTCTACGCCATCCGCGCCGGTTTCGTTTTCGCCGCCGTCCACGCAAACGCGCGGCGCTACGAAAACGCCTGCGTCCGAGCCATTTTTTGTAGCCGATGCGCCTGCGCCCGAGCCCGCGCCGCGCAACGCTGCGCAGCAAATCCAAGCCCAGCCAGCTCAAGCTCCTTTGCCAAAAGCTGCGCCTGCGCGAAGCGATAACTTTGATTCCATCGGCGCCTTGCTGCGTGGCGGCGCGCCAGTCGCGACAACGCAGAGCGCCGCAATCAACGATCCGGTTCAGGCAAAGCGCATCGTCGCCGCCCAGCGTGCGCTTGAAAAGCTCGGCTTTCAGGTTAGCGTTGACGGATTGAACGGGCCAGGTACGCGCGCTGCGATACAAAACTTCGAGCGCGAACGCGACCTGCCGGTGACGGGCGAATTGAATCCCCGCACGCTGCGCGTCCTTGCGGCGCGTTCCGGCGTTTCCATTCCGTGAGATTGCGTTCCGACATCTGGGTGTCCGCCTATCTCCGGCGCTGCGAGGTTGAGGGCGCCTTTGCGACGTTGCGCCGTCGCGGCGCAGCGGAAGCGGGCGCGATCTTTGTCGTGATTGACCGGCTTGACGGGCATGTCGCCGCTTACGGGCCTGCGCCCCAGAGCCTTGCGGACGATTCGGGTGAGAGGCGCTGGGTGCGGCTGCATGCGGCTGAATGGATTGAGCCGCTGGCGGCCAGCGAGCGGCTTCATCGCGAGATCAAGTTCGATTCAGATTTATGGATCATCGACGTGGATGACCGGCAAGGTCGAAACTTTCTCGACCTTGCCGCCTGACGTCTAAGCGCCGCGTCGCAGCAGCACGGCGGTTGATTTGACCGCAGCGGGGCTTTTCGTCTTCACGCGCGGCGGACGAACGCCGTCGCCGGGGCGGGCGCGTTCATACCTCTCAGAGCGGACAGGTTCGCAGGTCGCAGGCTCCGCCGCATGATTATATCTTGAGGCTTGCGCCGTCATTTGGCCGACGTGCTGCATATCCCGCAGCATATCTTCTTGCGCGCCGCGCGTTTGTAGATCACTTGCTTGTAGATCACCAGCAGCGCGCAGGACTGGGGCCGTAATCGCCCGGCCGGTTGCGGCCTCCAGCATTTCCACGGCGATAATGGCTGGCGTATCGCGCACAATATCCGACAAGGCGCGCACCCGCGCATAGGAATGGGCGATGGGGACGTTGCAGCACAAGAAGATGCGCACGGCATCCTCGATGCTCACGCCCAGCATGCACAACATCAGCGCCAGCGGCTCGCCGCCATCGTCGGCCAGCAATTGCGTCACATTGCGCGGATCAAGGTCCACTTGATCTGCGAGAATTTTTGCAAACGCCTCCCAATTGCGCGTTTGAGCGCTCTCGCGCAGGGCCAAGCTCATTTCAGAACCGGCGCGGATTTTTTCGCTTGGGCTCCCCAATCGTTCGCGGCGGGCGGCTGCGAGCAGGCGTGCGCGCTCCAATGTCGAACAACGCAGGAATTGTTGAGCGGAGACCAGCGGCTCTTCGGCGCGGGCGGAGAATTTGGCGACAAGTTCCTCGTCATGGCGGGCAAATAAAGCGATCCGCTCAACGCCGGAGCGAGAGAAGGTCGCGCTCTCATTGGCCGCCAGCGCTGCGATGATGTCAGGCTCGCGCCGCATGATGAGCGCTTCGGTGATGTCGCCCGAGACGCCTTTTCGTCTGGCCACCGCCAGCGCGCATTGGAGATCGCGGCTTCGTGCGCCGCCGATCTGGTCTGCTGCGGACAGGTTCAGTGCATGTTCGTAAATCAAAAGCGCGCAGACGCGATCCGCCCGCGCCAACGTCGATAAAATTGCGGGCGGCGCGTGGTCATGGCGCGCGAGCTTGGAGGCGATATAGACCTTCGTCGAGGAATCAGCCTGCGGGAGAATGCGCAACGCCAGCTCGCTGTAGCGCACGACTTCCTCGTCGCTCGGCTCGGGTCGAAGACAGAAGAGATCGGTAAGAGCCCTTAAAACAGTGGCTTTGCCCGTCAAGCCTTCTCTTGCAGCGCCCGATGCGGCGGTTATCGTATCGGCAATTTGCGACGTTGAATGTGTCATGGCTGAAAAGCGCCCGCGTTAAGTGGATAAAACGAGGCTAACCCAACTTTGTTGACGCTCTCTTAACCATGTTGTCCAGTAATGCAGCTCAGGTGATGCGGGAGACAAACGGGAGACGGCGCATGAATCGAATAGTTCAATTTCCAAAACG
>CAMCMI010000165.1 GCA_945875875.1 Rhizobium sp. Q54
GTTCACAACCATTACAAGCGCCTGAACCACGCCACCAAGCACAACGACGTTGAGCTGGCCAAGTCCAACATCCTGCTGATTGGCCCCACGGGCTCGGGCAAGACGCTGCTGGCCCAGACGCTGGCGCGCATTCTCGACGTGCCGTTCACGATGGCTGACGCCACCACGCTGACCGAAGCCGGTTACGTGGGCGAGGACGTTGAGAACATCATCCTGAAGCTGTTGCAGGCCTCCGATTACAACGTCGAGCGGGCGCAGCGCGGCATCGTCTACATCGACGAAATCGACAAGATTTCGCGCAAGTCCGACAATCCCTCGATCACCCGCGACGTATCGGGCGAGGGCGTGCAGCAGGCGCTTCTGAAGATCATGGAAGGCACGGTCGCCTCCGTGCCGCCGCAGGGCGGGCGCAAGCATCCACAGCAGGAATTCCTGCAGGTCGACACGACCAACATCCTCTTCATCTGCGGCGGCGCGTTCTCCGGTCTCGAGAAGATCATCTCCGGGCGCGGCAAGGGCACGTCGATTGGCTTTGCGGCCAAGGTGCAGGGTCCGGAAGAGCGCCGCACAGGCGAAATTTTCCGCAAGGTTGAGCCCGAGGATCTGCTGAAGTTTGGCCTCATCCCCGAATTCGTCGGTCGCCTGCCGGTGATCGCGACGCTTGAAGACCTCGACGAGGACGCGCTGAAGAAGATTCTCACGGAGCCCAAGAACGCTCTTGTGAAGCAATATCAGCGCTTGTTCGAGATGGAGAACACCGAGCTGACGTTCCAGGAGGAAGCGCTCAACGTGGTCGCCCGCAAGGCGATCGAGCGTAAAACCGGCGCGCGCGGCCTGCGGTCGATTCTTGAATCGATCCTGCTCGACACCATGTTCGATCTGCCCGGACTTGAGGGCGTAGAGCAGGTGGTCATCGGGCCGGAGGTCGTCGATGGAAACGCGCGACCGCTCTACATCTATTCCGAGCGTGGTGAAAAAGCCGGCGCGTCCGCCTGAGTGCGTAGTACGGCGACCGCCGATTCCGCCAAGGGCAGCTTTTCGGGGCGTCCTTGAAAAAAGCGGGCGCGGTCGCCATTTGTTCTGTAACGGGGGCGCTTTAGAGCGGTTGCGCTCTTTTCTTCCCCGACTTTCCAACCGCCGGAGCGCCTCTTTGAGGGTTTCCGGCAAGACGCTTCCAGCCTGCGCGGCTCCGTTTCATACGGCCTCCGTTCAGCCTGAAATGCGTCTCGTCCTGCGGCGGCTTTCGGCGCCGAGGGGACGTTGCAACAGGACAGGAAACGATGACAAACGAAAAGCGTGCCCTAGCCAAGCCCGGCGATATCGAGACCTATCCGGTCCTCCCGCTGCGCGACATCGTCGTCTTCCCGCACATGATCGTGCCGCTCTTTGTGGGCCGCGATAAATCCATTCGCGCCCTTGAAGAGGTGATGAAGGGCGATCGCTACATCCTCCTCGCCACCCAGAAAATTGCTGCCGACGACGATCCGGCGACGGACGCCATTTTCACCACCGGCACGCTCGCCTCGGTGTTGCAATTGCTGAAGCTGCCTGACGGAACCGTGAAGGTTCTAGTCGAAGGCGCATCGCGCGCGAAGGTTAAGAGCTACACCCGCACGCAGGATTTCTACGAGGCTGAAGCCAGCGTGCTGCCCGAGGAAACCGGCGCCGCCGTTGAGGTTGAAGCGCTTGGCCGCTCGGTGATTTCCGAGTTTGAAGGCTATGTGAAGCTGAACAAGAAGGTTTCGGCCGAAGTCGTCGCCGCCGTCGGGCAGATTGAAGATTTCTCGAAGCTGGCCGACACCGTGGCCTCGCACCTGTCGATCAAAATCTCTGACAAGCAGGACATTCTGGAGACCGTCTCCGTCACCAAGCGGCTTGAGAAGTGCCTCGGGCTGATGGAGAGCGAAATTTCGGTCTTGCAGGTCGAGAAGCGCATCCGCACGCGTGTGAAGCGCCAGATGGAGAAGACGCAGCGCGAGTACTACCTCAACGAGCAGATGAAGGCGATCCAGAAGGAACTCGGCGACGAGGACGGAAAGGATGAGCTGGGCGAGCTTGAGGAGCGCATCAAGAACACCAAACTGTCCAAGGAAGCACGCGACAAGTCTCTGGCAGAGCTGAAGAAGCTGCGCCAGATGAGCCCGATGTCGGCTGAGGCGACGGTTGTGCGCAATTACCTCGACTGGATCTTGTCGATCCCGTGGGGCAAGCGCTCCAAGGTCAAGAAGGACCTGCCGCTGGCTGAGGAAATCCTCAACGCCGATCATCACGGGCTTGAGAAGGTCAAGGAGCGCATCCTTGAATATCTCGCCGTGCAGCAGCGCGCCAACAAGCTGAATGGCCCGATTCTGTGCCTCGTCGGCCCTCCGGGCGTCGGCAAGACCTCGCTTGGAAAGTCCATCGCCAAGGCGACGGGGCGCGAGTTCGTGCGGATGTCGCTTGGCGGCGTGCGCGACGAGGCCGAGATTCGCGGCCATCGGCGCACCTATATCGGCTCGATGCCCGGCAAGATCATCCAGTCGATGCGCAAGGCCAAGACGTCCAACCCGCTCTTCCTGCTCGATGAAATCGACAAGATGGGGCAGGACTTCCGCGGCGATCCGTCCTCCGCTCTGCTTGAGGTGCTGGACCCCGAGCAGAACCAGTCCTTCAACGATCATTACCTTGAGGTCGACTACGATCTCTCGAACGTGATGTTCGTGACCACGTCCAACACGCTGAATATCCCTGCGCCCTTGATGGACCGCATGGAGATCATCCGTCTGGCGGGCTACACGGAGGACGAGAAGGTCGAGATCGCGCGCAAGCATCTGATCCCGGCCGCCACGCAGAAGCATGGCCTGTCGCCGACGGAATGGTCGGTGGATGACGCTGCGCTGCTGATGCTGGTGCGCCGCTACACGCGTGAGGCTGGCGTTCGTAATCTTGAGCGGGAGATTTCGAATCTCGCCCGCAAGGCGGTGAAGGAGCTGCTGACTTCGAAGAAGAAGAAGATCCCCTTCAACCTCAATAACCTTGCTGATTATCTCGGCGCTCCGAAATATCGCTACGGCGAGGCGGAGACCGAGGATCAGGTCGGTGTGGTCACGGGGCTTGCCTGGACGGAAGTGGGCGGTGAATTGCTCACCATCGAAGGCGTGATGATGCCCGGCAAAGGCCGCATGACGGTGACGGGCAACCTTAAGGACGTGATGAAGGAATCGATCTCGGCGGCGGCGTCCTACGTTCGCTCGCGGGCAATCGCTTTCGGCGTTGCGCCGCCGACGTTCGAGCGTCGCGACATCCACGTCCACGTGCCCGAAGGCGCAACCCCGAAGGACGGCCCGTCAGCCGGCATTGCGATGGCCACCGCCATCGTGTCGATCCTGACGAGCATTCCGGTGCGTCGCGACATCGCCATGACCGGCGAAGTCACGCTGCGCGGGCGCGTGCTGCCGATTGGCGGCCTGAAGGAAAAGCTGCTCGCAGCGATGCGCGGCGGCATCAAGAAGGTGCTGATTCCCGAGGACAACGTGAAGGACCTGGCGGAGCTGCCGGCGTCCGTGAAGAACGCCCTCGAAATCGTGCCGGTGGCGCGGATGGACGAGGTGCTGAAACACGCGTTGATCCGCCAGCCCGTCGCCATTGAATGGGACGAGGAGAAAGAGGCCGCTGACGCAGCCAAGCACCGCCCGAGAGGCGAGGGCGACGCATCCGGCGTCATCGCGCACTAGGGACGCTTTAACAGTCTGCGTTCGCGCAGCCTGTTTTCTCTTGCCGCAAAGCTCACCTCTGGACGTCGTACACTCCAGATGCTAACCATGCTCGAGGTTAAGCATGGGGTGCGCTATTGCGGGCTTGTGGAGATACACAAGTTACATGCCATGGGACTTGGCGGCTCGACTGCCCTGTTTCGGCAGTTGACCATTGCGTTCGTGTCGAGAGCTGATGAAGACGCGCAATGAGTTGCGTCCTCAGCTGTTTTGGATCGGCATTGCTCTGGGTGCCGCGCTGCTCTCCCGCGCGCCTTTTGCCTTCGCCGACCGCCCGTATCATGACGAGCCTGTATATGCCTTCGTTGGCGCCTCATGGCTCAACGGTATCCTTCCTTATCGCGATCTTTGGGACATCAATCCGCCTGGCCTTTTCGCCCTTTATGCACTCGTGCAGTCTATGGGCGCCGCTCCGTTTGCAAGCATCTGGATTTTGGCTTTGGCTGCCGCCTGCGCTAGCGTTCTTGGCCTGTGCGCGCTCGGGAAAGCATGGTTCGGCGATTTGCGCATCGGAGCGATTGCTGGCGTCCTCTTCGCATGGTTCAGCCTCGCGAGCGGCGGCATGCGCGGTCCGGCGGTTTTTCTGGCCTCGCCCTTCGTGATCTGGGGCCTGTGCTTCGTCCGCGACTCGGGGACATTCAAGGTGTTCCTCAGCGGCCTTCTTCTCGGCTGCGCTGGCATGATTCTGCAAACCACTGCATTCGAGGCACTGTTTGCCTTCCTGCTTGTAGTTATAGCTGGAGCACATACGCCCGCAGATCGCTCGCGAAGGGCTTTTGCACTCGTACTCGGCGGTCTTATCCCAGCGCTTGGCTTTGGGGCGCTCTTGCTCGCGCAAGGCGCGCTTCAGGAGGCTTGGGAGGCTGTAGTCTCCGTCGCGCTTGCCCGATCAACCCACCATGGCTTGAGTTTTCGCGATGGCTTGGTGGTTAAGTTCGTTGAGCATTTCACGCCTTTCCTGCCCTTGAGTTTGGCTTTTGTAGCGGTGGCCCTTGGTGTCTCGCGAATATTTGACCCGCAGCGGCGCTCGTCCACGCTGATTGTGCTTGGATGGGTCATTTTCTCCTTGTCTGGCGCGCTTTTGCAGCGAGCGGCTCATGACGTTTATGTGTTGCCGTTGGTTGCCCCGCTTTGTCTCCTTTCGGCATATCTTTGCGTAGAGGTCTTTGCTCGATGGCGCTCGGTAGTAGTGCGAGCCGCTGTCTGGATTGTCGCGCTTCTCGGTGTTGTATTTCCCGCAGGTTGGATCGCGGCGGGTGTCTTCACTGGCGGGTGGGTCCGCAGCTTGCGCGATGTCGCAGACATTGTCTCCGAACGCGCACATCAGCATGGAGAAGGTGTCGGCCTGTACACCGGCGACACTGACGTTTCATTGCACTTTTTAACGGGACAGCCCCATGTTTCGCGGTTCTTCTTTCAGCGGCATCTGCAATGCGCCTTCCCCTTGCCGTCGGGCATCGATCAGCAGGAGGAGATCCGCCGGGCAATGGCGCGCGCCCCGCGTTTCGTCACGCTGCGCGACCGCGAGCGCTTGGAAACCTGCACGCTACCCGAGCGACACGTGCTTTTGCAGAGCTACCTCGACGAAGCTTATGCGCTCATCGGCACGGGCGGGCGCGATGGTGAGTTTAGGGTCTATGAATTGCGCGAAGGGATGACGTCTAGCCTACGCTTGCGCTAGGAACCCGCCGCCTTTCGAGGCTGAAGTGTCCACTCAGCTCGCCATCTTGCGCGAGATCGCGTCTGTGCAGCTCTCGTTCCAGTCGTTCACGAGCTTGCCGGATGTCGCCAACAGCAGGCGCTCGCTGCGCCGGCCGACCATGCCCCAGCGATCAGGACGGCGCAGGCCCTGGCTATCCCACCATTTCTGATCATGCGCGACATAGCTCGCCTCGTCTTCGATCTGGTCCATGCCGGTGGTGTATTCGCTGGCGAAGCCGTTGGGCTCGATGAAGAACGAATAGACGTTGTTGCCGGGGCCGTGGCGGCCGACGCCATATTCCATTTCAACGCCAAGTTCGCGCACGCGCCCGGCGCCAAACAGCAACGAATCGAGATCGGGCAGCTCATAGGCGATGTGGTGGATGCAAGAGCCCTTGGCCTTGGCCAGCGCGATGCTGTGATGATCTTTGGCGCAGCGCAGGAACGTCAGATGGTCCGTTGCGTCGGAAAGGCGGAAGCCAAGCGAATCGCGGAAAAAAGCCTCGTGCTGAACGCGGTCCACGCTGTTGATGACGACGTGCGAGAGCCGGTTGGGGCGTGTGCGGTCTTCAATAGCGCTGGAATGGGCGGCGACGTCCGCGCTGATGCGGAAAACATGGCCCTCGGGCGAGCGTAAGCTGAACCCGAAGCCGCCGCCAGCGACTTGCGCAAGCCCAGCGGGCGCTTCAACAACCTCCACGCCCATAGACAAAGCCTTGGCGTGCAGCGCCAGAACGGTGGCCTTGTCGGGCGCGGCGAAGGTCACGCAATTGAGCGAGGCGAGCGGCGCCTCGTGGATGGAGAGCGAATGATGGTTGGCGCCCGTCGTACGGAAGTAGATTGATCCAGCGTCCTGCGAGACTTTTTCAAGTCCCCACACGCGGCCATAGAAATCCGCGCTCGCCGCCAGATCGCGCACGTTCAGCGAGATGCTGCGCAGGTCGTTGACCCTCAGATCGTTCATAACGTCTCTCTCCCGGTGTATGCGGCGTTCGGCCATATGATTACAGAATACACCCGCTCGCCAGCGCTGCAAGCGGACAAACGGTTGCGGCGCAGGTGTTTCGCTATGCGGTGCGCGCTGAAACGCAGTTGTTCTTCCGCGCAGGTCTGCCTAGACTGGGGTTAACAAACAGGGGAGGAATACCATGCGCAAAGTCGCCACAGGTTTTATTGCAGCAGCTATTCTGGGACTTGGTTTGGCGCCGGCGGCT
>CAMCMI010000166.1 GCA_945875875.1 Rhizobium sp. Q54
GGTTGACAGCTGGTTTACGGAGTATTTTTCGCCAAATTCGATTGACGAAGTTTACTGCAGAAGCACAATTACAAATGTAGTCATGTGCTACTATGAGAACTCTGGGCTGGTTTGCAGACCCCGACTGCAGAGCAGAAACTGCGCCTTAAAAAAACACATGCTACTGACACTTTCTGCTCCTGTGCTGCTGCTCATAGATTACGTTAGAGCGCCCTACAGCACGTTCGAACAAGAGAACCGCTACGTGAGTAGCTTCCAGCCCCAGAGAGAAGTACAGCGCGGATTTTGCGCGTTTAAGACGCCCTTGCCTAATTTTTAAAACTTTTCTCCAGCGCAACGTAGCTAATCTCATGTGAACAGGTTGACCTTGCGATATGCATCTGCAGGACCATTCCAGGGGCTGCCTACAATGAGATGCGACAACAATTCCGCGCCGTCGACAAGCCGCGGGCCGGGACGAGCGAAATAGGAATTGGCGTCGGCGACATAGACGCGATCTTGCACGACGGCCGGGACGTCGCACAGACCCTCATATTGCGTCATCTGCCCGGTTTGCGCGAGCGCCTGTTCAAGACTGAACCCGCACGGCATGAGGATGAGAACTTCAGGCGCAAAAGCGACTACATCTTTCCATGGAATGCGCACCGAATCCGAGCCCTCGCGGCCGAGCGCATCATGCCCGCCAGCGAGCCGCACCATCTCCGGAGCCCAATGGCCCGCACAATAGACGGGATCGATCCATTCCATGCAGAATACGCGCGGGCGACGCGCCAAAGATGCCCCGCGTCTCTCGACTGCGGACAAGCGTACATCCCAATCGGCGATCATTTGTGCGGCCGCTGCCGACGCGCCCGTCGCGCGCGCGAGGTCGCAGATATTGTTCCGCACACCGGCGAGCGTGCGCGGCGTCATCCAGAGCACATCGGGCTTCTTGGGCAAGTGCGCGAGCGCCTGCGTCAGCTCATTGCCGGAGGGCGCACAAACTTGGCAGAGATCCTGCGTGATGATCAGATCCGGCGCCAGCTCGGCGAGCAGACGCTCATCGATCTGGTAAAGACTCTTGCCTTCGCGCAGCCGCGCCGTAACAGCCGCGTCGATCTCGGCCTGACTCATGTTCTCGAGCGGAAGCACCGGCCTGACGAGGACGGGCAGCTTCTTGGCCGCTGGCGGGAAATCGCACTCGTGCGTGACGCCGACGAGCCGGTCCTGCAGACCGAGCCCGTAGATCATTTCCGTCGCGGAGGGCAGAAGAGAAACAATGCGCTCCGCCGTTTGCGGCCCGCTCACCGCGCCGACGAAAGCGCCGGCATGGCGCGGCGCAGGAACTCGAACCCACCGAACAAAGCCGCGGTGAAGACGAGATCTCCCACGATCGCATTCTGAAAGAATGGAATGGCGGCGACATAGCATTCAGCAAGACCGGCCAGCGTGCGAGGATAGAGAGCGCTCATCGCCCAGACGCCAAAATTGGTGACCACAAAGAACAGCACTGAGCCTGCCACCGATGCGCCGACGAGCCGAAGCGGCTGCGGACGGGAGCCGACGAGAGCGCCCAGTCCCACGGCTGCTGCCACGCAAACATAGACAAGCAGCATCCCCGAATGAAGGCCGAGAACGAGGTCGGTCAGGAAGAGTGCGGCGAGAGGGACCAGCAGCGCGCTGCGGCGATCTGACATCTGCGCACCCGCGAAGAGGGCTATCGCTGTGATGGCCGTGAAATTTGGCGGATGCGGGAGAAGGCGCGTCAACGCCGCAAAGGCGATCATGCCGATAATTGTCGTGATCCTGAAGTTCACAGCTTCTTCCTCTTCAAACGTCGGGGACAAGGTCGTAGAAAACAAACCCGTCCCGGTGGACAATCTCGCCAAGTTTCATGTCTACAGGGGCAGCAAAGTTCGGTCCATGCCAGACGAAAGTATGAAACTCGCCGTTTTCCCCGCATGGATCGACACCCACTGGAAGATCGGCCAGAAGAGTGCGATCAAAGGCACGGCCGGCGAAGCATGGGTCGAGCTTTCGCGGGTCCACGCAGACCAGCACGGCTTGAAAGCCAAGGTCGATGAAACGTTCTGCAAGGGCGCACGTGTCCTGTTTCCATAGCGGGTAGACGCCCATCATGCCCGCACGGGCCAGCATCGCATCCCTATAAGCGCGGATGTCTTCGAGGAACAGATCGCCGAATAGCACGTGCTTCACACCGCGCTCACCATGTTGCTCCCAGAGAGCGAGCGTCGCCGCCTCGTATTCGTTGTTGCCGGCGCCTTTGGAAATCCAGATGCGCTCGACGGGCAAGCCAAGCCGCGCCGCCTGCGCATCGAGTAGCGCATTGCGCACGCCGTGCATGCTGATGCGATCAAAATCGCGCGTGCACGTGACGACGAGGCTTTTGACGCGCATCGCAGCCGTTAGCTGAACATCATGGAGCGCAAGGCAGCAATCCTTACCGCCGCTCCAGGAGGCAAGCGCCGAGGGAGAGGTTTGGATTGCTGCCATGCTCATTACCAAGTCATCTGAACGCCGGCATAAACCGAGCGACCCGCCGTACCGTAATTGTAGACGTCTTCATATTTGACGTTCGTCAGGTTTTCAGCACGCGCAAAGACCGAGATCGTCTTGTTGACCTTGTAGTCCGCAATCAGGTCGAAGCGGGCGTAGCTCTTCAGCCAAATGCGATCTGTTCGGTAGGTACGCTCGTTGTAGAAGGCGTCTGGGCGGCTCCCAACGAGCCTTACGACCGGCTCGATGGTCAGTTCCGGCGTCGCCCAGAAAGCAGCTGATATGCGCGCCGAATGCTTGGGGCGACGCACCAGCGCGAGGCCGGTCGTCTCGTTGCTGGCGTTCAGATAGGTGTAGGCGCCTTTCAGCTTCGCGAAGGTCGGCCAGATATTGTAGTCGGCGCTGACTTCAACTCCGGAGGTCTTGGCCTGCGCCACGTTGTAATATACGTACCGCGGCGGATCGGCAGTAATCAGGTTCTCGATCCGGTTATTGAAATAGGCTACGCCGACGCGGGCGTCGCCATCGAGAAATGTCTGATCGACGCCCACATCGAAGCCTTTCGATGTTTCCGCCTTCAGCGACAAATTGCCCGAGTAGGCCGACGTCAGCTGATAGAGCGAGGGAGCCTTGGCGCCGGTGCCGTAAGATGCGCGCAGACGAGTGGCGCTCGTCAGTGCATAGGCTGCGGTCAGACGATAGGTGTTGAACGTTCCAGACGTCGATACATGGTCGACACGGCCGCCCGCAGAGAGATGCAGCTTCTCAAACACCGTCACCTGATAGAGAGCGAAGCCCGCGCTTGTGCGCTGCTGAGCGCTGCTCGACGAGCTAAAGCCGCTGAATATCGAGCTGCTCTCGCTGTGCTCGTATTCGTATCGCGTCCCGAGGGTGAACAATCCATACTTGGCAAGATTAACGTCTTGCTGCAGCTCGGCGCCGGCGCGGTTACCGACATAAGTCGCGGCATTGTTCCCTGTGAATGCGTATTCGCGCGAGAGGCGGGATTGGAATGTCGTCAGCGTGGTACGGAACGGTCCGTTCTCGGCGATGGCTTTCTGATACGCTGTCGCGAGACGTCCTCGCTGAATGTTGGTCGCCAGCGGGTTTGGGCCAGAGGCAGAATCATACTCGACCCGATTGCGGCCTACCTCGAAACCCGTCTCTAACGTCAGCCAGTCGTTCAGGCGCCATGAAAAACGACCGACGCCATTCAGGCGATCGAGAGGATCGCTTCCATTCGGATTGAGGTAGGCGAGCCGCGGCACGCGGTAGCCGTAGCGCTGGAATCCATCCGTGTGGAATTGCCCGAGCGCGATATTGTAGGACATGATCTCGGTCGCGCCGGACACACCGAGGCGCGTTCCGTAAGTTCCATAGCTGCCTCCTTCGGCACGAAACTGCCACCGCGGTGGGCCCTTCTGGCCCTTCTTGGTTATGATGTTGATGATGCCGCCGATCGCGTCCGATCCGTAGAGTGCCGATTGCGGGCCGCGGACGATTTCGATCCGATCGATCATCTGCGGCGGCACAATCGAAAGATCGATTTCGCCTGCCGTCGTCGTGGGATCGTTGATGCGCATGCCGTCGATGAGCACGAGCGTGTGTCGCGTGTCCGTACCGCGAACATAGAATGAAGTCAGGCCGCCGGGACCTCCGGATTCTGCGAAGGTGAGACCCGGCTGTCCGTCGAGAAGATCGCGGACGGACTTGAAGCCTGCCTTATCGATCTCGTCACGCGTTATGATCGTTGTCGCCGAGCCAATCTGTTGGATCGACTGTGGCTGCTTGTTAGGCGTGATGACAATATCGGGGGCTTTCTCCTGCGCGAATGCGGGCAGGACAAAAATAGCAGCGCCGGCCAGCAGGGCCGCGCGCAATACGGTATGCGCCATAAATCCTCCAACCGACCCACCGTCGGTCTTGCGAGTTGCTCTGAGGATCTGGCCGGTATCCTGGCTTTAACGGCATGAAATTTTGGCCTTCCCGGCTTTTCACCAGTGACCAAAACCTTCCGTTCACAGTTGCGGGGGCAGCGCGGCTTGAACCGACTTCCCGTTTAACCCCGGCTTAACCCGAGGCACCTGATCCAATCCCTTCCTAGAGCATGGCGGGAACGAAGGGAAGATTAAAAAGACAACTCCGCTCGGTTTCTGTTACCTCTGCCGGGCCCAACAGATCGGTATGCTCGACCTATCTATGAGTCCCTAGCCTCCCCCCTTCGTCAATCGCTTCGTCAGATAAACCGGCTCGCATGAAGTGCGTATCCGTGACGGCTTCTCCTCTATCAAGACGCATTGCCCGTGTAGACGCGGACGCAAGGAGCAGCGCATTTTTTTGTGGCCCATGACATAGCCATCTGCGTGAAAAAGTCATGAACGAAGTCGCTAGCACTAAATACTTTTATGAAAATAGCCGAAGTCATCCCCTCCGCCGACCAACAACGCCTCAACGCGCTCAAGCGCAATGCTGCTTCCGCCAAGCAGGCCGAACGGCAGGAACGCTTTAGGCAGGCCATGCTGCGCTACCGTGAACGCGTGAGAACGCGAAAGCCCAATGCGCCGGTACCTGAGCCCCCCAAGCCGCCAAAAGCTCCTGTCTTGTCTTGATCAGTTGTCCTCGTCGTCGCTTGTGACCACAGGCTCCGGCGCAGCCACCATAGCCGCCGTTGCTATCGCAAAGGCTGGCGACGTCGGCACGGCCTTGTCAAAAATCACAAATCCGGGCAGACTTCGTATCTACCCAGTGTTCATCTGGGGAGTGTCGGATAACAACTGGATCACCTTATGGGGTCTGGCCAATGCTATTAAAAAAATAACTGGGAGGAAGATATGCTCTTCATCAATAATGATCTCGTTCATCAATTTCTGTCAATGAAAGAGTGTATTGAAATTCAGGAAGTAGCTTTCAAGGGTCTTGAGGACGGTCAGGCTATCCATCGCCCTAGAATAGACATGTATACACCTGCTGAGCGAACCGACGGCTATTATCGTTGGGGAACAATGGAGGGTTGGTACGACGGAATTTTCGCGATCCGTATGAAGTCGGACATCATAACCTGGCCGAGATCTCGCGACGGCAAGACGTGGACAGAAGAAAAGTATTGCGTCCAGCCCGGCACATTTTGTGGGCTTGTTATGCTGTTCTCCTCCCGAAATGGTGAGCCTCTCGCCATCATCAATGACGGCGTTCTTCAGCACATGCGCGTCGGTGCAGGGGCGGGAATCGGTGCGAAGCATCTCGCAAAAAAGACGGCATCTACAGTCGGAATGCTGGGGTCCGGTGGGATGGCCCGCACTTTTCTTGAGGCGTTTTGCGTCGTGCGTCCGATCAAAACGTGCAAGGTGTTCAGTCCCACCAGGGCAAATTGCGAAGCCTTTGCAAGGGAAATGTCCGCGAAGCTCGGTATCGAAGTCGTCGCGGTGTCATCTGCTCAGGAAGCGGTTGAAGGCGTCGACATTCTTTCGACCGCGACCGACAGCATGAGTCCTACGTTCGAGGCGGCATGGCTTGCTCCCGGAATGCATGTGGCGATGTTGGGTCCATGCGAGGTGTCCGCCGAAGCGGAAGAGCGGTTTGACGTAAAGATCCGTCAAGGCATTGGAGGCCTCAAAATGCCGGAGACAGAGCGAATTCGTTCAGAGGTCGGGATGAGTCCGATTGCGTGGATCGCTGGAAGCGAGACAGAGATGGGTAGATTGCCATCGAAGACCGCAAGTAGTGGCTTCGGTGGGGAGTGTCCCGACTTTTGTGATCTCGTCTTCGGACGGGCGCAAGGACGCACATCAGAGTCACAAATCACATTTTATCATAATATGGGAAACCAAGGACTTCAGTTTGCGTCAGTTGGAGGGCTGATTTACCGCAAGATCAAGGAGAGTGGAAAAGCCCTGTCGCTCGATACATCACTTTTCCTTCAAGATATCCGCGATTGACTCAGATTTAAGGATAGCAACCATGTTCTGCCGTCTTTCTCTATTTGCAGCCTCTATGGCTCTATCGACTATCTGTGCATCGGCTCAGACCCCGAAAGAGGTACGCATTCTGGTCGGCTAGGCCTCCGGTGGTGGATATGACGCCTACGCGAGAGTGGTCGCCCAGCACCTTGGGAAGCATCTACGAGGCGCGCCCGCAGTAATCGTGCAGAACATGCCGGGAGC
>CAMCMI010000167.1 GCA_945875875.1 Rhizobium sp. Q54
AAAGAAGCGCGCGAGGCCGCGCGCGGTCCAGATGGAGCTCACTTTGGCCAGCCGCGCCGCTGCAAGGCTTGCTCGCCCGGCGCCCCCTCAGGTCGGGGAGGGACGATCGGCGATCTTCTCAACTGAAATTTCGTGCAGGGCGCGACCCGTTTCCTCGAACGCGCTGATGTTGGCGATGGTCGTCTCAGCGATGTTGAGCATCGCCTCGGCGGTGAAGAACGCCTGATGGCCCGTGATCACCACGTTCGGGAAAGTTAGCAGACGTGCGAACGCGTCGTCCGCAATGAAGCGGTCGGAAAGGTCTTCGAAGAACAGATCGGCCTCCTCCTCATAGACGTCGAGGCCGAGGCTGCCGATCGTTCCGTCCTTCAGGCCCCGGATGACTGCGTGCGTGTCGATCACCGCGCCCCTGCTTGTATTGATCAGCATCATGCCGCGCTTCACATGACGCAGACAGCGCGCGTCAACCATATGACGAGTATCGGGCGTAAGCGGGCAATGCAGCGTGACAATGTCGGAGGCGGCGAACAGCTCCGCACGGTCCACATAACGAACGCCCAAGGCTTCGCAAACTGGATTGGGATAGGGATCGTGAGCAAGCACGACGCAGCCGAACCCCGTCAGGATGCGAGCCGCAACCGCGCCAATCTGCCCCGTGCCGACAATGCCCACGGTCTTGCCGTTGAGATCGAAGCCAAGCAATCCATCGAGCGCAAAATTTCCTTCGCGCACCCGATTGTAGGCGCGATGAATATTACGATTAAGTGTGAGAATAAGCGCGAGCGTGTGCTCCGCGACGGCGTGCGGCGAATAGGCGGGCACGCGGGCCACCGTGACGCCAAGCTCGCGCGCCGCATGAAGATCAACGTGGTTGAAGCCAGCGCTGCGAAGAGCGACCAGACGCACGCCGCGGCCTGCAAGTTCTTTCAAAACGGCGCGGTCAATCTCGTCGTTCACGAAAGCGCAAACTGCTTCCGCATCGTGCGCGAGAGCGGCTGTTTCGCCTGAGAGCCGCACATCGAAATAATTCAGGCGGTGTCGTCCTTGAACGTTGGCGAGATCCAGAAATCGACGATCGTATGACTTAGTGCTGAATACAGCCACCTTCATGGATCTCTCCTGATCGGTCGGACGTTATCGCCTGCGCTCCGCAGCTTCGTGCGGCAATTAGCAAGGCAGGGAACGTGCAGCCATCGGCGGCTGCAGTGACGACAACGCATACAATACCATCATTGCTCCATTACGACGGATGTAATGGCGCAGACCGTAAGGGGAGCTTTGTTGCGTTCGCAAGTGACCCAAATCAAAGCGCCGACAATAGCGACGAATATAATTTGTTGTTGATTTCAGTGAACCGGGAAACGCTTTTAGACTTGCCTCCTCGATCTTCTTTCCGTCACAGCGGCGGCTACCGCATCTGCCAAGACCGCATCTGCCAAGGAGGAAGCGATGTCCACGCGAGCCGACGAGGTCATCTGGTTTGAGGAACTCGGGCGCGCCGATGTCGCGATTGTGGGCGGCAAAAATTCATCACTGGGTGAAATGGTGCGCCATCTCGCCGCGCGCGGAGTTGCGGTTCCGCCGGGCTTTGCGACTGCGGCGCAGGCATTCTGGCGCTTCATTGACTCCAACCAACTCAGGGAGCTCATCGTCTCCCAATTGCAAGATTTGCAGGCGGGCCGATCCCCCTTGCCTGAGGTTGGGCAGACCGTCCGACGCGCAATCCTTCGCGCAGAATGGCCAGGCGATACCGCCGCCGCCATTAGCGAGGCCTACAGGGAGCTTTGTCGCCGCGTCGGCAAAACAGACGGCGCCGTAGCCGTTCGCTCAAGCGCAACCGCCGAGGATCTTCCCGACGCCAGCTTTGCCGGACAGCAGGAGACGTTTCTGAATATCCGCGGCGAAGCTGCCTTGCTCGACGCTTGCCGCCGTTGTTTTGCGTCGCTGTTTACGGACCGCGCCATCAGCTACCGGCAGACCAAAGGTTTCGATCACCTGAAGGTTGCGCTTTCGGTCGGCGTTCAAATCATGGTGCGCTCGGACGTCGGCAGCGCCGGGGTCATGTTCACAATCGACACTGAAACGGGCTTCGACAAGATTGTGGTGATTGACGCTGCCTGGGGGCTTGGGGAGACCGTCGTTCAGGGCACGGTCGATCCAGACGAATATCAGGTGTTCAAACCCCTTCTGGCGCAGCCCTCGCTGATTCCAATCGTCGAAAAGCGGCTGGGCGGAAAGATGCAGAAGATGATCTATGCGCGAGAAGGCGACCGACCCACGCGCATCGTGCCGACCTCGAAGGCGGAGCGCGCCGCGTTTGTCCTGACGGATCAGGATATCCTGACGCTGGGCCGTTGGGGCTGCGTGATCGAAGAGCACTACGGCTGCCCCATGGATATCGAATGGGCCAGGGACGGCGAGACCGGCGATCTGTTCATCGTTCAGGCACGGCCTGAAACAGTGCAATCCCGCAGGGGAGTGGGCGAGTACAAGTCCTATCGGATCAAATCGAAGGGACGCAAACTTGTTACCGGCCTCAGTATCGGCGAAGCAATCGTCACCGGCCCCGTATGCCTCATCGAGAGCGCCCGCGATATTGATCGTTTCGTCGATGGATCTGTTCTTGTGACGCAGAATACAGACCCCGACTGGGTGCCAATCATGAAGCGGGCGGCCGCGATTGTCACTGATCGCGGGGGACGCACGTCACACGCGGCCATCGTCAGCCGCGAGCTTGGTCTGCCGGCCATTGTGGGAACGGGCGATGCGACGCATCTCTTGTCTGATGGACAGGAGGTCACAGTGTCCTGCGCGGAAGGCGATCAGGGCTTTGTCTATGAGGGTTTCGCGGAGTTCGCTGTTGAAGAGCTGGATTTCAGCAATCTGCCCCAAACACGCACCCAGATCATGCTCAACCTTGGAAATCCGGCAGCGGCGTTCCGCTGGTGGCGAATTGCGGCGGATGGGGTCGGGCTTGCGCGCATGGAGTTTGTGGTTAGCAACCACATCAAGGTTCACCCCATGGCGCTGGTGCATTTCGATACGCTCGAAGATCCGGGCGCCAAGCAAACAATCGCCGATCTCACCCGGGGCTATTCGGACAAGACGGAGTATTTTGTTGATCGTCTGTCGCGCGGCCTCGCGCGCATTGCCGCCGCTCAGCATCCCAAGCCGGTCATTATTCGCATGAGCGATTTCAAAACCAACGAATACGCCAACCTCATTGGCGGCACCGCCTTCGAGCCGAAAGAAGAAAACCCGATGATCGGGTTTCGCGGCGCGTCGCGGTATTATTCGCCACGCTATCGCGAGGGATTCGCGCTGGAGTGCAGGGCGATCCGCCGCTTGCGTGAAGAAATGGGCTTTCGAAATGTCATCGTGATGATCCCTTTCTGCCGCTCGATCAAGGAGGCGGACAGGGTCCTTGAGGTTATGGCCGGGAACGGCCTGCGGCGCGGCGAGAACGATCTTGAAGTCTACGTCATGTGCGAAATCCCCTCGAACGTCATTCTGGCGCAGCGGTTCGCCGAACGGTTCGACGGGTTCTCCATCGGCAGCAATGATCTCACTCAGCTCACGCTCGGCGTGGATCGCGATTCCGAGGAACTTGCGGAACTGTTCGACGAACAGGACGAGGCCGTGAAGTGGATGATCGGCAGCGTGATCCGCGAGGCGCGCGAAGCCGGCGCCAAGATTGGATTGTGTGGTCAGGCGCCGAGCGATCACCCGGAATTCGCCGAATTCCTGGTCGAATGCGGCATCGATTCCATTTCCGTCAGCCCCGACAGCTTTATCGCGGTCAAGCGCAAGGTTGCGGCGGCAGAAGCAGCCGGTGCGGACGCTGGAACTTCTGCTGGCGATACCCGCCGTCGGTCTCGCTCTCCAAAGCCATAGAGCTGCGGGCCGCTGACGTTACCTGTAGCGTGAACAGAATTTGCCGAGCTGAAGTCAGGCGTTCGTGAACGCTAATTTAATCGACCGTTGGGCGCTTGAAGGCCCTGCCGCCGGGGGGCTGAATCTCTCTTTTCCACCGCGCGGTGGCGCAGGTGCGCCCACTGGGCGCTCGTGATGATCTGGTCAGCCGCTCCCGGCAAGATTGTGTTGTAACGCAAAGCGCGGGCGAACACCCAGAGGCTTGCGCTGAAACAGAGAAGCCCAATTCCAAGAATTGCCTCGGTCATTTTTACCCCCAAGTCGCCTCCGCCTTATTGATCCAAGCGTCAGCCCCGCATCACTTGTTCGTAAGCCGAAGCTCCACGTTTGTGCAACAAGGTAAACGTAACGTTAAGATTTATCTGGTGATACATGTGTATAAGTCTAGCTTAGATCATGTTTCTGTGGTTTTCGGGCCGCCTTCACTATTCCGGGCTCCCAATGATTAAAAAGGCGCGAGTGCAGGTACAGGGCGCGTCAAAAACAGCGCTCGGTTATAAACAGTCGGGTGTTTGCTGCAGGCATGATGTATGGCGCAGTAAACATAGAGCCCAAGGGGCTTCAAAGGGAGGTCGATATGACAGATCCGGCAGCGCTGAAGGAACTAGCCCCAACAGGCGTGCTGCGTGCGGCGATCAATCTCTCCAACCCGCTGCTCGTGACCGGTAGAGCTGCTAACGGCGATCCGCAGGGCGTCTCCCCGGACATGGCCAGGTGTATCGCTGATAAACTCGGCGTCCAGGTTTGCTATGTCACCTATCCATCCCCCGGCGAGCTTGCAGACGCAATGGCGCGCGGCGAGTGGGATATCGGCTTGATTGCAGTTGAGCCCGTGCGGGCGGAGACAATTTATTTTGCGCCCGCGTATGTGGAAATCGAGGCCACCTACCTCGCGCCTCCCGGCTCGAAGTTTACGAGCATCGACGAGGTTGACGGCAGGGGTGTGCGGATCGCGGTTTCGGCGCGAAGCGCGTATGATCTTTATCTGACGCGCACAATCAAAAACGCAGAGCTGGTCCGCGCCAACGGGCTGGGTGCGGCCTTCGATCTCTTTCAGAATGAGAAACTCGACGTCCTTGCAGGGTTGCGTCCTGCGCTTCTCGACGACATGAAGAAAATGGCGGGCTCGTCCATCCTGCCGGGGCGGTTCACGGCGGTGCAGCAGTCTATTGGCACGAAGCCGGGCAATACGGCAGGCGCGGCTCTTGTGCGCACTTTCATAGAGAACGCCAAGATGAGCGGTCTCGTGGCCAGCCTCATTGACAAGCACGGTGTGACAGGCCTGCTAACTGTTTCCGAGCCGGGCTGAATGACGCGCTTTGTGTCTGGCGGATGAATTGGGAATCTCCGTCCTTTCCGTTCTGGCCTCATCCAGCCCTGCTTGTGCGAGCGTGCATGGCGAGGCCGAAATCTTCACCCTTGCCGCCCCTGATGTCCGTGATGGACCAGATTGCGCCATGCGAGATGCAGGCGGCGAGGCGATGCTCGTAACAGCCAGCGCGCGCGGCGTAATAGCCGCCAAGGCTCGATCCGCACACCGCGATGCGCGCGGCGTCGACGTCCGCCCGCTTTTCAAGCCAGTCGATGCATTTGCCTACAGGGACTTCGGTGTCGACCCTGTTGACCACACCGTGGCGGCGCAGCGTGCCGCCCTGTCCGGGCATGTCCACCATCAGCACCGAGATGCCGCGCTGCAGGCAGCCGTGCGGCTGCATGAACCACATCTCGTCCTTGATGCTGTCGAGACCGCCCATGCAGATCAGCACCGGTAGTTTGTCGCCCGGAAACGGCGCCCGCACGAAATACCCACAGAGAGAGACGCCGTTCTCGTCGGGTATCTCGACGATTTCGCCTCGTGGGTTCAGGTATTGCAGAAACTTGTGGCTGCATGCCTCCATGTGTTCAAAGGTCGGCAGGCGGCGTGGATCGTCTGGCTCCAGATGGAATTCGGCTTGGCGATAATAGTCAGCGGCGCGCAGGAAGCAGTTCATAAGCGCGCGCGGCCGCGCGCGGTCCAAACGGAGCCATTATCTTCTGAGCGCCGCGCTAGGCGAAGCGCCCCTTTGGACCGCGCGCGACCTCGCGCGCATCTTTCAATGCCGGAAAAGGGCGCGCGGTCCAGATGGAGCTGCTGCTCGTTAAATCAGGCGACGGCCGCCAGAATTGAGTTCTTCTTCCCGTTCGCCAGAAAGTAGACGACGACGGATACGGCGAGCGTCGCACCGGCGATAAATTGAAGCGTCTGGCTGTAGGGGAACGACGTCGCAAAGTAATTGGCGCCGAGAATCAGTGTGGCGACCACTGCGAAGAAGATCGCGGCTTTGGCCAGTCCGTCCATCTTGGCGGCGCTCTCTTGCGCTGCTTTCATGCGGTCGGTGACGCCGCTGGCGATCTGCGCCTGCATTGCAAGCTCTTTGTAATTATCGCCGAATAGAATCTTCTTATCGGCGTCTGATAGGTCGGCCATTCTGTTCCCTCCCGTCGCTGCATTGGCGACGGGCGCAACATACACGAAAACGAAATTTCCCTATGGGTTTCTTGTAAGTCATCGACGTAACGATCTTGATGATCGAGGTAACCTAAAGAGAAACAAGCCAGCGTCATGGCCGTTTTTTCGGAAGCTTCGGAGCGGTTGTGATACGGACCCGCTGCCGGCTTGTTATCTAGGCAGACGCCGCAGCGCGTCGCCTT
>CAMCMI010000168.1 GCA_945875875.1 Rhizobium sp. Q54
AAGAAATTTGAACTTGTGGTGCAGCCCAAGGATCAGGCGTTGGAAGTGGACGCCCAGCACAAGCATCCGCTTGGCGTTACCACGATACGCACCGGCATCGAGCGCGTGATCCGCATCGACTCGACCGAGCTCAACCGCTGGTATTTGGAACAGACAAGTTCGCCTACGCTCGTGCCCGAACTCGGCATGATCCTCGTCTTGCCGTGGGACCCTTCGCTCATCCTCAAGTTCGACGCCGTCTCGCGCGGTTTCATGCATGAGCAAGGCCATGCTGACATTCATGGGAGCCCGGGTGAATACTTCCCTGAGATCATTCATCTTGCAAAACTTGATCGCGCCAGCATAGTCTCCGGATGGGATATTGAGGGCTCGCTGACACGCATTATCGCTGCCGGCAGCCGGCTCACTGATGGCGTGCAGGACCAGACGGCAGCGGCCGCAGTGGATCACAACCTCGGCACGATGTTTATCCGCATGAACGACATCGCGCAGAAGATTGCGCTGATCAGTCTCCTTGTGTCCCTGCCGCTTCTGCTCATGGCCGGTGTACTGCTCGCCAATTTGTCTGGTCTTTTGATGCTTAACGAGCGTCGCACGCTTGGGCTTCTACGGCTGCGCGGCGCCCCGGGACGGCTCATTGGACAGACCATGCTTATCGCGATTGCCGCCGGCGGATTGGCGGGCGGCGTGGCGGGCGCCGTGTTGGGGACCATTTTCCCCCTGCTCATCTACTACGGAGGACTGCCCTCGCTTGCGTTGACGGCGAAAATACAAGATCCGCGAATTCTTGGCGTCTTTATCATCGTTGGCGTCGCAATCGCGCTCATGGTCGGGCGTCGTTTCGTGCGCGAGGCCTCACGCGTCTCTCCGCTTCAAGCGTCGCGTCGTGTTGAAGGTGGCGAGTTTGACGGCGCCCAGGTGCGCTTTGGCGTGCTGCAGGCCTTCACATTGTTATTTGGCGGCGCGAAAGTGTCGGGCTGGATTTTAAACAAATCCCTCACCAGTTTCATCACGGCGCCCGTGGTTGCCGATCTTGACCGCACGCTGGATTTCGTCGCCTTCCCGATGTTTATCTACGGCCTTGTAACCCTCATCGCGTCGCGCAAACGTCTGATGGCGGCGCTTATGACGCCAGTAGCGGCGTTACTCGCCGGGCCGTTGAAGGACGTCGCCGTCAAGCACATGCAAATCCGGCGGCACCGCGCTGCGAGCTTTTTGCTCATCGTTGGCCTCATGGCGAGCCTTGCGCTTTATCCGACTGTGATGACGGCGGTGTTCGATAACAAGACGGAGCGCGGGGCGCGTATTCAACTTGGCTCCGACTTGCAGATGACAATCAACGCTCTTGATCTCATGCCTTCCGAGGCGCAGGCTCGCGGAGGTTTGCGAGAGCGGCTCGAAACGCTGCGGCAAAAGCTTGATCCATTGATCACGCGCATTGAGGCAGAGCGCGGCGTGCGCCGCGTTTCATATCTCGTTGAAGGACTTGTTGATGGCCTCTTTATGCCTGATCGCGGGTTTTCCGGACTGCCGATGTATCTCGTGCCCGAGCCCAAACGCCACCTGGAAGCTACCTATTCTGAACCGGCGCTTGGACAGGGCGAGGATTTTGCAACGACGCTGGAGCGCCTGAACGACAGCCGTATTCTGGCTTCGGCGCCTGTTGGCGCTTTCTACAAGAAAGCTATGGGCGAGATGATGCCGGTCGGGCGCATGACTGATGGCAAGCTGCAACGCATGCCTTATGGCGGATCGCTACTCTTCCTGCCCGGCATGCCGTTACGCACAGTCAACGACCGCGAAGGCTTCGTCGCTGCACGCGTTGATTATCTCAATCATCTGTTCACGAACGCGCCCTATCTCGTGGGCGCCCAGAACGAGAAGGCGCTCGCGGACATTGACATCCTTGTCCCGCGGATCATCGTCTCCGTAGCTGCGCAGCAGGGCGTCGACAGCGTTGATCTACGCAAGCGCGTGATTGCCGCTTCCGGCCTCGAGCCACTTGATGTGCGCGACATCTCATCCGAGATGACGCGGCTCGGTAGTGACATGTACATTTATCTGGCGCGTCAGAACGTGCAGATTTATCTGCTGGGCGGGTTCCTGCTTGCGCTCATCGGCATCTACGCCGTCGCTTATGCTAATTACCTCGAAGATCGTCGCACGTTGGGCCTGTTGCGGATACGTGGCGCTGGCCCTGCGGATGTCGTGCGCTTCTTCCTGCCGAATGTGCTGGGCCCTTCCATCCTTGGCCTGGTGATAGGCGGCGGCGTGGCCCTGCTCGTGGGCTATGGCATCACCAAGCTGATCTGGGAGCTGCGGCAATTGCAGACGGTGCTAAACTACCTACCCACGCGGCTTGCGGTATCGTGGGAGACAGGCGCGGTGGCCGGCGTTTTGGCGCTTGTTCTGGGCGGTACCGTGCTCATGTTTGCGCGGTGGATATTCGCCAAGACCGCGCGGCAAGGTTTGCTGGAGGGCTGAAGCCTATCGACTGACCGCGTCGAGCCAACGCTTCATGATTTCGATTTCGGCCTGCTGATGGCCGATAATCTCCTGCCCGAGGCGGCGCACTTCCGGACGCAGTCCGTGCTGCAGCAACACCTTCGACATGTCGATGGCCCCTTCATGATGCGGTATCATTTGCGCAAGAAAATCGAGGTCAGGATCGCCTGTCAGCGGCACGGACGACATGCGCTCGCTCATGGTGGTTTGCGCCGCTTGCAAGGCTTTTGATGCCTCCATCCCGCGCTCCCTGTCGACCGCGGCCGCCGCCCCAGCAGGCGAAGAAGGCGACGAATAGCCGGCACCTTGTGAAAAATGCTCTTGCAGCGCTGCAATTACGCGCTCATTGCCGCGCTGAGTCTCGGTACGCGCCTGACGCAGTTCACGCGACAATTCGTCAATGCGTCGATCAAGCTTGGCTACCTCTGAGCCGCTGTCGGAGCATCCCGTGAGCAGCGATATAGCCAAAGCCGCACCCGCCGCTGCGGCCTTCACTTGCCATTTACCGCGTTCGCGCAGGTCCATTGGCTTCCCCTATAGTCATTTCATTTGCGCGTAATGTGCTCCCCGCGCACGAATACGCTGACCTTCTCTCTCTGAGAGCGGGAGCCATAGATGTGTGCTCGATAAGGCGGTCGACGGTGAGAATGTTGGACATCTGCGTCTGCGCTGAAACGGCGAGAACGTCATTGGCTGCGGTGCCGACGAAAGCGGCATGCGCTAGATAGCTAAGCGCCAAGCTGGCCATACGCCGTGTCTCCTCCCATTAATATTACATAATAATAAGTGATTGAATGGAATACGCAATACAAAGCGCAGTGACGTCTCAAGCCCGTGTGCAAATCAAATACCGCGGCTGCCACGGGTGAAACGATATGTAGTGAAAGCGGCAGGAAACCACGGCTACAAAGGCTGTTTCATTGCTGCTCGCCCTACTTCAGGGCGACCGTCTCGCAGTTTAGTAGTTGCACTAAAGGTCGGGACGTATTGTACGGCCGATGACGAGAACTGTTCGGTTAAGGTCGTTGCGCGTCCCCGCAACCAAAATTAGCCCGCTAACTCAAAAAGTTGGCGGGTTTTTTGTTGTTTATGGCCGAGATCTCCCGCGCTCGTAGCTGCAGCGCAGCTGGGGATGTTTCGATACGGCGCCCTGTCTGCAGCATGATGGGATGCCTCAGAGGTTGAAACCTCTATAAACAGTTGATAAGCAGAAACTTGACGTAAAACGCAGGGTGGGTTTTGATGCGCAAGAAGGCCGCGACCTGGCTTGTGAGTATTGCTCTCGTTTTGGGGGCCATCGGCTTCCTTGTGCGCTCCGGGTCCTTGCAGGATTACCTTTCCAAGGTGACGCCAGCGCCTACGCAGGCGCAGGAAACTCGATCTCAGGGGGTTTCGGTTGAGGCGGAGAAGGTCAAGATCGGCGAGGTCATCGAAGACATTCGCGCCGTTGGATCGCTGCAGCCCAACGAATCCGTAGCCATCGCGCCCGAGATCGCCGGGCGGATCGCCTCAATACCGTTTGGCGAAGGCGTGCGCGTCAATGAAGGCGACATTTTAGTCGAGCTTGATCCCGTCATCCTGAAGGCCGAGCTCGACAAGGCGCGCTCCGACCTGACCCTGGCCAGCGCCAACCGTCAGCGCGCAACCACGCTGGCGGATCAGGGCAGCGGGACCACGCGCGCCCGCGACGAGACGAACGCCGCCTGGCGCGCCGCTCAGGTCGCACTCGCGCTTGCCGAGGCCCGCCTCCAGAAGACCACGCTTCGATCCCCGTTCTCCGGCGTCGTGGGATTGCGGGCTGTGAGCCCGGGAGCGTTTGTTGCGCCCGGCCAGCGTATTTTCGATCTTGTTCAGGTGGACCCCCTCAAAGTCGATTTCCGCGTGTCGGAGCTTAATGCGCCGAGGATTCGTGTGGGACAGGTGGTGTTGATTGAGCCGGACGCGGCGCCCGACGTCAGTTTCCAGGGAAAGATCTACGCCATCGACCCGATCATCGACGTGAACGGTCGTGCGATGCGTCTGCGCGCCACAGTCCCAAATCCAGACGGCAAGCTGTCGCCGGGCTTTTTTGCCCGCTTGCGCGTTGTCACCCAGACGCGGTCGAACGCTGTCATCGTGCCCGAATCCGCCATCTTTCCGCTTGCCGGGCGTACGCTCGTCTACAAGGTCGTCAACGGGCGCGCCGTGCAGGTGGATGTCGTTCTCGGCCAGCGCATGCCTGGGGAGGTCGAGGTGCGTGAGGGCCTCGCTCCAGAAGATATCGTCATCCTCTCGGGCCAGCAGCGTCTGCGCAACGGCGTCGCCGTCAGAATCGTTAAAAGCGCGACGGGAACATAGGCGCCATGTTTGAATTCTTCATCCGGCGTCCGGTCTTCTCCACGGTTCTGAGCTTGCTGATCCTGCTCTGCGGGCTCGTCGCCTATGGCTCGCTGACGATCCGCGAATATCCCAATATAGATCAGCCGGTCGTCAACGTCCGCACGTCCTATCCCGGCGCGAGCGCGGAGATCATCGAGAGCCAGGTCACGCAGGTTCTGGAAGCGTCCATCGCCGGCATCGCCGGCATCGAGATCATCACGTCGAGCAGCCGTCCCGAGGAAAGCCAGATACAGGTGCGCTTTCGCCTTGGCACCGAGCCTGATACTGCGGCCAGCGATGTGCGTGATCGCGTTGGCCGGGTTCGCAAGCAATTGCCGGCCGAGACCGAAGAGCCGGTTATCGCGAAGGTGGAGGCGGACGCCCAGGCTATCGTCAATATCGCGCTTCTGAGCGATCGGCATACATCTCTTGAATTGTCTGATTACGCAGCGCGCTTCATCCGCAATCAATTGCAAAATCTTCCCGGCGTGTCAGAGGTCCGCATCTTTGGCGAACGGCGATACGCAATGCGTATCTGGGTCGACAGGCTCCGGCTGGTCGCACACGGATTGACGGTGCAGGATCTTGAGACCGCGCTGCGCCAGCAGAATGTCGAAGTACCCTCGGGCCGCATTGAGGGGCCCGACCGTGAATTCACCGTTCTGGCGCGTACGGGACTGTCGACGCCTGAACAATTCCGCCGCGTCGTTGTGAAGGACGCTGACGGGTTTCCGGTTTATCTGAGCGACATCGCCCGCGTTGAACTGGGGCCTGCCGACGAGCGCAGGACTTCGACTTTCAAAGGCGAGACGGCGATGATCCTGGGCGTCGTCAAACAGGCTACGGCCAACCCGCTGGACGTTTCGCTTGCGCTGCGAAAGGTGCTGCCAAACATCCGGCGCGATCTCCCGGCCGGCATGAATATCGACGTGAGCTATGATCGTTCGGTGTTTATCGAGGAGTCCATCAAGAACGTTTACAAGACCATCGCAGAAGCGGCCCTTCTGGTCGTGATCGTGATCTTCATTTTCCTGCGCTCGATGCGCGCAACGCTTATTCCGCTGGTCACGATTCCGCTGTCGCTGATCGGGTCTTTCGCCATCATGTCGGCGCTGGGCTTCTCGATCAATTCGCTGACGCTTCTGGCTATGGTGCTCGCCATCGGGCTTGTGGTGGACGATGCCATCGTCGTGCTGGAGAACATTCACCGCCACATTGAAGACGGACTGGAGCCGGTGCGCGCCGCCATTATAGGTGTCCGGGAATTGTCCGGCGTCGTGATTGCCATGACGCTGACGCTGGCTGCCGTGTACGCGCCGGTGGCGTTCTCGCCGGGACGAACAGGCAAGCTCTTTGCGGAGTTTGCGCTGACGCTGGCGGGCGCCGTCATGGTGTCAGGCTTCATCGCGCTCACGCTGAGCCCGATGATGTGCGCGAAAATGCTGAAGCCGCATCAGTCGCATGGGCGTCTCTTCACCCTGATAGAAAACGGGCTGACAGGTCTCAATCGTGGTTACCGGCGCCTTCTGGAGCGCACGCTCGCAATCAAGTCAGTCATCATGCTGCTCGCGCTGGGCGTCACCGGCGCCGGCTACTTCTTGCTCACCAGCCTGAAGGCGGAGCTTGCGCCCCTTGAAGACCGGGGCGTCTTGTTCACGACGGGTCTGGCGCCAGAAGGAGCGACGCTCGATTTTACGAACCGTTATTCGGCGCAGATGGAAAATCTGCTGAAGGAAATTCC
>CAMCMI010000169.1 GCA_945875875.1 Rhizobium sp. Q54
TGCCGTTCTTGTCGAGGAAGCCGCCGCGATGAGCGACGCCGATCAGCGTGCCGGTGTTGTCGAACAGATCGACGAACAGAAACACGAAGATGATGGTCCACAGGCCGACGTCGAGCGCGCCCTTCAAATCCATCTTCAGGAACACCGGCGCCATGGATGGCGGCGCCGAGGCTATGCCTTTGAACTCTGCTATTCCGAGTGCGACTGCAATGGCGGTGACCGCCAAAATCGAGATCACGATGGCGCCGGGAATTTTGCGCGCCGACAAGGCGGCGATCAGAGCAAAGCCCACAGCCGCCAGCAGAACCGGCATGCTTTTGACATTGCCCATGGTCACAAGCGTTGCTGGATGATCGGCGACGATGCCTGCGTTTTTCAGCGCGATGATCGCCAGAAACAGGCCAATGCCTGCCGCAATTCCCAGCTTCATCGACATCGGGATTGCGTTGACCAGCAATTCGCGCAGCTTCACCACTGATATCAGCAGGAACAGAAGGCCTGAAATAAAGACGGCGCCCAACGCCACTTCCCACGTATAGCCCATGCCCTTGACGACGCCGAAAGTGAAATAGGCGTTGAGCCCCATGCCCGGCGCCAGCGCGATGGGATAATTGGCGTAAAGCCCCATGAAGGCGCTGCCGAAGGCGGCGGCCAGACAGGTGGCCATGAACACCGCGCCAAAATCCATCCCCGCAATTTGAAGGATCGATGGATTGACGAAGATGATGTAGGCCATCGTCAGGAAGGTGGTTATTCCGGCGAGCACTTCGCGTTTGACGGTCGTGCCGTGCGCTTCAAGTTGAAAATATTTATCCAGCATCATCGCCCCCAATGATTTGTTGCGCAGCCACAATCGCTCGGGCGCGGCAGTGCTGCAAGCTTGTTTATCGGGCTATTGGCGCCCAAGGCGCCGCTCAGGTAATCAATGCACCAAAAGCGGCGGCGACTTTCTCATAGACCGGGCGCTTGAACGGGATCACGAGGCCCGGCGTACGCTCCAGTCGTTCCCAGCGCCAGGCGTCAAATTCGGCCTTGTGCCTGCCGCCGTCGGGACGCTCGACGTCAATCTCCGAATCCTCGCCCTCAAAGCGCAGCGCAAACCATTTCTGAATCTGGCCGCGATAACGCCCGCCCCATGCCTGCTGCGCAATATCGGGCGGCAGATCGTAGGCGAACCAGTCGGGCGCCTCGGCGATCAGCGACACGCTGGAGACGTTGGTCTCCTCGCGCAATTCGCGAATGGCGGCCAGATAGGGATCTTCGTCAGGATCGACGCCGCCTTGCGGCATCTGCCATTCAAAGCCCGGCGCCACGTGCTCAACCAGCTTTTTGTTGCGCCGCCGTCCCATGAAGACGAGGCCATCGCGGTTGACGAGCGTGATTCCAACGCAGGGTCTGTAGGGCGGCAGGCTTGCATTGGAGGGAAGAAGGCTCATGTCATACGCTCCACAAACGCTTGATTACTGATTGGTGCGCGCGCTTGCGGGACGCGGAATGGCGGCCAGCGAGCTGACCGGGGCCAGCGCAATGCCGCGCCCCTCCATCGCTTTGGCGAAACGGGCGATCTTCTCGATCACGATGGGCAGTCCGTTGGCGCTGCCCACCGCCGATCCCTTGTCGCGCGCCAGCCGCTCCAGCCGAATCAGCGCATCGTCGATGGCCTCTATTCGGGCATCAATGACGATATCGGCGCGCACGATTGGCGTCGAGGAATCTGCCCCCAGAGACAAGGCCAGCGAGCGCGTGGACGTGCCGTCATCGAAGTAAAACAGGCCGCGATCGGCGATCTCCGAAAGCACCGGCGTGAACGCGCGCGCATCGGCGGTGAACTTGGCGCCAAGATAACCGGCGATTCCCACATAGCCGGGAAAGCGGCTCATGTGCCAGTGAAGGCGGTTGAGAGTCTCCGAACTCGTGTCGCTGGCGCGCAAAAGATGGGCGGGCGCTTCCGCCTCGCCGCCAAAGCCCTCCAACGGCGCCTGCAAAATAACCTCGTGTCCCTCGGTGCGCGCCCGCGCGGTCTGGCGGGCAAGGTCGGGGCCATAGGGCGCGAAAGCCAGCGTGATTGCGCGCGGCAACACGCCAAGCGCCGCCTGCGTGGCGTCGGGGTTCAGCCCCATGCCGCCGATTACGATGGCGACTTTGGGCGCGCCGGGGCGAATGTTGGCGCCGGTGACGAAGGGGCGCGCGTAAACGTCCATCGCCTTGGCGCCGTCCTGCCCGATGCGCGGGAGCGAGCCATGGCGGCCCTTCTCGATCAGGCGCCGGTCAGGCGCCGGCGCAAGCCCGACTTCGACGCTGGCCTGCGGTATGGCGATGATGAGCGCATCCGGCGCCAAGCCGCCGCCCTGGCGCACCACTTTGACGCCGCTGGCCTCCTCCACCATTTCCGAACCGCGCCGGATACGAATGGTCGAGCCGGTCACGTCGTCGGCGCTGGCGCCGGAATTGGCTCCAGATGTGGCTGCGCTGGCGATGGCCGGTGAGGCAGGCGCCGCGGGCGCAGGCTTGCGCACTTCAATCTGCGCGATGGCGTAGGGCTCCCCGCCCATGCCGTCGTCGGTGATAATGGCGAAGCCGATCAGGCTGGCGAACAAAAGCCCAAGCCCGCCAAAGCCGATACGGCCCCACGGAAGACCCTGCAAAGCGCGCGCCGAAGCGCTCGGCGCCGCCCGTCCAAGTCCGAGCGGCCGATTGAGATCGAGAGGCTTGTTGAGATCGTTCAGATCCATAAAGACAGCGCTCCGCTTTTCCAACCAACGCCTGGTATTCAACTCCTGACTCACTTGCCGAACGCGATCTCTTGAATCAGCGCGCCCGCTGGCGCACGGGCGCGCAGCGGGTTCTGGAAAGTCACACATCACTGAAACGAAAATCTACGCAAATCCGCCGGGCGCTCAGGCCCGGCGACGCTTTTGGTCGTTCTAGTTCGCAGACGCTTTCGGCGCTTCGGCGTCTTTCGAAACATCCTTGGCGATCTCCATCAATTGCGCGGCGGTTTTGGCTCCGCGCAGGAGATCGGCGGCGGCGATAAGCTGCTTGTCCTTGGTCACGTCCGGCGGGACATAGGCCTGCGAGCCGCTCTTCTCGTCCTCGCCGTTTTTCAGATGCCCGCGCAGCGAAGCCTCGCCCTTGGAGCTGTCGCGTCCCTTCAGCTCGTCTGGCACGTCCTGAAGGATCTGGATGTCGGGATCGATGCCCTTGGCCTGAATTGAGCGGCCCGACGGCGTGTAATAGCGCGCCGTGGTGAGGCGCAGGGCGCCGTTGTTCTGGCCCAGCGGGATGATTGTCTGCACTGAGCCCTTGCCGAACGAGCGGGTGCCGATGATGGTCGCGCGCTTGTGGTCCTGCAGGGCGCCGGCGACGATTTCCGAGGCTGACGCCGAGCCGCCGTTGATGAGCACGACGACCGGCTTGCCCTTGGACAGATCGCCGGGGCGGGCGTTGTAGCGCTGCGTCTCTTCGGCGTTGCGGCCGCGCGTGGAGACGATTTCCCCGCGCTCAAGGAAGGCGTTCGACACCGAGATCGACTGGTCGAGCAATCCGCCTGGATTGTTGCGCATGTCGAGGATGTAGCCCTTGAACTTGTCGGCCGGAATCTCGCTCTGGAACTTGGCGAGGGCGGCCTTCACGCCGTCGTAGGTCTGTTCGTTGAACTGCGTGATCCGGATATAGCCGATGTCCTCGCCCTCAAGACGCGTGCGCACGGCGCGGATCTGGATGCGGTCGCGGGTGATCTTGAACTCGCGGGGTTCCTTGCCCGATCCGCGCAAAACGGTGAGCTTCACGGCGGTGCCGATGGCGCCGCGCATTTTGTCCACTGCCTGATTGAGCGACAGGCCCTGCGTCGTTTCGTCGTCGATGGCGCTGATGACGTCGCCCGCCATAATGCCCGCGCGCGAGGCGGGCGTATCGTCGATGGGCGTGACCACCTTCACGATGCCGTCTTCCTGCGTCACCTCGATGCCAAGGCCGCCGAACTCGCCGCGCGTCTGCACCTGCATGTCGCGGAAGCTTTTCGGATCCATATAGCTTGAATGGGGATCAAGGTTCGTCAGCATGCCGTTGATGGCGGTCTCGATCAGCTTCTGGTCGTTGGGGCGCTCAACGTAATCGGAGCGAACCTTTTCGAACACGTCGCCAAACAGGTTGAGGCTGCGATACGTCTCGGAGGGCGCAGCGACCACGGCGGAAATCAGGCGCGTGTTGGTTGCGACCGTAGCGGTCGCAGCTCCAAAGGCGGCGCCTAGCAGAACCAGAGATACCTTGCGCATTATCCGCGAACCTTTTCCTGCTTCGCCCACCATGGGCCCGGATCAATTGCCGCCCCATCCTTGCGAAACTCAACATAGAGAATGGGTTGCGCCGCGCCAATTGCAATCGTCGCTGCGGTTTTCCCTGATGCGTCGCCCATGGACGCCACGGGTTCTCCCGCAAGAACGAACTGGCCGACTACGACGTTAATACGCTCCATGCCAGCCAATACGACATAATAGCCGTCGCCGGCGTTAATGATCAAGAGTTGTCCGTAGGTTCTGTAGGGGCCGGAGAATGCGATCCAGCCATCGGACGGCGAGGCGACCAGGGCGCCGGGCCGCGCTGCAATGGATAAGCCCTTCTCATTGCCTCCAAAATCATCCGCCGCGCCAAAGCTTTTGCGAATCTCGCCAGACACCGGCAGCGGTAACAGGCCCCGCGCCTGCGCGAAGGCGACCGCCGGGCTCAGGCGTCCTGAGCCGCCCAATCCGGCGCCAGCACCAGAATCAGGCTTCCGGGGGTCAGGCTTGAGGCTTGCCAGTCGGCGACGCTCGTCGGCGGCGGCTCCGGCCAGGGCTGCGGCGCGCTTTCCGCCGTCGGTCTCGTCCTCCATCCGGGCGATCAAATCTTTAAGATCGAGCGCCTGACGGGACAGAGCGCGGGCGCGTTCCTGCTCGGATTCCAGCGCCTTCTCGGCCGCCCCTTGCGAGGCGCGCCGCGCGTCCATGATGGCGACGAGGCGTTCGCGCTCGCCTGAAAGGTCGCTGAGCTCCGTGCGGCGCTGGTCGCGCTCGGAGGCGATGCGCTTGCGCAATTCCACCAGTTCGCTGAGATCGGCTGCCAGAATTTCGGTTTCCGCCCGCAGTTCGGGCACCAATGCGCCCAGAATCATTGCGGTGCGGACGGCTTTCAGAATGTCGGTCGCGCTGATGAGGATGGCTGGCGGCGGCTTGCGGCCGATGCGTTGCAGCGCGGCCAGAATTTCGGCGATGGTGTTGCGGCGCGTGTCCAGCGAGCGCCGGATCGCGGCCTCTCCGGCGAGCGAGGCCTCCAGCCGCTTTTCGACGTCGCTGGCGCGCGCCTCCAGCCCCTGCACGCGGCTGGCGGTCGCCAGCAAAGCTGCGGAGAGGCGGGCGCGGTCGCTGCGAATCAGCTCAACCTCGGCCTCAATCTTGCGCCGCTGTTCGTCCGAGAGGCGAAGATCGTCCTCAACGCCGCGCAATTCGCCCTGACGCTGGTCGAGATTTGGATTGCGCTCCGGGGACTGCGCCTGCGCGACGACGGCAAGCAGAACAAGGCCGCAGGCGACCGCAAACGCGCACGCCAACGGACTGCGCAGTTTGCGCCCTGTCCCAATGCTTTGCTTTTCAGGCGCGATGATAGGGGTGCCCCGCCAAAATCGTGATTGCGCGATAGGTTTGCTCCGCCGCCAGCACGCGCGCAAGCTGGTGCGGCCATGTGAGGGCGCCAAAGGCGATCACGAGCCCCGCTCGCGCCCGCAGGCTCTCGTCCAGACCGTCCGGGCCGCCGATCACCAGCGCATAGGCGGAGGCAGCGCCATCGCGGGCTTTGCCCAGATCAGCGGCGAAAGCCTCGCTGGTTAAATGTTTTCCCCGTTCATCCAGCGCTATGATGCGCGCATGTTCGGGCAGGAGGGCGAGGAGGGCGCGCGCCTCGTCTGCGCGACGGTCTTCCATACGCCGGGCGCGGCTTTCGTCGATTTCGCGCACCTCGAAGCCAGTCAGGCCGACGGACCGGCAAGAAGCGACTGAGCGCTCGACGTAGCGCGCGGCCAGTTCTCTCTCGGGGCCGGCCTTGAGCCGACCCACAGCTGCGATGATGAGCTTCACGCGCCCCCCGCACCCTTGATCGGATTGCTCGAAGCCTTGATCAGATCAGGCGCCGTTCAGCGTCCAGACCGCCGGCCTGCAACTCAATTGGCCGGTCGCTGCTCCACATCTTTTCCAGATTGTAGAACTGGCGCACTTCCGGGCGGAAGACGTGGACGATGACGTCGCCCGCGTCCACAAGCACCCAATCGCAATGGGGCAGGCCTTCGATGCGCGGCGATGCGACGCCAGCGGCCTTGCAAGCCTTCAGCACGCGGTCGGCGATGGAGCCGACATGCGTGTTGGAGCGCCCGGTGGCGATGAACATCGTATCGGCGATCGCCGTCTTGCCGGCCAGATCAATCGAGATGATCTCCTCGGCCTTGGAATCGTCGAGGGCCGTCAGGATGTCGGCGGTGAGTTTTGCCACCAGCTTGTCCTGCGCCGCGTTCGCCTCATCTTGCGCCA
>CAMCMI010000170.1 GCA_945875875.1 Rhizobium sp. Q54
GATGCCGTTGAGCAGGTCATTGACCCCCTCACCCGTCAACGCCGAGACAACGAACGGGCGCTGGCGCATGGGGCCGCGCCGGGCGGAATTGATGAGCGCCATGCGGCGGTCGTCGTCGAGCAAGTCGATCTTGTTCCACACTTCCACGATGCGCGGATCGTGCGGCTCGATGCCAAGCTCTTCGAGAATGTTTTCAACGTCGGCGCTCTGGGCCGCCGTGTCCTCGTGCGACAGGTCGCGCACATGAAGCACGACGTCGGCGGAGATCACCTCCTCCAGCGTGGCGCGAAAGGCGGAGACCAGCTGCGTCGGCAAATCGGAAATGAACCCAACCGTATCGGAGAGCATGATGCGCTCTCCGTGGGGCAGACGCACGGCGCGCAGCGTCGGGTCGAGCGTGGCGAACAGCATGTCCTTGGCCAGCACTTCCGCCTGCGTCAAGCGGTTGAACAGCGTGGACTTTCCCGCGTTCGTATAGCCGACGAGCGCGACCACCGGGTACGGCACGTCCTGCCGCTGCTTGCGATGCAGGCCGCGCGTCTTCTTCACCGTCTCAAGCTCGCGCTCGATGCGGATCACGCGCTCCTGAATGAGGCGGCGGTCAGTCTCAATCTGGGATTCGCCCGGACCGCCAAGGAAGCCGAAGCCGCCGCGCTGGCGCTCCAGATGGGTCCATGAGCGCACGAGGCGCGATTTCTGGTAGCCCAAATGCGCAAGCTCGACCTGCAACGAGCCCTCGCGGGTGCGCGCGCGCCGCCCGAAGATTTCCAAAATCAATCCGGTGCGGTCGATGACTTTGGCGCCGAAAGCTTTTTCAAGATTGCGCTGCTGCACCGGCGACAAGGCGCAATCGACCATGACGAGGCCGATGTCCTCCTCCCGAACCCGGGCGGCGATGTCGTCCACCTTGCCGGTGCCGATGAAGGTCGCCGGGCGAATTTGCGTGAGCATGACGGTTTCGTGCCCGACCACGTCAAGGTCGATAGCGCGGGCAAGCCCCTCGGCCTCAAGAATGCGCGCGCCGGGGTCGCGCACGAATTCGCGCCCATCCACGCTCTTGCGGGCGATCTGGGCGGCGCGCACGGCTGCGCGTTCAGTGAGGTATGGCCCCACCACGAGGGCTTTGGTGTTTTCCGCCGCCGCCCGCTCGGGGTCGTACCCGGGCGCGGGCTGGGCGGCTCTTTGTCTGGTGTCTGCTTCGGTCAAGCGCGCTCCGCGTCAGCCAGAATCACGGGAGGGGTTTTTCCCCGCCCTCTTCCGCCGGCTCGAACATCGAGATCGGCGTACCTGGCATGATCGTGGATATGGCGTGCTTGTAGACCAGTTGCGAGTGCCCATCACGCCGCAACAGCAAACAAAAGTTGTCGAACCATGTCACGACGCCTTGTAATTTGACGCCGTTGACCAAGAAGATAGTGAGCGGGACTTTCTGTTTCCGAACGTAGTTCAGAAAAGTGTCCTGCAGATTTTGGGCGCGTTCAGCCGCCATTTTTATTCCCCTCTCACCTCCGCAGCCGCTCATTCGGCTGCGAGGGTCATTCAGACTTTCGTCTGTTTTCAGACATTGCATGCAGCCCGAACCAAGTAAAGGACGCGCCGGACTTATTGACAACCACGTTTAAGGAGCATGGCCTTGAGCGCTTGTTTATCCTGGATCAAGCGTCTTGCTTAATAGATCAAGCGTCTTGCACCGGCCCCTTTATGGCGCGCTGCGGTGTTGGCCGCTTGATGGGGTTGTCGAGGCGGCGATCAAGGTAAGTGGTGACTTCACCGATCAGATCGTCGATGCAATTCTCGAAGAAATGGTTAGCGCCCTTCACCACGGCGTGCTCGATAAGGATGCCCTTTTGGGTCTTCAGCTTTTCGATCAGGCCCATAACTTCCTTCAGCGGCGCAACGCGATCCTGATCGCCGTGGACGAACAGGCCCGACGAGGGGCATGGGGCGAGGAACGAGAAATCGAAACGGTTTGCGGGCGGCGCAATCGAGATGAAGCCCTCGATTTCGGGGCGGCGCATCAGCAATTGCATGCCGATCCATGAGCCAAACGAGACACCGGCGATCCAGCAGGCGCGCGCTTCCGGGTTGATCGACTGCACCCAGTCGAGCGCGGCGGCGGCGTCCGACAATTCGCCAGAGCCATGGTCGAAATTGCCCTGGCTGCGGCCAACGCCCCGGAAGTTGAAGCGCAACACCGAGAAGCCGCGCTCCGCGAAGGCGTAATACATCTGGTAGACGATCTGGTTGTTCATCGTCCCGCCAAATTGCGGGTGCGGATGTAGGATCACCGCAATCGGCGCGCCGCGCGTCTTGGAGGGATGGAACCGGCCTTCAAGGCGGCCGGCTGGTCCGGTGAAGATGACTTCAGGCATCGTGTCTCCAAAAATGCTGCAAAGCGGCTGGATCAGACGCGCATTTCTTGACTTGGACGCTGCGAAAGGCGAAAATAATGTTAGAATAATTCTAAACATTCCGGACTCGCCGGGATTTTCTGCTTCGCGCTTCACGTCAAAAAATGCGTCTGGAACCCTGCTTTGATCCTGAGCGGCTTTTACCACGCAGGCTGGCAGTGAGTGCAAGCATTTTCAGCAAGTACGTGCAAACCGGGACACAAGACGCATATGAGGCGGGAACGAGTTTATCTCGACTGGAACGCCACGGCGCCGCTGTTGCCCGCCGCACGCGATGCGTTTGTGGCTGCGCTCGATTGCTCCGGCAACCCTTCCTCGATCCATCAGGAAGGGCGCCGCGCCCGTGCGCTCGTTGAGCAGGCTCGCGCTGACGTCGCCGCGCTTGTGGGCGCCGCCCCTGCCCGCGTCACCTTTACGTCAGGCGGTACGGAAGCCGCTAATCTTGCGTTGAGCCAAGGGTTTATCCCCGCCGACAAGCGCGCGCCGGATCTCCTTGTGGTGAGTGCTGGCGAGCATGCCTGCGTACTGGATGGGCATCGTTTCCCGGCGGATCAGGTTCGCATCGCGCCGATGAATCAGCATGGCCAGCTTGATCTGGTCGCGCTTGCCGCGCTGCTTGAGAATGCTGGCGAGGCCCGCGTCATGCTGGCCTTGCAGGCAGCCAATAACGAAACCGGCGTGGTGCAGCCGGTGCGCGAGGCTGCCGCCCTTGTCCATGAGCGCGGCGGGATTGTTGTCTGCGACATCGTGCAGGCGGCAGGGCGAATCGCTTGCAGCTTTGAAGCGCTGGACGCTGACGCGCTGATCCTGTCCGCCCACAAGATTGGCGGCGCCAAGGGCGTCGGCGCCCTTGTGTTGCGCGATCCGCAGGCCAATATCGAGATGATGCAAATACGCGGCGGCGGACAGGAACGCGGGCTGCGCGCAGGCACTGAAAATGTGGCGGGCATAGCGGCTTTCGGAAGCGCCGCCCGGCACATGGCGGATCAGGACGATTTCGAGCAGGCCCGGCTTGCAAAGCTGCGCGACGGACTGGAGCGGCGGCTCACAAGCGCCCTGCCCGATCTGATAATCTTCGGGGATGGCGTAACGAGACTATCTAATACGTCCGCTTTCGGGTTATCTGGATTAGCAGCCTCGACTCTGCTGATTGCGCTGGACCTTGAAGGGTTCGCGGTGTCATCCGGGTCGGCCTGCTCGTCGGGCAAGGTGAAGGCCTCGCATGTGCTGGCTTCCATGGGGATCGCCCCGGAGTTGGCGCAGAGCGCGATCCGGGTGAGTCTGGGGCGCGACACGCAGGCTGATGAGATTGAGGCGTTTTGCGATGCGTATGTGCGCGTGGCGGAGCGGATTGGAGACAGGCGCAGAACGGCGGCGTGATGCGCTGGATAAAAGATTGATCGGGTCGGGATATCGACGCGTATAAAATGTGTGGTCCAACCAGCGGTCCTTGAAACCGCCAAGGGGGAGAAGGAAATGGCTGCAGTTCACGAGACCATTCAAACGGTCAAGTCAGTTGACGTAGACGCCTATAAGTACGGCTTCGTCACAGATATCGAGTCCGACAAGGCCCCCAAGGGGCTGAGCGAGGACATCGTCCGCTTTATTTCCGCGCGCAAAAACGAGCCGGAGTGGATGCTGGAATGGCGGCTTGACGCCTATCGGCGTTGGCTCACGATGAAAGAGCCAGACTGGGCGCGCGTCGATTATCCCAATATCGACTATCAGGATCTCTATTATTACTCGGCGCCGAAATCCATGTCCGGCCCGCAATCGCTCGACGAGGTCGATCCCGAACTGCTGCGCACCTATGATCGCCTCGGCATTCCGCTGCGCGAACGCGAGGCGCTGCTCGGCATCCCCAGCTCGCGCGTGGCGGTGGACGCGGTGTTCGATTCCGTGTCTGTAGCAACTACCTTCAAGGCAGAGCTGGCCAAATCCGGCGTGATCTTCTGCCCGATTTCGGAAGCCTTGCAGGAGCATCCCGAGCTGGTTCGCAAATATATCGGCAGCGTCGTGCCGGTGACGGACAATTACTTCGCAACCCTCAACAGCGCCGTGTTCTCGGACGGATCGTTCGTCTATATCCCGCCGGGCGTGCGCTGCCCGATGGAATTGTCGACCTATTTCCGCATCAACGAGCGCAATACCGGGCAGTTCGAGCGCACGCTCATCATCGCCGACAAGGGCTCCTACGTGAGCTATCTTGAAGGTTGCACCGCGCCCATGCGCGACGAGAACCAGTTGCACGCGGCAGTCGTCGAGCTGGTCACGCATGACGACGCCGAGATCAAATATTCGACCGTGCAGAACTGGTATCCCGGCGACAGCGAGGGCAAGGGCGGCATCTACAATTTCGTGACCAAGCGCGGCGATTGTCGTGGCGACCGCTCGAAGATTTCATGGACGCAGGTCGAGACCGGCTCCGCGATCACATGGAAATATCCGTCCTGCATCCTGCGCGGCGACCATTCGCGCGGCGAGTTCTATTCGATCGCGATTTCCAACGGAAAGCAGCAGGTCGATAGCGGCACGAAAATGCTGCATCTGGGCAAGAACACGTCGAGCCGCATCATCTCGAAGGGCATTTCGGCGGGTCGCTCCAACAACACCTATCGCGGCCAGGTGTTTGCGCACCGCAAGGCCAGCAACGCGCGCAATTTCACCAATTGCGACTCGCTGCTGATCGGCCAGGAATGCGGCGCCCATACCGTGCCCTACATTGAATCGCGCAACGCCAGCGCAGTGTTCGAGCATGAAGCCACGACGTCGAAGATCTCCGATGACCAGCTGTTCTATTGCATGCAGCGCGGGCTCTCGTCTGAAGAGGCGACCGCGCTGATCGTCAACGGCTTCGTGCGCGACGTGCTGCAGCAATTGCCGATGGAGTTCGCGGTGGAAGCGCAAAAGCTGATCGCCGTGAGCCTTGAGGGGAGCGTGGGGTGATGGCAGGCGAGCAGACAATCACCGTCAAAGTCCCGGACGTCTTGGCCAAGCGCATTCAAAGCGCAGTGGAGCGTGGCGAGTTCGCCTCCCCCAGCGCTGTGGTTTGCGCGGCGCTTGATCTCTGGGCGGTTGAAGGCGAACAGGAGCCGGAGATTGAGCAATTGCGCAAGCTCTGGCTTGAGGGAGTCGAGAGTGGATCGGGTCGGTTCGCATCCATTGACGACATCAAAGCGGAAGGTCGTCGGCGCATTTCTTCCTCGTGAGGCCTGCGTTGAAGCGGACGCTACGCGCCGAAGAAGACTTGCTTGAAATATGGGTTCATATCGCACGCGATAACCCTGCCGCCGCTGACGCAGTGTTGGATGGCCTTGACGAGCGTAGCCGCTGGTTGATGCAATATCCGGAACTGGGCAGACGCCGGCCAGACATAGCGGAAGGCGTGAGAAGCATTCGTTTCGGCGAGTTTCTCATTCTCTACCGCGCGAACGATAAGAGCGTTGAGATTGTCCGATACGTGCATGGACGTCGCAACCTGAACGAAATTCTGTGAGGGACTCCTGTCCCAGGGATGAGCCAATGCTGAACATCACCAATCTCCACGCCAGCGTGGACGACAAGGAAATCCTCAAGGGCCTGACGCTCAGCGTGAAGCCGGGCGAAGTGGCGGCCATCATGGGGCCGAACGGCGCGGGCAAATCCACGCTGTCCTATGTGGCGGCGGGCCGCGCGGGCTATGACGTGACCGCTGGCGACGTGACGCTGAACGGCGAGAGCCTGATTGATCTGGCCGCCAACGAGCGCGCGGCCAAGGGGTTGTTTCTGGCGTTTCAATATCCGCTCGAAATTCCCGGCGTCACCACGATGACGTTCCTGAAGGCCGCCATGAACTCGCAGCGCAAGCAGCGCGGCGAGGCGGAGTTGTCCACGCCAGATTTCATGAAGCGCGTGCGCGCCGCCGCCGACAAGCTCGGCATCGCGCAGGACATGCTGCGCCGCCCGCTCAACGTCGGCTTTTCCGGCGGCGAGAAGAAGCGCATGGAAGTGCTGCAAATGGCGCTGCTGGAGCCGCGTTTCGCGATCCTCGACGAGACCGATTCCGGGCTCGACATCGA
>CAMCMI010000171.1 GCA_945875875.1 Rhizobium sp. Q54
GGGGCGCGCGAATTGCCGCCCGGAATCATTGGCCCCGCTTTCTGGGCCGCCGCGGGCGTGCAAAACGTGGCCAAAGCGAACGCGCCGACAAGCGCGTGACGATTGAGGAAGCGGAAGCTCAAGATCATGGCGCTGTTCTTTCCTGATCCGGCGGCGGCGATTTCAGACCTGCTTCGGGCATGATAACCGATCTTACATTGCCAATGAAGCTGACGCTGGCGCCGTTTCCGGTCACGTCGAGGGAATCGGATTTAACCGTGCCATTGGTCATGGTGACGGCGACGGGCTCGTTCGAGCGCAAGGCGCCGGTTTTGAAATCCACGTCAGCCGAACGCATCACGATCACAAAGCCGCTGGTGCTGGTGACGCGCACTGCGTCCGCCCCGCCCTGCAGGCGCATCTTGTCGGCGCCGCTGTCGAAAACGCCCTCGGGCGCCAGAACGCGCACCGATGCGCGGTCCGCCGTCTGCAAATTGGCCTCGACCTCGTTCAATTCGATGATTTTTGGCGTGCGCACGTCCTGCACGCCGGTGCGCGCGCGCACTTCGAAGGGCCTGCCGTCGCGACGGAACCCGTTGAGTTTGGGCGCGTCCATGGTGACGCGGGTGCCGTTGAGGGTGGCGCGCGCCAGCGTCAAATCGACTTCCCGCATGCCCAGCCGGTCCAGCAGCGCAAAGCCAGCCGCGCCAAGAACGACGGCGATTGCGCAAAGTACGATGCCCCAACGCAGGAGCCGCACAACCAGCGTATGGCGCCCGGCATCGACAAACGCGGCTTTGCGGTCCACCAAAGGGCGGCGTCGGCGCTGATCGGGCTCGTAAGCGCGCTCGCTCATGGGCGTTCCAGACAAGGATTCAGAGGCTCGTAAACTCTGCGCACGCTATTCGTGTGAAAATATGTCCTGCTCAGGCCAGCCCAGCAAGTCGAGCCGCGCCCGCGTCGGCAGAAAGTCGAAACAGGCGGCGGCTATTTCGGCCCGGCCTTCGCGCTCCAGCATCATATCGAGCCGCTGGCGCAAGCCGTGCAGATGCAAAACGTCGGAGGCCGCATAGGCCAATTGCGCGTCCGATAGCGCAGGCGCCGCCCAATCGGACGATTGCTGCTGTTTCGACAGATCGACGCCAAGCAATTCGCGCACAAGGTCCTTCAAGCCGTGGCGATCCGTATACGTGCGCACGAGTTTGGAGGCGATCTTGGTGCAATAGATGGACGTGGTCATCACGCCAAAGGCGTTGAACAGAACCGCAACGTCAAAGCGGGCGTAATGGAAGATTTTCGTCACCGCCGGATCGGCGAGCAGGCGATCCAGATTGGGCGCCCGGTTCTGCCCCCGAGCGATTTGCACCACGTCCGCGCAGCCGTCGCCGCGCGACAATTGCACGACGCAAAGCCGGTCGCGATGCGGGCGCAGGCCAAGCGTTTCGGTGTCGATGGCCACGCTTGGCCCGGCGATAAAATCAACGGGAAGATCGCCCTGATGGACGCGGATGGTCATAAACCTGGCTCCCGGGCGACTGCCGCCCCGCCGGGCGCATAGCATAAACCCGCGCCGGGCGCGAACAGGCAAAGCGGCGGAGCCTTGCCCGTTCGCGCCCCTGCCCAAATCCTACCAGGCGATTTTGACTGCGCCGCGCAGCGCATGGCTGGTGAACTCGGAACCCGCCGTTCCAAACAAATATTCAATCTCGCCCGAAACGCCCGCATCGGTTGCCGTGGAGGCGCGTTTGGCGCGCAGGCCAACGCCCGCCTGAAACAGATTGCGCGAGACGCCATTGACCAGCATCGGGTAAACGATCCCGCCTTCATTGGCGTAGGAGAGCGCCTGATTGACGTCGTTTTCGATCACGCGGCGATATTCGAGCCGCGCCATTGGCGCCAGCACGCCCCAATCCATCGGGATGTCATAGCCGCCGCGCAGGCCGAAAATGCCTGACGTGGATCGGATCGAGGCGCCGTCATAGGAAAGCGCTGCTATCTGCGGTCCCGATTCCACATAAGAATCGAGCGATCCGCGAATAACGTCGAGCCGCAGATAGGGCGCAAGCGACAGGCGCTCCCATTTCTGCTCCCATGTCAGCGCCGCCGAGCCGTACCAATACAGACCGTTGCGTTGGCCGACAGCGTTCTCAAATTCGCCCGGCAGAACGCGCCGCGATTTCATCCGCGCGTCGCCAATGCCAGCAAGCGCGTCGAGAAACAGCGGGCCATAGACGCGGTAGGAGCCGTAGGCGGTGGCGGCCAATCCGCCCGCGGTCGATTTAGAGCCCCACGAGCCCACGTCCGTTCGGTCGCGGCCATAGCCCATCGCAATGCCCGCCTTGAAGCCGGGCGCAATCAGCATGTCGGCGCCCGCCGTCCCGCCCGACGTGTTGAAGCGATTGTCGATCAGCGCGCCGTTGTTTTCATATTTGCCGATATTGATCGCGCCCGCGCTCCAGATGACGATCACGGGTCCGCCGTAAAGATATTTGGAGACCGCGCCTGGAGCCGAGCGTGCGCTCAGGTCGACGGCCTTAAAGGCAGCATCGCGCCCCTCCAGTCGCGGATCGGCGGCATAGCCCAGCGCGCGAAAAGGCTGGCCCGTCTGATCGGGCGCCATGCTCAATCCATGATTGTAGGTGACGCAGAAATCGGCGCCGACGCATTGCAGGCCTTCCTCGTGCAGCGTCTCAAGGCGGCGATGCACGTTTTCAATCTGCGTCTCGGCAAAGCGCCGCAGAGCGCCCACCTGCGCAATTGCAATGCCGCGCACGTCCGGATCAAGCGCCGGATTGGGACGCGAGACGTTCACCGAAACCGTATTGCTGGTGGCAGGGGTGTTCGACGTATCGCCGCCATAAATCGCGATGAGCGTGTTTGCGCCCGTGCCCAGCGCACTGGTGGAATAGCTCGCCTGCCCGCCGACCAGCGCAACGGTCGCAAGGTTTGCGCCGCCTTTCCTGAAAGTCACGGCGCCGGTTGGGGATGCGCCCGACACGACTGCCGTGAACGTGACGCTGGCGCCGTACTGGATATTGCTCGCGGACGCGGTGAGCGCGACACTGGACACGGCTTGCGACACGTTCACCGAGATCGGCGCCGAGGTTACGGCAAGATAATTGGAATCGGCGGCGACCGCGCCGATCACCGAGCAGGCGCCGACGCCCGAGCCTGTCAGCGTGGAGCCTGCGATCGTGCACGGGCCGGAGGCGACGCTGAAGGAGCGCGCGCCTGTTCCCTGCGCGCCGACGATGGTGAGGTTTGCGTTTCCCGCCACGATGATCGCGCTGGTCGAGGCTTGCACAAAGATCGTCTGCGCCAGGGGATTGACCGTGATCGTGATCGCGGACGAAACAACCTGCGTGTAATTGCCGTCGCCAGCTTTGGTCGCGGTCACGGTGCAGGAGCCCGCCCCGGCTGCGGTGAGGATATTGCCGTTGATCGTGCAGGAGCCGCCTGTGACCGCATAGGTCACGGCGCCGGTTCCGCTGCCGCCGCTCGTGCTGAGGGCGCTGGTGGAATTGAGCGCAATGGTCGACGGGGACGCGTTAAGCGTCAGCGGCGCCTGGCCCGCAGCATTGACGGTCACGCTGAGATTGGTTGAGGTCGCCGCGCCATAGCCGCCGTCAGCGGCGATGCTGGCGTTGACGATGCAGGTTCCCGCGCCCGTAGAGGTGAGCGTGGAGCCGGACAATGTGCAGGGGCCGGAGACGTATTGATAGGTGACCGAGCCGCCGCCGGCGCTTGGCGTCGCGCTCAATGACGCCGAACCACCGCCAAACGTCATCGGGCTGGGATTTGCGAAGAGGCTGAGCGTGCGGGACGCGGGACTCACGACCACCGGGACATTGCTGGAGGTTGCCGCATTGTATTTCTGCGTCTGCGCGACGCTGGCGTTGACTATGCAGGTTCCCGCGCCCGTCGGGGTGAGAGTTGAGCCGGACAGCGTGCACGGGCCGGATACGAACGCATACGAGACTGCTCCGTCTCCAGCGCTGGGCGTGGCCAAAAGCGTCACGGCGCCGGCGCCGAATGCGATTGACGAAGGCGAGGCTAAAAGGTTCAGCGTTCTGTCCGCCCGGCTCACGTTCACCGTGACGTTGCCGGACGTCGCCGCTGCATAGCCCCCGGCCGCAGCAACGGTGGCGTTGACGACGCAGGCGCCCGCCGCATCGCCGGTCAAAGTTGAGCCCGACAATGTGCAGGGGCCAGACAGAAGCGCGTAATTAATCGCGCCCGCGCCGGCGCTGGGCGTGGCCGTCAAAGTCGAGGCCGAACCGCCAAAGGCGATGGCGCCGGGGGAGGCCGCCAGATTCAGCGTGCGGCTGGTTTCGTTGACGACAATGGAGAGAAAGCCTGCCGTGGCGTTTGCGTAGTTTCCATCGGCGGCGATGGTCGCGTTCACCACGCAGGTTCCCGGCGAGGTCGCGGTCAAACTCGCGCCCGACAATGTGCAGGGGCCGGAGACGTATTGATAAGTTATGACGCCGCCGCCAGCGCTGGGCGTTGCGCTGAGGAGAACCGGGGTCGCCGTCGTCGTCGGGTTGGGCATGGCCGTGAGGGTCAACGTGCGCTCTGCGGGCTCAATCGTCACGTGCACATTGCCTGAGGTCGCGGCGTTGTAATCTTGCGTTTGCGGCACGGCAGCCGTGAAATTGCAAAAGCCCGGCTCGCTCGCCGTCAGGCTCGTCCCGTTGATGGAGCAGGCGCCCGACGTGATCGTATAAGCGACCGCGCCGTCGCCTGCGCTCATTTGTGCGCCGAGCGTCAATGAGCCGCCGAAGCTGATCGTGTAGGGATTGGCCGTCGCCGTAATCGTCCGGTTGGCGCGGTTGATGAGGATCGTCTCTGCGTTTGAGCTCGCCGCCGCGTAGGCGCCGTTTGCTGCAATGCTCGCGCGAACCACGCATTCGCCGGCGCCGGTGGAGGTGACGATCGCGCCCGCAAGCGTGCACTGGCCGGAGACGCGCTCATAGGTGATCGCGCCGCCGCCGGCGCTGGGCGTCGCGCTCAATGTGGCCGGGCCGGCGCCGAACGTCATCGGACTGGGATTGGCCGAGAGACTCAAGGTGCGGGCGGCGCCGGGAACGATCACGCCAAGCGAATTGCTGTCGCTATATTCGCTGCCGTTCTGGACGGCGACGACCTGGTAGGAGCCGGGGGGAAGAGCGCTGAGCGCAATCGTCGCCAGCCCTGACGAATTGCTTGTGGCGGAACCGAGCACAGCGCCGCCAGCGATGAAATTGATGATCTTGCCGTTGTGCTGGCCCGGTCCGTCCAATTGCGCGTTCAGCGTCGTGGACGTCGCCGTGAGCGTGATGGTCTTGGGCGCCGCATGCGCGGAATGGGCGGAGGCGAACAGGCCCGCCATGAAGCATGCGAGCAGAGCCAAGAGTGCACGAATTTTGATTTTTGAAATCGTTTCCACAGCCACGCTCCTGGAAATTTCGGGCGCAAAGCCGCATTCCCGGAGGCGCGTTGAAGCGGCCCCAAAGCAGCAAAGCTTTGCGTTACGAATGTAATTATAGGAGATACGATTACGGGATTTCGATCAGCTGGGAACAGCGATCTGCGGCATAGCTGAGTTTATGTTACAGGCTGTGGCGGCGGTGTCGCACCAGCTTGGAATCAAATAATTTATTGTTGAGTTTATGTAAGCGTTTTCGCCTGTCGCCCGGAACGACTGCGCCATCGCCCACGTTGATCGGGCGAAGAACGCGGAGACGTAAATGGATCATTCAGATCGCGGGACGGGGCGCACATCCGCCTACCTGATGCTTGCGCTCAATCTGCTGATCAGCGGGATCGTCATGTACCTCGTGATGTTCACGATGATCGACGGTCCGACTGAGTTTTATAATAACCTGAATATGGCTTACATGGCGGTGATGATGGTCGCGCCGATGGCGATCCTCATGGTGCTCATGATGGGCGCCATGTACCAGAGCCGCGCCGTAAACATCGTCATTATCATCGGATTTGCCGGTCTCTTCGGCGCAGCTTTTGTCTTCATGCGACAGCAGACGGCGATTGGCGACGTCCAGTTTCTTCGCTCGATGATCCCGCATCATTCAGGGGCGATATTGATGTGCCGGGAGGCGAGCTTGCGCGATCCTGAAATCACGATTCTTTGCCAGGAAATCGTCAGGTCGCAGCGCGAAGAAATCAACCAGATGGAGAGAATTTTATCCCGCTATCAGGCCACAAAACAGGGCGCGGGAAAAAGAGCGCCAAGCGCCCCGCAAGCGTCTGCGGAACGGCGCTAAATAGCTTACCCTCTTGATCCTTATAGGGAAAAAGGAAAGGGGTGGTGCCCAGGAAAGGACTCGAACCTTCACGGCCGTTAAGCCACTGGCACCTGAAGCCAGCGCGTCTACCAATTCCGCCACCTGGGCATTGGCCGTCTCTTACGGCGGCGCAATGGGGGTGTCAATGCGCGGGGGCCGCTTA
>CAMCMI010000172.1 GCA_945875875.1 Rhizobium sp. Q54
CTGTCGATGGTGCGATCATCGACATAGACCTGATCGTCATAGGCGGCGTCCATCAGCGCGTTGCGGCTCTTGACGACGCCGGGGCGATGGGCGAGCGCCTGCAGGATCAGGAATTCGGTGACGGTGAGCGTCACCGGCTCGCCCTTCCAGGTGCAGGTGTGGCGCTCCGGGTCCATCCGCAACAGGCCGCGATCCAGAATGCGCGCCTCGGATTCTTTTTGCGAGGCGGCCTCTTTGGGGTTGGCGCGGCGCAGGATTGCTTTGACGCGCTCAACCAGAAGCCGCTGCGAGAACGGCTTGTGTATGAAATCGTCGGCGCCCATTTTGAGGCCGAATAATTCGTCGATCTCCTCGTCTTTCGACGTGAGGAAGATCACTGGCAGGTCGGACTTCTGGCGCAGGCGGCGCAAAAGCTCCATCCCGTCCATGCGCGGCATCTTGATGTCGAAGATCGCAAGATCAGGCGGATTGGTCTTCAGCCCGTCGAGAGCGCTGGCGCCGTCGGTATAGGTCTGCACGCGATAACCCTCCCCCTCCAGCGCGATGGAGACGGAGGTGAGGATGTTGCGGTCGTCGTCGACAAGGGCGATTGTGGGCATCAGGTTTCCGATCTTGCGCGCCTCGCGGCGCTTGTGCGGCATCCCGCGGAAACTCAGGTCTTATATAGGCGCAAATGTGGCGGAGGGCGAATATTGCTCGAAGCCTGTTGGCGCGCACGGAGGAAGCTGGCGATATTCTGGCGCAGTTTCAACAAGAAAGACCAGAACGCCGCCGGGTTGAGCGCGGCGCTTTTGCGCGCTAAAGACAAGTTGCCCATCCGGGCCCGCTTTAGCCAACGGTCGCCTTATGCCCAGCTCATCCGCCGCCTCCTACGTGCTCACCCTGTCCTGCGCCGACCGTCCGGGCATTGTGGCGGCCGTCTCGACCTATCTGTTCGAGCGCGGCTGCAACATTATCGACGCGCAGCAATTTGACGACGTGGCCACGGGCCTGTTCTTCATGCGCGTGACCTTTGAGACCGAGACTTCGGGGAATACTTTGCGCGGCGGGTTTGAGGCCATAGCGGAGCGGTTTGCGATGGGCTGGATCATGCGCGACGTCGCCAACCGCAAAAGGGTGATGATTCTGGCCTCCAAATTCGATCATTGCCTCGTCGATCTCGTCTATCGCTGGCGCATTGGCGAATTGCCGATGGAATTGGCGGCCATCGTTTCAAACCATCCGCGCGAATCCTATTCCAACATTGATTTCACGGGAATCGATTTTCACCATTTGCCGGTCACCAAACAGACGAAGCTGGAGCAGGAAAACGAGGTCTGGGCTCTTATCAAGAGCACGCGGACCGACGTGGTCGTGCTGGCGCGCTACATGCAGATTCTCTCGGACGGGTTGAGCGCAAAGCTCGCGGGGCGCTGCATCAACATCCACCATTCGTTCCTGCCCGGCTTCAAGGGCGCCAACCCGTATACGCAGGCTCATGTGCGAGGCGTGAAGCTGATCGGCGCCACCGCCCATTACGTCACGGCGGACCTTGATGAGGGCCCGATCATCGAGCAGGACGTCGAGCGCATCAGCCATCGCGATACGCCAGAAGACCTTGTGCGCAAGGGCCGCGACATCGAGCGCCGCGTGCTGGCGCGCGCCCTGCGCTGGCATCTGGAGGATCGCGTGGTGCTGAACGGGCGCAAGACCGTGGTGTTCAACGATTGACGCGTTGAGCTAATTGGACCGCAGCGTCCAGTTATCGAGACCCTCTTCGCCCGCGTCTGAATCAACGAGGTCGGCGCTCGAAAGAATCTCCAGAAATTCCAGACTGGCGGTCCCGCTCATTTGGTTATCTTGAGGTCCGCCCTGATGGAACGAGAACAGCGCATTTGGCGCGTCAAGCGCGACGCGCTCGCGCTGCAACGCGCCAAAGGTTACGCCATGCTCGCTCATGTCTGCGTAGGCCGGCGCTGTCCCGGTGATGCGAATGCGGGCGCCGTCGCGTTTCACCATCGCAAACAGGCGCGCGGCGGCGCGCGGGGCAAGGCGGACGCAGCCGTGCGAGGCGGGGCGCCCGAGTCTGCCCACGGAATTGGTGCCATGGATGGCGTAGCCGCCGTGGAAGAAGATCGAGTGCGGCATCGGCGCCATCGCGTATTTGCGCGAGTGATGCATCCTGCGCAGGCTTTGCGGACGAAACTCTCCGCGCGGCGTGCGGTACCCCTTGCGCCCGGTTGAGACTGGCCAAACGAACCGCTGGCCGCGTTCGTTGGAGACGGTCATTTTCTGGCGCTCAAGATCGATCTCGATCTGTACCCTGGCGCTGGCTGGCGCGACGTACGCCAGAGCGGCAAGAGAGAAAATCGCCGCCGCAATAGCTTGTCTGATCATACGCAGAACCCCATAAATCGAGCTCATATCTTGAACTTGACTGACAGGATCGCCGCGTTTGCGCTTACGGTACAGCTAAAAAAGCCGTAAAGGTTTATCACGCATTAAAGCTAATTCGTTTTGTAACAGGGGCGATGTGAGATGGCGGCCGGCTTGAATACACTGAAGATCATGCAAAAAGCCGCGCTTGCGGGCGCGTTGCTGGCATGCGCGATCTCGCCCGCCCTGTCGCAGACGCCTGGCTCGCTTGCGCCCAAGCCGCTGCCGCCTTTGGCAAAGCCCGACGATCCAAAGGTCGCGGCAAAGGAATTGTTCGCCCGCCGCACGTTGCCCGCGAGCATGGCGGCGCGCTCCATCGGCTTTTACTCACGCGGGTGCCTGGCCGGGGGGCAGGCGCTGGCGACTGATGGAGAGTCCTGGCAGGTGATGCGCCTGTCGCGCAACCGCAATTGGGGCCATCCCGAACTCGTGGCGGTGGTGCAGGATATTGCGCGCATCGCAAGGGCCGAGGGCGTATGGCCCGGCCTGCTGGTGGGCGACATGGCGCAGCCGCGCGGCGGACCGATGCTGACCGGCCATGCCTCGCACCAGATCGGGCTTGACGCCGACATCTGGCTGACGCCGATGCCGCAGCGCGTCTTGAGCCGGGCTGAGCGTGAGCAAATGTCGGCGGTCGATATGGTGCGCCCGGATCGCCGCGACGTCGATACGACCCGCTTTACAAAAGGCCATATTGAGGTTTTGCGGATCGCGGCCCGGCAGAAGCAGGTGGAGCGCGTCCTCGTCAACGCTGCGATCAAGAAAGCCTTGTGCCGCGATACGCGCGGAGACCGCTCGTGGCTGTCGAAGGTGCGCCCCTATTTCGGGCATAATTACCATTTCCACGTTCGTATCGCCTGCCCCGCCGGGGAGGCCTCTTGCCGGGCGCAGGAGCCGCCGCCCAAAGGCGAGGGCTGCGATTCCTCGCTCGACTATTGGTTCACGGACGCGGTGCTGAACCCCGTGCCTGACCCGAACTGGAAGCCTGCGGCGCCGCTCATCATGGCGCAATTGCCGCCTGAATGCGCGATGGTGCTGAACGCGCCGCAGCAGTAAGCGCGCAAAAGCGCTGATTTCCGCCTTGACCAATGCGGTCACGGAACGAACAAACTTCGCGCGCATTGTTCGACATGTCTATGATTCTTAACCCAACAGGCGTTCAAGGCGCCGGGTTGCGGGAGCTTGATCGAACGCAACGCGGCGCCTTTGCAAACAAAGTTCTGGTCCGGCCCGGAGCTGCCCGGCTGGTGGTCGTCTCCAACCGCGTCACCATTCCTGATGCTTCAGGCAAAGCTGTCGCCGGCGGTCTGGCGGTGGCTTTGAAAGAGGCTCTGGAGGCGCATAAAGGGCTCTGGTTTGGCTGGAGCGGACGCGTCGCCGTGCGGCCCTCAACCCAGCCCCAGATCATTGACAAGGGCGCGGTGCAATATGCGGTGATGGACCTCACCGCGCAGGACAGGCAGGAATATTACAGCGGCTTCGCCAATCGCGCCCTGTGGCCGATCATGCATTACCGGATCGGCCTGTCGGAATTCTCGCGGGCTGATTACGCAGGCTACCAAAGGGTCAACCGCGCCTTCGCCCATGCGCTGGCGCAATTGCTCAGGCCGGACGATTTTATCTGGGTCCATGATTATCACCTGATGCCGCTGGCCTCCGAGCTTCGCGCTCTGGGCGTGACCAATTCCATCGGCTATTTCCACCACATTCCATGGCCCGCCCCCGAAGTGCTCGGCGTCCTGCCCGGATGCAGCAAATTGCTGCGGGTGATGCTCGATTACGATCTCATCGGCACGCAAACAGAGCGCGACGCCGACAATCTGCGCCGTGGATTGATCGAGGAATTGGGAGCGTTCGCCATCCGCCCGCATGGAGTGGCGCTGGATGGAAAGCGCACGCGGGTGAAAGCGTTTCCCATCGGCATTGATTACGAGGCATTCGCCGGCGCGGCTGAAAAATCGGGCGCGCACAGACTTGTGCGCCAGACCCAGCGCAGTCTTGGCGAGCGCAGTCTCATCATGTCCGTCGACCGGCTCGATTACTCAAAAGGCATTCCGGAACGTATGGAAGCCTTTGAGCGTTTTTTGCTGGCCAACCCGGATCAATGCGGGCGCGTGACGTTTCTGCAAATCGCGCCCACCAGCCGCAGCGAAGTGCCCGAGTACGCTCTGTTGAGCCGCGCTGTGAACCAGACGCTCGGGCGAATCAACGGCGACAAGGGCGAACCGGGCTGGATACCCATTCAATATGTGACGAGCGCCTATTCCCGTAACGTGCTGGCGGGTCTCTTCCGCATCGCCCGCGTTGGACTGGTGACGCCGCTGCGCGACGGCATGAACCTTGTCGCCAAGGAATTCGTGGCCGCGCAAAATCCCAAAGACCCAGGCGTGCTGATCCTTTCGCGCTTTGCCGGCGTCGCCCAGCAATTGCCGCAAGCGCTGATCGTCAACCCCAACGACAAGTTCGAAGTGGCCGACGCCATTCGCCGCGCGCTCGACATGAGCCTCGAAGAACGCTGCGCACGCTGGAGCGCGATGGCGGGCACGCTGCGGCGATGGGACGTGCGATGGTGGTCCAGCGCGTTTCTGCGCGACCTGCGGCACTACGGCCAAAACGGGGCGGCGCAGCATGTTGCAGAGCCAGATCAGGACGCCGCAAGCAGCCAGAGCGCGAAATCCTGAACCGCCTCAAACCCCCATTTTGTAAAAATTACGACAATAACAGACAAAGACTGCTATAATAAATACAAGCTATCCAAAGCTTTTTTGTGAATGTAACCATGACGGTCATGATCTCGCTGCTATTGAGTAGTCATGTCGTCATATGTCATACGTAACTCACATCCTGGCTACCGCGCCTTTGCAAGAGATTGTAATTCTCTTGCGCATGTGCGGGCGCGGCTCGTCAGAATTGGCGACAGGCTCGCCGCGTCCACGCTCTCTTCATGGGCGATGCGGAGCGCGAGTCCAGCCGCCTTAAGGCAGGCGTATTGGGCGAGGAGCCCTGCGATCTTGTGCGCATGGGGCCTGCGCTCGAGATCAGAGCGCGCACCCTCAAGAGATGCGCACGCAGCGTCGATGTCCATGACGCATTCTTCGATCAAAGCCGCCAAATCAATGGGACCAAGAGCATCTCGCAATGCATTGAAAGCGGCTGCGTCGACTTCGGCGTCATTTTCTTCCAGTGACGCCATCGCCGAACCCCACGTCATCGGCACCATGCGTGCGCGATTGGTTTTTCTCGATTAACAAGAGCGTTCAGTCATGACAAGTCGAGTCCTCCTGGTTGAAGATGCATCTTCCTTTCGTAAAATGCTTGGAACGTTCCTGCGCAAGAACAATTACGAGGTCTATGAGGCCTGGTCGTTGGCCTCGGCGCGGCGGTTGTTGCCCTCGGTGCAGCCTAATCTGATGCTGCTTGATTTGCAGCTCGAGGACGGCGACGGCTATTCGCTGCTGCGCGAATACGCGGATCGCGACTTGTCGATTCTCGTCATCTCGGCGCGCGAGGAAGTTGGCGATCGCGTCATCAGCCTTGAACTGGGCGCCGAAGATTACATGGTGAAGCCGATCGACCTGCGCGAGTTGTTGTTGCGCATGCGTCGCATTGAGCGCCTTGCGGCCAGCCGCAATTACGGCTCCATCATCGACTTCGGCAGCTTTGTTCTCGATCTCGTGAATCGCAAGATCGTGCGCCCCGGCTATCCGGAAGTGTCGCTCAGCCATTCGGAATTTTTGCTGGCGCGCATCCTCATGGAGGCCGATGGCAAGATTCTGACGCGCGACACGATTGCGCGCCGCGTGCTTGGCAAGTCGAACGTGGCCAGCAGCCGCGCGGTCGACGTTCTGGTGAGCAAGCTTCGCAAGAAGCTCGATCCCACCGGCCAATCCTCGCTGATCTGGAGCGTGCGCGGCGAAGGCTATCGCTTCGCGCTTGAGCGCAAACGCCCGCAGGACGGATCGCAGCCGCTCGACGCTGGCTC
>CAMCMI010000173.1 GCA_945875875.1 Rhizobium sp. Q54
GCGGCGAACGCCACGTTGACGAGCTTCAATCGTCCATCGGCGCCAAACACCGCCACGCCCTCGCGCAGCGTGTCCAGCGTCTCGCCCTGCACCGTCACCAGCGCGTGATATTGCGTCTGCAATTGATAGCTGTCGGTCACGTCGTCGAACAGATACGTCACGCCGCCTTGTGAATTGGGCGTCGAGACGACGCGCAACATGCGCCTGTCTGGCAGATACCAGACCTGCTCGCTTGTTTCGGTCGATTGATAGGCGGCCATGACGTCAGCCTTCCAGGCGCGGAAATCGGCCTGTTCGGGCAGACGGCGCTCGGCGCGCAGGCGGTCGAGAATTTCTGAATCGGTTGGCGCATGTTCAAGCCAGGCGCCGTCCAGCGACCATAATTGCCGATAGGCGCAATTGTGAAACACCAGCCGCTTGGCGCGGTCGAAAATCGCAACGCCGGTCGACAATTGATCGAGCGTGCGCGCATGCGCCTCCATCTGCCGGCCAAGATCGGCGCGCACGCTCTCCAGCTCGGATTGATCGACCGATATGGCGACCGCGCCGCCTGGCGAAGGCGCCTCCACAATGTCGAGCATGCGGCGTTGGCCAGCCACGACGGCGGGCGCACGCATGCGCCAGACTTGTCCACGTCCGCGCGCTTTAGCGGCTGCCTCGCGGGCGTCTGTCTCCAGCAATTCAGCCCCGCGCGTCACGGCTTCGCGCGCATCCGGCGCCTCCACGGCGCGGGCATAGGCGGCGTTGACCCAGACAATCCGGCCTTGCCCGTCGCGCATCCACGCGGCGCCGGGCATTGCGTCGAGCAGGGCGCGGAAAGAATCCGTCTCCATCAGCGCGCGTGTGTGACGCTCGCGCAATTGCGCCAGCTCCAGCCTGTCGCCGGAGACATCGCGAATGCGCAGCACGGCGCGGCCTGCAATGGCGCGGCCATCGGCCTCAACGTGTCGCCCCGAAATGGTGAGCAGCGGCAGGCGAAAGCTTTCGCCGCGCTGGCGCAGTCGCTCGACGCAGGCCTCGAGCTTGGTCGCAAGATCGGGCGCAAGCCAGGCGCCGAACGCCAGCACGCTGCGCGCGGGCGCGGCCTCCAGCACCAGCGAGACGTCGCCGGAAATGTCAGGTTCGTCGCTGGCGGCCCCCCACGCGACCATGATTTGCTGTTCGACCGCCAGAAAGGCGCTGGCCCGATCAAGCGCGGCGCGCGCCGCCGATAATTCAGCCGCAATCTGGCGCGCGCGCACGGCGCGTTTGCCCCGGCTCGACAGGTGCAGCAAAGCGGCTGTGGCGGAGATCAGAATGCCGGCGGCGAACACCGAGAGGCCGATGACGTTGTGCGTAAACTGCAGCTTGTCGGCGGGCGTGACGCCCTGCGCCAGAGCGGCGGGCGCAATCAGCGCGCTGGCCGAAACAAGCGCCAGCCTCAGGCTCGCCTTGCGGGAGCGCAGGTCCGCGCACAGAGCGCCCATATATCCATGCACGCAATGATGCATCCACGTTCCCAGAGGAACGTTTCCCAAGCGCCGCCGCAATTTCATGCCCAGGTCCCGTTTCAGTTCAAAATGATTGCGCTTCGGCTTGGCCTCCTCCGAAACGAATCACCCCAACATATCTTCGCAAGCGCGAACTGGGGAGTGGTTAATCAAAATGAAACGCCTCCGGAGGGGTCCGGAGGCGCATTATTTTTATTTTCTCATGGCGCCGGAGGAGAAGCTCCGGCTTGACAGCTCAATAACGGTAATGATCGGGCTTGTAGGGGCCCTGCTGCGGCAAGCCCAGATAGGTCGCCTGCTCGCCGGTGAGCTTGGTCAGCTTCACGCCGATCTTGTCGAGGTGAAGCATCGCGACCTTCTCGTCGAGGTGCTTGGGCAGGGTGTAGACCTTCTTCTCGTACTGGCCCTGCTTGGTCCAGAGTTCGATCTGCGCCAAAGTCTGGTTGGTGAACGAGGCCGACATCACGAACGAGGGATGGCCCGTCGCGTTGCCAAGGTTCACCAGGCGGCCTTCCGACAGCAGGATGATGCGCTTGCCGTCGGCGAACTCGATCTCGTCGACCTGCGGCTTGATGTTGTTCCACTTCATGTTCTTCAGGCCGGCGACCTGAATCTCGGAATCAAAATGGCCGATGTTGCACACGATGGCGCGGTCCTTCATCGCCCGCATGTGGTCAACCGTGATGACGTCGACGTTGCCCGTCGCGGTGCAGAAGATGTCGGCACGTGGCGCCGCGTCTTCCATCGTAGTGACTTCATAGCCTTCCATCGCCGCCTGCAGAGCGCAGATCGGATCGACTTCCGACACCAGCACGCGGCAACCGGCCTGGCGCAATGAGGCCGCCGAGCCCTTGCCCACGTCGCCAAAGCCCGCAACCATCGCGACCTTGCCCGACATCATGACGTCAGTGCCGCGACGGATGCCGTCGACCAGCGATTCACGGCAGCCGTAGAGGTTGTCGAACTTCGACTTGGTGACGGAATCGTTGACGTTGATGGCGGGCCACAGCAGCGTGCCGTCCTTGGCCATGTTGTAGAGGCGATGCACGCCGGTGGTGGTCTCTTCCGAGACGCCCTTGATGGCCGTGCCGTTGCGCGTGTACCAGCCCGGATGCGTCACAAGGCGCTTCTTGATCGAGGCGAAGAGCACTTCCTCTTCCTCGTTGCCGGCCTTCTCAAGGAAAGCGACGTCGCCCTTCTCGGCGCGCATACCAAGGTGGATCAGCATCGTGGCGTCGCCGCCGTCGTCCAGCACCATGTTGGGCGTGCCGCCGTCGGCCCATTCGAAGATCTTGTGGGTGTAATCCCAATAATCCTCAAGGCTCTCGCCCTTGATCGCGAACACCGGCGTTCCGGCGGCCGCAATGGCGGCGGCGGCGTGATCCTGCGTCGAATAGATGTTGCACGAGGCCCAGCGCACGTCCGCGCCGAGCGCCTTCAGCGTCTCGATGAGCACGCCGGTCTGGATCGTCATGTGGAGCGAACCGGCGATCCGGGCGCCCTTGAGCGGCTGGCTGGCGCCCAATTCCGCGCGGGTGGACATCAGGCCGGGCATTTCCGTCTCGGCGATGTTGAGCTCCTTGCGGCCCCAATCGGCGAGGGAAATGTCAGCGACGACGTAATCATTGGCGATGGCCATGCGTAATCCAATCTTTTGACGAGGATCTATTGTTCCGGCCCTGCCTATAGCAGGGCGGACGGGATGGCGCAAGGAGACATAAGGATTGCTTTATGTGGAGGAGGATCTTCCTTCCCCTCTCCCGTCATCGACGGGAGAGGGTGGCTTGCGAAGCAAGACGGGTGAGGGCGCTTGAACCCCTTGCAAACTAGCCAAGCTCATGAAAACCTCCCCCTATGCCGCGACGCCCCACCGCCCGCACGCTGCCGCTGGCCCGCGCTTTGCGCACTGACATGACCTATGCATAGCGCCTGCTCTGGAACGGGCTGCGCAATCGCGGGCTCGACGGGTTCAAGTTTCGCCGGCAGGCGCCGATTGGCCGCTATGTCGCGGATTTCGTCTGTGAAGACCGCAAGCTGATCGTCGAGCTTGACGGCGCCCCGCATGACAGCCCCGAGCAGCAGGACCATGACGCGCGCCGCGATTCATGGCTGCGCGCAGAGGGCTACGAGGTGCTGCGGCTACAAAATGATCTGGTGATCGGCGGGGGGAATATTCCGCTGGAGTTAATTTTGGCGGCACTGAAGAAGTGAGAAGCTCCCTCACCCGACCCCGCTTTGCGGGGCCACCCTCTCCCGCAATGCAGGAGAGGGAAAGAATAGCCGCCCTATCCCGCAGCCCCGCAGCATTTCTTGAATTTCTTGCCGCTCCCGCATGGGCACGGGTCGTTGCGGCCGATCATCCGGGTTGGGTTGATGACAGGCGTTCCAAACTCTTGCTCGCTCGGTGCGGGCGCCTCGTCTTCCCCTTCCCCCTCGCCGGGCGCGAACCAGTCCTCCATCTGCGTGAAGGCATCGTCCTGCGGGCCGTTGTCGCGCACGTATTCAAGGCTGTGGCGGAAGAAATCGCTGCGGCCGATGGCGAATGAATCTTCGAGTTCCTTCATGCGGATGACGCGCGCCGGGATAAAACCCTTGCGGCAGGCGGCGCGCATCAGCGGCACGATGCCCATCAGGTTCAAGGTGGCCGCCGTTGACGCCAGCTCGACCCAGACCGGATCGGGCGCCCTTGGCTCCATCGTCTCGAACGCGCGGGCGAAACGCGCCTCGGCTTCCTCCATCGGCGCCCCCTTTGAGAACAGGAGCCATGCATAGGCCTGCAAGGCTGCGCCGCGCACCATGGAATCGCCGTGCGGGGATTCGATGATGCTCCACAGCCGGTCCACGTCGCCGTCGAACACGCCCGCAAAAATGCGGTGCATCAGCGGCTCGACGCCCTCGCCCAGAATGTCGAACAAGGGATCGGCGTCGCGCGCCAGCCGGGCCAGCGGGGCGAAGGCGTTGGTCTCGCGCTTCTCCATCATCAGCGGCAGAGCGAAAAACAGGATGTCGTGCGCGCGCCCGCTGCAATCTTTCTTTTCGACAAAAGCGTTCAGCACGTCGAGCAAGGCCGGTCCGGCTGTCTCCCAGTTTTCGCGCGCAAACTGGATCGCAGGCCACGGCAGGCCCTCCTCCTCGCTGGCGAAAGCGTCGAGCATGGCGGGGATCGTCATTTGGGCGGAGGGCATTTGGGCGGAGGACATGGGTCTCATCTCTCAAAGCTGCGGCTGCGGACTTGTCCTTACGCAATTTGCGGCTTTGGCGCCCCACAAATTGTGAACCTGTTCACTTGAGCGCCCAGCCTGCGTTCCCATCCGCGCCCGCCTATGCTAACAGCCCCACCATGAGCAGCACCTCAACCCGCATCGACGCCCGTTTCGCCCTGTGCGCCGCGCAAGGCCGCGCCGCCCTCGTCACCTTTGTGATGTGCGGCGACCCCGACATTGCGACCTCGCTGGCCATTTTGAAGGCCCTGCCGGGCGCGGGCGCCGACGTGCTGGAAATCGGCATGCCGTTCACCGATCCCATGGCGGACGGCCCGACCATTCAGGCCGCTGGCCTGCGGGCGTTGCAAGCGGGCGCCTCGCTGAAGAAGACCATTCAGGTGGTGGCAGATTTTCGCGCTGGCGACCCGGACACGCCAATCGTGCTGATGGGCTATTACAACCCGATCTATATTTACGGCGTCGAGCGCTTTCTGGTCGACGCCAAAAAGGCGGGCGTAGACGGGCTGATCGTCGTCGATCTGCCGCCGGAAGAAGATGCCGAATTGTGCCTGCCGGCCCTCAAGGCCGAGCTCAATTTCGTGCGCCTCGCAACCCCGACCACGGACGGCAAGCGCCTGCCGAAAGTGCTCACCAACACGTCGGGCTTTGTCTATTACGTCTCGATTGCGGGCATCACCGGCTCGGCTACCCCTGATTATTCGCAAGTTGCGGCGGCTGTGGCGCGCATCAAGTCGCATACCAATTTGCCGGTGGCGGTTGGCTTTGGCGTCAAGAACGCGGAATCGGCGGCAGAAATTGCGGCCCATGCGGACGGCGTCGTGGTAGGCTCGGCCCTGATCGACGCGTTGAAGAACAGCCTGGATTCAGACAATCGCGCCACGGCCAAAACCGTGGATGCGGTGACGAGCCTCGTCGCAGACATCGCCAGGGGCGTGCGCCGCGCGCGCGCCTGATCGCCCCGCAACAGCTGGAGCAGAGCATGAACTGGATCACCGAAGCCCTGCCGCCGCAGATTCGCTCTTTCCTGAAGCGCGAGACGCCGGAAAACCTGTGGGTGAAATGCCCCGAGAGCGGCCAGCTCGTTTTCCACAAGGAAGTTGAGCAGAACTTCTGGGTGGTGCCGGGTTCGGGCTTCCACATGCGCATGCCGGTGGTGGCGCGCCTGCAAATGCTGTTCGACAATTCCAAATGGGAAGACCTGCCCACGCCTGACGTGCAGCTCGATCCGCTGAAGTTTCGCGACGTGAAGCGCTACACTGACCGGCTGAAGGATTATCGCGCCAGAACGGAGCGCATGGATTGCGTTCGCCTGAGCGTCGGCGAGCTCAAGACCATCCCGGTCACTGTCGCCGTGCAGGATTTCGACTTCATCGGCGGATCGCTGGGCATGGCCGCGGGCGAGGCGATCATCGCCGGGATGGAAGCGGCGGTTCAGCGTCGCACGCCGTTCATCATGTTCACGGCCTCTGGCGGCGCGCGCATGCAGGAAGGCATGTTCTCGCTGATGCAAATGCCGCGCACCACGGTCGCCGTGCGCCGTCTGCGCGAGGCGCGCCTGCCCTACATCGTGGTGATGACCAATCCCACGACGGGCGGCGTCACCGCCTCCTACGCCATGCTGGGCGACATTCACATTGCCGAGCCCGGCGCCGTGATCGGCTTTGCAGGCGCGCG
>CAMCMI010000174.1 GCA_945875875.1 Rhizobium sp. Q54
CCCGAACTGCCGGTCTTTCTTTTCGCGAAAACCCACATTGCCGGGGTTGATGCGATATTTGTCGAGCGCCTGCGCGCAATCGGGATGATCGGCGAGCAGCTTGTGCCCGATATAGTGAAAATCTCCCACCAGCGGCGCGGTGACGCCCAATTTCAGGAGCCGCTCTTTGATGTGCGGCACGGCGAGCGCGGCCTCGGTGCGGTCAACCGTAATACGCACGATCTCCGAGCCTGCGCGTGCGAGGTCCGCCACCTGACGCACCGTGCCCTCAATGTCGGCGGTGTCGGTGTTGGTCATGGATTGCACCACGATGGGCGCGCCCCCACCCACAAGAACGGAGCCGGCACCCGTCCCCACGCGAACGCCGACGGAGACCGCCCGTGCGGCGGGAGCGGCTGAAACGGCGCCGGCGTCCGGCGGCAGAAGCATCGTCATGGCTGGTCCCTGACCTTTATAAATGTTGATCGCGGCAGGCGGCGCAGCGCCCGGCCAGTTCGATCACGCAATTGCGGGTGTGAAAGCCCGCGCTATTTGCCGCTGCGCCAAGGCTGACTGCAAGATCAGGCGAGGTCGCCTCGTCCACTTTTCCGCATGAATCACAAATCAGAAACAGGATCGGCTCGGAGGCCGAATGCCGGTGTCCGCAGGCCACGAACGCGTTGCGGGTGGCGAGCCGGTGTACAAGCCCATGCTCCAGAAGATAATCGAGCGCCCGATAGATGGAGATAGGCGCCGGGCGCCGTCCATTGGCGGTCGCCAATTGTTCGATCATATCATATGCCCCCAGAGGCCTTGCCGCAGCGCAGAGCAGATCAAGGATGGCCTGGCGACCCGGTGTCAGGTTTAGCCCTTCCACATGGGCGCCGTGGCCAGCACAACCGGCGTGGTCATGATGCTGGTGGCTTTTATGCCCCTGGTCTTGTGGGGCCGCTTTGCGGCTTTTGCGGTCAACGACGTTCATGTTGTGATTATAGAACGAGCGCGCCGCGCTGGCCAATGCGACGAGAGGCCAGCTCGCTTTTGGCTGCGCCCGGTGTAACCTCACCTTCCAGCGCGTATGCGGCGCGCAACGCCTGTGTACTGAAATATCTGGAGCTGACCATGAGCCTGAAATCGCGCAAAGCCCTCGTCACCGGGTCCACCAGCGGCATTGGCCTGGCCTGCGCCCGCGCGGTGGCGGCGCAGGGCGTCGACGTATGCCTGAACGGATTTGGACCTCGGGACGAAATTGAAGCCGCGCGCGCGGACATTGAAGCGCAGTTCAACGTGCGCTGCCTGTATCACGGCGCCGACATGAGCAAGCCCGAGCAGATCGCAGCGATGGTCGCCCATGTGGAGGCCGAGTTTGGCGCGCTGGACGTGCTCATCAACAATGCGGGCGTGCAGTTTGTGTCGCCGGTGGAGGATTTTCCGCCCGAAAAATGGGACCAGATCATCGCGATCAATCTGTCGTCCGCGTTTCATACCATCCGCGCCGCCACGCCCGGCATGAAGGCGCGCAAATGGGGGCGGATCATCAACACCGCCTCGGCCCATTCGCTGGTCGCCTCGCCCTACAAAGCCGCCTATGTCGCCGCAAAGCATGGCATCGCCGGCCTCACGAAGACCATTGCGCTGGAGCTGGCCACGTTCGGCGTCACCGTGAATTGCATCTCGCCCGGCTATGTCTGGACGCCATTGGTGGAGCGACAAATTCCCGACACCATGAAGGCCCGCAACATGAGCCGCGAAGACGTGATCGACAAAGTTCTCCTTGCAGCCCAGCCCACAAAGCAATTCGTCACTGTGGAGCAGGTCGCCGCCGCAGCTTTATTTTTATGCTCCGACGCAGCTTCGCAGATTACTGGCGCGAATATTTCGATGGATGGCGGCTGGACGGCGGCGTAGGGGCGAGTAGAGAGTAGAGAGTAAAGAGTAGAGAGCAGGCAGTAGAGCCGCGATCTGGACCGCCCGCGGTCCAGATCGCACCGGCCTCTCTACTCCCTATTCGCCACTCGATATTCGCTACCAACAACCCTCCACACCTTTGCCATTTTAACATCCGTATCCTCAAGATCCCTCGATACTGGCGTCACGTATTCGGCCAGCTCAACCAGCCGGTCTTTGGCCAGATAGGTGCGCCCCGGATCGCCTATCAGCACATTTGCGCCTCGTCCCGATAGTACGCCGAGCCAGTGCGTGACGCGGGCGGCCATGTCGCGCTCGTAGCTGACGTCGCCCGCCAGCACGACATCCCAATCATCGTACGAGCCGACAAGATCGCCCAGGCGTGCATCAATCAAAACGTCATTGGCCTGCGCGTTGAGACGTGCGGCGGCGGTCGCAAAAGGGTCAATATCGCAGGCCTCGACGTGCGCGGCTCCGGCGCGTGCGGCGGCGATTGCAACGAGCCCTGACCCGGTCGCAAAATCAAGCACCCGCTTGCCGCTCACAATGCCCGGATTATCCAGCACATACCGCGCCAGCGCTTGACCGCCCGGCCACGCAAACGCCCAGAACGGCGGCGGCAGGCCGATCTCGTTCAGCTCGTTCTCGCTCATCTGCCAAAGCGCCGTTACGTCATCGGCCACATGCAATAAAATCTCCGGCGTCAAAGCTGTTGCGACAAGCTGCGTGTTGGCCCTGATGAAATGCTCGTAATTCATGGTGGAGCCTTTTTTGGGCGAATAGCGAATAGTTAAAAGGGAATAGGGAGTAGAAGGCGCGAACTGGACTGCGTCCGCCCCCGGGTGTTTTTTTCGGGCGGTTCAAACTTGCGCAGCAAAGAAAACCCCTCATCCGTCACGCTTCGCGCGACACCTTCTCCCGCAGGGGGAGAAGGAAGAACACGGAATCTTCCTACTGCCTACTGCCTACTGCCTACTCGCAACTCGCAACTCGCCCAACCCTATAACCTTTCTTGCGCCCACGCGCGCGGCAATGCTATGCGGGATGGGTAGCGCGTTCCCTTTCCTCTTCTTCTGGTTGAACGATGTTTCAAAGGCTTTATCGTTGGACGCTTTCGCTCGCTGAACATTCGCGCGCCACTTATGCGCTCGCCGCCGTCTCGTTTGCGGAGAGCTCTTTCTTCCCCATTCCGCCCGATGTTTTGCTCGTGCCGATGGCGCTCGCAAAGCCAAAGAAAGCATGGTTTTACGCAGGTGTTTGCACCATAGCTTCCGTGCTTGGCGGCATCGCGGGCTACGCCATCGGCTATCTGCTGTATGAAACTGTCGGGCTCTGGTTGGTGCAATTGTATGGCTATGCGCAAAAGGTCGATGCGCTGCGCGTGTTCTATGACCAATGGGGTTGGGCGTTTATTCTGGTGAAAGGCGTGACGCCGATTCCCTACAAGCTTGTCACGATTGTGAGCGGCTTGCTGGAATATAATCTGGCCTTGTTCATCCTGCTTTCAATCATTACGCGCGGCGCCCGGTTCTTCCTGCTGGCGGCTGCCCTCAATGCGTGGGGCGATCGTATTCGCGACTTGCTTGATCGCCATTTCGGGTTATTTCTTGGCCTCATCATCGTCTTCGTCATTGGCGGCTTCTGGCTGGCGGCCAAGGCTTTTTAACAACAGGATGTTTATGGCGGACGTCATCGGCTCTTTGCGTCGCGATCCTTTGACGATTGCAATATTCGTCACGCTGGTCGCGGCTACGACGATCTCGGGCGCGTGGGCGTTCGAATGGTTTGGCTATGCGCCGTGCGAATTATGCCTGCAACAACGCTACGCCTATTATCTTGGCGCGCCTTTGGCCGCAATCGCCGCTGGTGCGTTTGCGGCTAAATTGCCACGCCCTGGCGCAATTATTATAGCTTTGGCGGCTGGGATCTTTCTCGCCAACGCGATCTTTGGCGGCTGGCATGCGGGCGTCGAATGGGGCTTTTGGGCGGGGCCAACCGGGTGCAGCGGCGCCTTCACGAAAGCGCTGGACGCCAGCGACTTCATGCGCCAGCTTGAAACGACGAAGCTGGTGCGTTGCGACGAAGTGGCGATCCGCATTCTCGGCCTGTCGCTGGCGGGCTGGAACGCCGTAATCTCATTTACGCTATTTGTGCTGGCGGGCCTTGGGGCGCGACTTGCGCTGTTACGCCGCCGCGCCTGAAGAGCTTGAGGGCGTAGAACTCACTGTTAGAAGCGGCAGATCTGGACCAGTCGTCCGGCGCGGTTTCGTCTCCATACGCACCGCCTCACGCGCCGACGCCGGCCAACCCACCCGCGATGGGGAACGCCCCTGTGCCATGCATCCTGCGCTTGTGCGGCAGGCAAATCCGCGCCTTCGGGTTCTGCGTTAAAGTTGTTTGATTGCGGTAAATGGTTCAGCGCCGTCGAAGCTTGCGCGTGAGGGATGATAAAACTGGCGCCAACGACGACGCCAGAAAGCCCAAGCGCTGATGTCAGGAATTTTCGTCGGTCCATTTTTGTAATCCATCTGTTATCGCGCGTGTTTCATTCAACGTGGCGCGCAAGGCTATCGTTCCGCTGGCGAAGCAGTTTTGCTGACGGCGCTGATGACAGGCATGGCCTTTGCCTTTGAGCGCAGGAGCACAGGGGCGAGCACAGGGGCGAGCACAGGGGCGAGCACAGGGGCGCAGGCGCAAAACGCAAATTATTCATCTGGTCGATAGCGGCGGCATGGGTGGTATTGAGCGCCACATTGAAATCGTTTGTGCGGCGCAGCGCGCGATCGGCCTCGACGCGCGTGTGCTGCTGATCGACGATCATGCGGAAAACACGTGGCCTGCAGGGCTTTCCGCACGTGATCTTCCACACGCATTTGCAGGCGGAGCGGGCCGTCTGGCTCACGCCCTGCGCAACCGGAACCCGGGGCTGGTGCATACGCATGGCTACAAAGCTGGCGTTCTGGGGCGCATAATCTGCTGCGTCTCGCGCATTCCTGTCGTTAGCGCCTTTCATGCTGGCGAGATCGGCGCCTTTCCCGTTTCGCTGTATCAGCGGATTGATATTCTAACGTCGCGGCTGGCGCCAAAAATCGCAGTGAGCGCGCAAATCGCCGCGCGCCTGCCAAAGCCGGTGTATCTGGTTGAGAATTTTGCGCCTGCTCCCGTGGGCGATCTTGCGGCGCCGCTGCCGGGCGTGATCGCTTTTGTTGGTCGCCTGAGCATCGAGAAGGGGCCGGATTTATTCTGCGAACTTGCCGCGCAGGCGCCGCGCGACGAGCATCAATGGGTCATGTACGGCGACGGGCCGATGCGCCACGAGCTTGAAAATAAATATTATAATTACGTAACGTTTCGCGGTCTCGTGACTGATATGGATTCGCAATGGGCCGATATCGGATTGCTCGTCATGACGTCGCGGGCCGAAGGGCTCCCCTATGCAGCGCTTGAGGCGCTGTCTCATGGCGTGCCGCTGCTCGCCCATGGCGTCGGCGGCTTGCCTGATCTCCTCGCAGGAGAGCCAGAATGGATTCTTGCACAGAGCGATCTGATGCAAGCGCAGGCACAGATAAAACAATAGGATTGCGACCGGCGCGACGGTTCGCAAGGCTTGCGGATGCGTGCGCGCAACCTCCTTGGCGGCGCCCATTGCGCTGAGGCGGCGATGCCAAAACTATTCGCCGCCTATGCGCAGGCGGGGGTCATAATTTAGCGCCCTGCCGCATGCCTGCTAATACGTCCGATGCGGCGGCGCGCAGCAGGCGCCCTTCATGCAGCGCCCTCCATGCGCGTGCGCGCCATCCCAGCGCGTTCCATGGCTCGCCGCGTTCGCGCGCCCATTCGGCCTGGCCTGCGCACAAGCGTCCTCGCGCCTTTGCGCTTGCGTGCGCTATTGACCCGCTGCGATTTGCATAGCGCGACAGGATCATTTCCATAGCCGCGATGCGTGCGCCGCGTTTTCGCGTCTCGCCGCCGGGCCGCATTAAATAGGATGTCGTCACCGCGCCGCTCACAAGCGCCTCGCCCATGCCTGCAAGCCGTAACCACAAATCCCAGTCTTCTGCGGAAGGCAGGCTTGTCGCAAAACTATTGGTGCGCAGTAACATATCGCGCCGCGCCATCACGGTTGAGGCGCCAACCAGATTGGCGCCAAGCAAAGTCGCCTCTGCATCTTCCAGAACGTGATAGCCGCTTTTTTGCACCTTGTACGACCAGAATTCGAAGCCCGTTCCATGCAAGGCGCCATCGGGGTCAAAATGCAGATAATCACTGAAGCTGAATGCTGCATCGGGATGGGTCGCATGCGCTTCCATTTGCGCGCGAAGCTTTCCGGGCCACCAGAAATCGTCGGCGTCGAGAAACGCGATCAACGCGCCGCGCGCCGCCTCAATGGCGAGATTGCGCGCGCGTGCCGGGCCGATTCCGTTTTGCGTGATGATGCGCAGATTCGGCATGTTCTGCGC
>CAMCMI010000175.1 GCA_945875875.1 Rhizobium sp. Q54
ACCGCTGGCGTGTCGCTACGGCCCGCGCTCGATCCGCGCCGTCTGGCGTCCTACATCTCCGTTAATTCCGACGGCACCGTGACCGCCTGGTTCGGGAAACCTGACATGGGACAGGGCACGGACGTTGGCGTGGCGCAGATGGTGGCTGAGGAATTAGATATTCGCGTAGAGCGCGTGAAAGTTGAGTTCAGTGATACCACAAAGTCACTCAATCAAGGAGGCGCTTCCAGCTCCGTGGGGGTAAGTCAAGGCGGCAGAGCGCTCGCCAATGCCGCTGCAGAAGCAAGGCAGGTCCTAATTGAAATGGCGTCTAAACATCTTGGTGCGGCGGTTACGGACCTCACAATTAATGACGGCGTTATATCCATTAAAAATGATCCGAATAAAAACGTCGGCTTCGGTGAGCTCATTGGCGGCCGCTGGTTCGACAACGAGGTCGAATGGAATGGTATTAAAGGTAATGCACTTGACCTGAAATCTATTCGCGGCAAGCGTAAAGATCCAAGCGAATATAAGGTCTACGGAACCACGCCGCCGCGTCGCGACGTGCCGGTGATCATGCTGGCGACGGAAGATTACGTCGTGGACGTCAAGGTTCCGGGCATGCTGCATGGGCGCACGATCCTGCCGCCAATTGCGGGCTCCGTGCCGGTTAAGATCTACAAGGATTCGATCAAGCACATCCCCGGCGTCCAGATCGTTCATGAGAAGGGTTTTCTTGGCATCGTCGCCCCGCGCGAGTGGGATGCGGTGAAAGCCGCCCGCGATCTCAAGGTCACGTGGTCAGACGTCAAAGCGCCGTTTTTCGACCACAAGGATCTCTACCAGCACATCCGCAACGCGCCTGTAATTAAAAATGGCGGGCTGAAGAGCAATACCGACCCGGCGAAAATGGAAGAGGCTTTCAAGTCCGCTGCCAAGGTAATTGAAGCGACGTATGAATATCCATTCCAATCTCATGCATGCATGGGGCCTGGTTGCGCAGTCGTAGATTATCAACCACACGGGGTGTCTCGGGTCTGGACGGGCTCCCAGAAGCCACATTACACCACGGATGGCGTAGCAGCAGTTCTTGGCGTAAAGACGGAGAACATGCACGGCACTTGGGTGCGTGGGCCAGGGTCATACGGACGCGGAGATGCTGGCGACGCGGCAAATGCAGCAGCTATTTTGTCCAAGTCAGTTGGTAAGCCTGTTCGCTATCAGGCGCAGCGCCATGAATCTCATGGCTGGGATGCTAAAGGACCCGCATCAGTCCACACAGTACAGGCGGGACTGGATAAAAATGGAAAAGTGATTGCCTGGAGCTTTAATTCAAAGGGATTTGACCGACTGAATGTAGCATCAAACGAGAGTAAGCCACGCGATAATCTCTTCAGCCAACTCACAGGTGTGAAACCTCAACCATCACTAGTATATGGCTCGCCACAAGAGTCTTACAGGTTTCCAGCTAAATCACTCACGTGGGAGGTGATTCCGCCCATGCTGGAGTCGGGCTCGCCATTGCGGACCTCGCATCTGCGAGATCCTCTAGGTCCAGATATTCATTTTGCCAGCGAGAGCTTCATCGATGAAGTCGCGTTTGCAGCTGGCATGGATCCCGTCGAGTTCCGTCTACAAAACCTTGGAAATGAACGCGACAGAGATCTCATCAAGGCTCTTGCAGAGAAGGCAGGATGGGAAAAGCATACTGCAGCAAGAAAACAACGGCGTGGGGATGTCGCGATTGGTCAGGGCGTTGCTTACGCTGTGCGCGCAACAACCCGCGTCGCCATCTTTGCGGAGGTCGAGGTTAATCTGAAGACCGGCAAAGTCTGGGGCAAGCGCTTCGTCGTGTCGCACGATTGCGGCATAGTTATAAATCCTGATCTTCTGAAACTCACTATCGAGGGAAACATCACCCAGGGGCTCAGCCGCGCCCTAATGGAAGAAACAACGTTCGATAAGAACAACGTCACTAGTACCGATTGGGAGAGCTATCCTATCCTTGATATGATGGAGCGGCCGCAATCTGTCGAAATAATATTAATCAACAGAAAAAACTTGGCGCCCACAGGAGCCGGTGAAGGATCAATGCGCCCGGTAACAGCAGCGGTCGGCAACGCCATCTATGATGCAACAGGCATTCGTTTGCGCCAGGCGCCCTTTACGCCCGAGCGTCTTCGCGCATCCGGACTCGTCTGAAAACAAAAAAGCGTCGCGGACAAATGGTTCGCGGCGCAATCCTTTGTGAAAAAGCAGCAGCAAAATCACCATGAACGCGATCACACTGGCAACAATCAAGACGCCCTCTCAGTACTCACTGGGCAAATGGCATGATGCGTTGGGCGTAAACCTCGCGCCCATTACTGTCGCCGTCATCTTTTTCGCAAGCTTATAGGCAGCGCCCCTAAAGTGAAAGCCGCACACGCATCCAACCTTGCTCCATAATCGACGGGATTGTACGCAGCGCGCGCACCATACTCAATGCCACAACGAAGCCCATGATTGCAGCCTAACGGAAGTTCGGACGCTCTTTCACGTAAAATTCGCGCATGGGCTCACGCCAGCGCTCCATCATATCCCTGTTCAGCGCCGCCGGCGGCTGCTGACCTTCGGGCAAAAGTGAGGAATAGGTCACGCCGGCCAGCTCATCTTTGAACGTGCGGCGGACGACGTCCAGCAAGTCCGGCTGTTCGAACAGGTCGATCACCGCACCGCTCAACGCTTTTGCGCCAGCCAGCGCGCCCTTATGGGTGAGCGATGTCGCCAGCAACGCCCCTGCGCTCCAATGATGAAACGAGAGATTGGGCGCGTTGGAGGGAAACGAAAGCCGACCCATCGGAACTTTCCACGAGATGTCGCCGCAATCGTTGGACGGCGCCCGCTGCGGCGAGGGCCCGCGCAGCGGCGTCGCCGCCAGCGGCATGCCGGTCGGCTCAACTTTGGCCTCTGCTTGCAGGCTGCGCACGAAATCCTGCTCCTGCGCGCTCCATTCAGGCATCCCGATGAACTCGATATTGCGTTGAAGGATTTCGGCGAGCGTTTGGTTGGCGCGCACTGGCCATACCGCGCTCAGCACGTCGACTTCGAGACTGGTGTTGGTCATCAGCGCGGCGCCTTCCGCAATTTTGTGCGCCTTGTCGAACAGGCCCTTGACGCCCTCAGCGGTGGGATCGCGGAAATACCACCACAGCGAAGCGCGCGCCGGGATGACGTTTGGTTGATGCCCGCCTTCGAGGACGACGCGATAAGCCCGCATTTCAGGCCGCATATGCTCGCGATGTTGCGCCATGCCTGCATCCATCAGCATCACTGCATCGAGCGCATCGCGTCCTTTCCATGGCGCGGTGGAGGCATGAACAGACTCACCAAAGAAGCGAAACACGGCAGAGATCAACGCCACATGGGTTATCCCGTGAATGGCCTTGAACTCACTGCCGATGTGGTTGTGGAAGGAGGCATCCACATTATCAAAATAGCCGTCGCGAACGAAATACGGTCGGCTGAGGATTTGCTCTTCCGCCGGCGCCCCAAACACTTTCAGCGTTCCGGCAAGCCCGTTCTCTTGCATGGCGCGTTTGATGGCGATGGCTGCGGCGACAAGAACTGCGCCATTCACATTATGGCCCTCGCAATGCCCGGGCGCGCCCACCAATATTTCTTCGCGATGGGCGACGCCGGATTTCTGCGAGTTTTCTGGATTGGCGTCATATTCAGTATGCAGCGCAATGACTGGACCGCCCGATCCATAAGTGGCCAGAAACGCGGTGTCGAAACCCGACAAGCCGCGCTGCACGCTGAAGCCCCCTTCCTCCAGCAGGCTCGTCATTAAGCCGGCCGTTTCGTATTCCTGCAGCCCCAATTCTCCAAAATAGAAGATGCTGTCGGAGAGAATCGCCAGCTCGCGAGCGTTGCGATCCAGAAAATCGAACGCGTCGCGCTTGGCTTTTGTTGGGATCTCTGACATGCGCGTTACATTCCGCCGATGGAATCGACAAGTGTCTTTTTGATCGCAGGGTCGATATTCTTGAGCCGCTCAAACAGCGGCTTCAAATCATCCGAAGAAACAAGTTCCGGCTTCTCACCAGTAATCTTTTCATATTCGGCGATGAACGCTTGATCCTTGCCGAGCGCCTCGAAGGCGCCGCGCAGCGCGTCAACTGCCGCAACCGGAGCGCCCTTCGGCAACAAGATAGCCCGTTGCAAGTTTGTGCCGATAGTGTTCATCAATAGCAAGGTTTCAAACTTCACGCCCGAAGGCTCTTTGCCGAACGCCTCCTGATACACCTTGTGCATTGGCTGAATCCCTTCGGCTTCAAGGCTTGGATTGCCAACAGGCTTTCCGTCGGCGCCGATGATTGGATAGTGAAATAACGCCATCCCGATGCCCGGCTTGATGATGTTGGGCAGAACCTGCGTCTGGTATCCAGGCAACGAACTGCCCGACACATTGACCTCGTTTTGCTGCATCGCCTTGTTGATATCGGCGGTGCCGGGGAAGCCGACGACGCCAGTGTATGGCACGCCGAAAATCTCCAGCGCCAGCCGCAAGCGCGTGTCATGCGAGGAGGCGCGGCTGTAGCCGCCAAAGAACACCTTTGTCGCCCGTGCAATATCGGACGGTTTAAAAAGCCCCGGAGCCGTGTCCTTTCGCGCAAACACGATAGTCCAGCCACGTGCGCCGCCAACGAGGATGAAATCGTCCTGCAAACTAACTTTCAATGCCGGATCACCGACCATGATCGACGTGGCGCCAATGGTGAAATAGCCGGCCGTCAGCCCGTCAGACTTGGCCCCGACCTCCATTCCCAACATATTCATCGCCTTCAACCCACCCGCACCCGGTGCGTTCTGGACGATGACCGCAGGATTGCCGGGAATGTGTCTGGAAAGATGACGCTGGTAAATGCGCGCTTCCGTATCAGCATTGCCGCCGATCCCGTAATTGATCAGCAGCGAAAGCGTCTTGTCTTTATAAAACTGCGCGTGCGCGGGCGACGCCATAAAAGCGCAGGCAACCAGTGCGCCAGCTCGTACGATTGATTTGAGATGCATCGCGAGGCTCCTTATTCGACAAACGATTCAAGAATTTCCCTCGGGTCGCCATATCGCGAAGCCGCTTCGATCACTTGGGGGTCGCGAAGCGCAGTGAGGAAACCATTGTCAATCAACGTGCGGTCGCCGACCTTCACAGTCATGTCAAAGATCACGCAATCCTGATGGGTGTGCGGCTCTTCCCATGCCGGAACCATACGCTGCATATATTCGCTGGGACGATTGCTGTCGGTGCCAAAGTGCAATGCTCCCGGCGCGTTTGAGCCCGCTGGATAAGCCTTGAACCGCGGATACTTGGGATTAAACCCGCATCCAAGTTCATGCAAATGCGCGTCCACGCCAACCAGCATGTCACGCAGGATTTCTGCATCCAGAGACTTGCCGTGCACCTTCATGACCATGTCGTCTTTATACTCGATAGCGATGTGCTCTTCGAACGGCTTCTTGAAACCCACCGCCCATTGCGGAAAGATCACGCCCTGCATCTGCGCATGCACGCTTTTGGCGTATTTGAAGCAATTGCGATCATAAATATTGGGACCGTGCGTCGGCAAAAAGTGCACATAGCACCCCGGCGAAATCGCCATATCCTGACCCTGCCAACGATTGTTTGCGTGCAAGTTCTTCACCATCTCAGGCGTGAACTTGATGCTGAGATCGCTGCCGCGCGGGCAGGAGAAGGTCATGTCGAAATCATGATCTTTTGGATAAATCCGCGCCGTCGCGCGAATAATCTCGCCAACGAGCTCTACCGGGAAGCGCGCTTGCGGCGTGTGCAAAAGATCAAGGTTGCGGAAATAGGTGATCTTTACCCAGCGCTGACCCGCCTCGCGCCGCAACTTCTGGAAGAAGGGATCGTTCACCGAGCAGAACCAACTTGAGATGACGAACGTGGCCTTCTCAATCAATGCCTTCACTTCCGGCGGGCAGGACATCACCTGCGTCGTCGGCGCCATAAACTCGCGTGGATGCACCCCACGTGAATTGGCGATGCCCGTCAAAGCGTCGACGACGCGCCGATCCAGCAGCGGATCGGTTAGAAAGAGAACCTCATCGCCCGGGCGAAAATCAAACACCTTGATGAGATTGTCTATGGCCTGAAAGTACTGCCGCGTCTGCGTCGAAGACGACACTTCGGGAGACGGCATGGCTGTCGCAGTGGACGACGCGAGAATATCCTGAAGACCTGGACCTTGAGCGGTCATGCGTTTCCCCCGAGTTTTGTGCAGCTTG
>CAMCMI010000176.1 GCA_945875875.1 Rhizobium sp. Q54
CCGCTTTTCCATTGTTCTTAAAGTTGCAAGCTTCTCAGCTCAACTACACCCCGTCGTGCTCCCGCAAGTATCGCACTTCAAGCACGTCCCGTTGCGCACCAGCGTAAAGTTCTGGCACTCGGGGCAGCTTTCGCCGACATAGCCTTTCATCTTCGCTTCGGCGCGGCGCGTGGCCTCAAGGTTGCGGGCGCCGGTGGGCGCTGCATGCGCTCCCGCCGTCTGCCAATCGAGCGCGGTCACGAAGGTGGCGCCGTCGTCGCGCAGGCCGGTGGTGGAGACCGAGCCTGATTGCGAGAACGCGGTCACGTCGCCAAGCGGCACGCCGTAGGTTCCCGTGCCTTGCACCAGCATCAGCTTGTCCTGCTTGCCGCGCACGAAGCCGGACGACACATAGGGCGTGTTGTCGGGCGCGCGGCCCTGGTCTTCGCCCTTGCCGATCACGGTGCCGCCGATTTCCGACGGGTCCACGTGGGCCAGATCGTTGCGGCCCATGTAGGAGATGGCGAGTTCGCGGAACACGTAATCGAGGATCGACGTCGCGTTCTTGATCGCGTCATTGCCCTGCACGAAGCCGGCCGGCTCGAAGCGCGTGAACGTGAAGGCGTCCACATATTCTTCCAGCGGCACGCCATATTGCAGGCCGACCGAGATCGCGATGGCGAAATTGTTCATCAGCGAGCGGAAGGCGGCGCCTTCCTTGTGCATGTCGATGAAGATTTCGCCGATGCGGCCATCCTCGTATTCGCCGGTGCGCAGGTACACTTTGTGCCCGCCCACCACGGCTTTCTGCGTGTAGCCCTTGCGACGGTCGGGAAGGCGCTCGCGCTCGCGGGTGCGCTCGACGCGCTCCACGATGCGCTCGACGATCTTCTCGGCCATTTGCGACGCGCGGGCGGCGTTGGGCATCGCCACGAGCTGTTCGAGCGCCTCGTCGTCCTCGTCCTCATCGTCGGAGATGAGCTGCGAGTTCAGCGGCTGCGAGAGTTTTGAGCCGTCGCGATAGAGCGCGTTGGCCTTGAGGCCGAGGCGCCAGGACAGCATGTAGGCGTCCTTGCAATCGTCGACCACAGCGTCGTTGGGCATGTTGATGGTCTTCGAGATCGCGCCCGTGATGAAGGGCTGCGCGCAGGCCAGCATGCGGATGTGGCTTTCAACCGACAGATAGCGCTTGCCCGTCCGACCGCACGCATTGGCGCAATCGAACACGCTGTAATGCGCCATCTTCAGATGGGGCGCACCTTCCAGCGTCATCGCGCCGCAAACGTGCGTGTTGGCGGCCTCGATTTCAGCGCGCGAGAAGCCAAGGAACGGCAGCAGCTCGAAGCTGGGATCGTCCAGCTTTTCAGCGGGAACTTTCAGCACGTCCTTCAGGAAGTCCTCGCCAAGGCTCCACTTGTTGAACACGAACTTGATGTCGAAGGCGCTGGCGAGCGTCTTCTCAAGCTGCTCCAACTTCTCCTCGTCAAAGCCGCGCGCGCGCAGCGAGCCGTGGTTGACGCCGGGCGATTGACGAAGGCTCGCGTGGCCAACGGCATAAGCCTCGATCTCGGCGATCTCGTGCGAGCGATAGCCAAGCACGCGAAGCGCCTCCGGCACAGCGCGATTGATGATCTTGAAATAACCGCCGCCAGCCCGCTTCTTGAATTTCACCAGCGCGAAATCAGGCTCGATGCCGGTGGTGTCGCAATCCATCACCAGGCCAATCGTGCCGGTGGGGGCCACAACGGTCGTCTGCGCATTGCGATAGCCATGCGCCTCGCCCTTGGCCAAAGCACGATCCCATGCGGCCTTCGAGCGCGCCGACAAATCAGCGCCATTGGCGCCGAGCTTGGCGAGCGTCGCGTGATCGAGCGCAACGGGCAGAACGGAAAGCTGCTCATAGCCCTCGCTCGAACCCTGCGCGGCGCGACGATGGTTGCGGATGACGCGCAGCATGTGCTCGGCGTTCGTCTTGTAGTGAGCGAACGGCCCAAGCTCCTTGGCGATTTCCGCCGAGGTCTCGTAGCAAACGCCGGTCATAATTGCGGTGAGGCCAGCGACGATCGCGCGGCCTTCCTCGGAATCATAGCCAAGTCCCGAAGACATCAGCAGGCCGCCGACATTGGCGTAACCAAGGCCCAAAGTGCGGTAATCATACGACTGGCGCGCGATTTCCTTCGACGGGAATTGCGCCATCATCACGGCGATTTCCAGCACCAAAGTCCACAGGCGCACGGCGTGCTCGTAGCGCTCCAGATCGTAGACGCCCGTCTCGGGGTGGCGGAACGTGAGCAGGTTCAGCGACGCCAGATTGCAGGCGGTGTCGTCGAGGAACATGTATTCGGAGCAGGGGTTCGACGCGATGATCGGACCCGACGCCGGGCAGGTGTGCCAGTCGTTGATCGTGGTGTGATATTGGATGCCGGGATCAGCCGACGCCCAGGCGGCGTAGCCGATCTTCTCCCACAAATCCTTGGCCTTCAGCGTCTTGTGGATCTTGCCGTCGATGCGGCGGATCAGGTTCCAGTCGCCGTCCTGTTCCACTGCGCGCAGGAAATCGTCGGTCACGCGCACGGAATTGTTCGAGTTCTGGCCCGAGACGGTGAGATAGGCTTCCGAATCCCAATCGGTGTCGTAAGTGTCGAACTGGATTTCGGTATAGCCCTGACGCGCAAATTGAATCACTCGCTTGATGTAATTGTCCGGCACGCTGTCGCGACGCGCCAGCCTGATCGCCTTCTTCAGCGCCGGGTTCTTCTCCGGGTTGAAGCAATCGTCGCCCGTGCCTTCGCAATTGATGCAGGCCTTGAGAACGGACTTCATGTGCTTCTTGACGATCTTGGAGCCGGTCACGAGCGAGGCGACCTTCTCCTCCTCCTTCACCTTCCAGTCGATATAGGCCTCAATATCGGGATGGTCGGCGTCAACCACCACCATCTTGGCGGCGCGGCGCGTTGTGCCGCCGGACTTGATGGCGCCGGCAGCGCGATCGCCGATCTTGAGGAAGCTCATCAGGCCCGACGACTTGCCGCCGCCAGAAAGCTTCTCATTCTCGCCGCGCAGGCGCGAGAAGTTTGAGCCTGTGCCAGAGCCGTACTTGAAGAGGCGCGCTTCACGCACCCAGAGGTCCATGATGCCGCCTTCGTTCACCAGATCGTCGGCGACGGACTGGATGAAGCAGGCGTGCGGCTGCGGATGCTCGTAGGAGGACTTCGACTTGGTGAGCTTACCGGTGAAGGGATCGACGTAATGATGGCCCTGGCTGGGGCCGTCGATGCCATAGGCCCAATGCAGGCCAGTGTTGAACCATTGCGGCGAATTGGGCGCGGCGACCTGCGCGGCGAGCATGTAGCGCATCTCGTCGAAGAACGCCTGCGCGTCCGTATCGGTGTCGAAATACTTGCCCTTCCAGCCCCAATAGGTCCACGTTCCGGCAAGGCGATCAAAGACCTGCGTGGAGGTCATCTCGCTGCCAAAGCGCTTGTCGGCGGGCAATTGGGCCAGCGCCGCCTCGTCGGGCACGGAGCGCCACAGGAACGAGGGAACGTCGTTCTCCTCAACCCGCTTCAGCGCTGCGGGCACGCCAGCTTTACGGAAATATTTCTGCGCCAGTACGTCGCAAGCGACCTGGCTCCATGTCGAGGGCACGTCGATGCCGTCGAGAGAAAACACCACCGAGCCGTCCGGATTGCGGATTTCGCTCTTGGCCTTGCGAAACTCAAGGCTCGCATAGGGTGACTGGCCTGCATTCGTGTAACGCCGCTCGATCCGCATCTTTATTCCTCGATAGAGCGCAAATAGGTGCGGGAAACCAACCGAGGCGGCTCCCACATCTTTTGCAAACAAATATGAATTCGTTGGAGCGCCTGATACGCGGCGCTGGACATTTCACGCTTGCCGCCTCGCAGCTCGCAGCGGCGATGGCAGATCATGACTAAAATGTGCCCGTTTGGCGGGCGCGCGTCAAGATGTAGTGGGCCGGGGCGGAAGCTGCGCAAAATGTCGTAGGGCCTGTTAACTGTGGGGATTACTTTTGCCCGCTGCGAGCAAGTGTCTGACGAGTCGGCTCGTTCGCGCAAGTCCACTGCGGACGCGGGATAGTTTGGGGTCGTTTGGGCTGTGCGAAAAATCTCTCCGGGCGTCAAAATAGCGCCAGGTAAAGCCAAAGCTCTGGCGTTGCCCGCCTTGCCCATAGTTCCGTTGGGGAAACTCGACATCTTTGTTTTTCAGTGACTTGAAAAGAATCGGCCTGTGCAGTTCGATTCGACGCCACATACGAATCGAGCGTTGCCTTTGGCGCGTCGTCGGACCTGTCGTCGCCACTGGACAGCGGGCCAGCGGCTCGCCATAGTCCGCCACGACTCTTTATGCCGCGCCTGCGAAGGCGGGGGCGCGAATGGACCAATGCTCAAATGGACCAAAGCTAATGCAATGGCTGCTACAAATTCTGACCTGGTGGAACGGACAGACGCTAAACACCCGTTTTCACACATGGCGGAACGGCGAGCTTGTGGGGCAGGACGAGTTCGGCAATTCCTATTACCGCACCAGCGGCGGCAAGCTTGATCCGGCGCTTGGCTATGAGCGGCGCTGGGTGATTTACGCTGGCGAGAGCGACGGATCGAAAACCCCGCCCGGCTGGTACGGCTGGCTGCACCAGACGACGGACACGCCCCCCACCGCCGAGACGTATGTCGCGCGCGAATGGGAAATGCCGCATCAGGCCAATATGACCGGCACGGCGCAGGCCTACCGGCCAGCCGGATCGCTCTCGATGGGCGGCGTGCGCCCGGCGGCGACCGGAGATTACAAGGCCTGGACGCCAGGCTCGTAAATTTCCGGCAGAGCTTTGGACCTGCGTTCCGCGTTGTATGTGTACGCGTTTTACTCGGGCGGGCTGATTTGGCCCAGCGGAGCATTCATGTTTTTTTCTATTTGGTCGCGCGCCCTCGGGCTCGCTGTTTTGTTGTCGCTAGTTCCGGCGGGTTCAACCTTTGCTGCGGCGGCTGCGGACGATTTCGCCGCCGCCTGCATCGCGCGCGGCCAGCGTGAGAGCGCCTGCGCCTGTCAGGCCAAACTCGCCCGCACAGGGCTGAACGCCAGCGAGCGGCGAGCGGCGATCGCAGGATTGCGCGGCGGCAAGCCTGCAATGGAAAAAGAGGTTGCGGCCATGGGCGAGGCGAAGGCGAAAGCATTCGGCGGCAAAATGCAGGCGCTTGGCAGGCGCGCGCAGGCCGAATGCCGGTGAAGCGGGCACCCGCCGCCATGATCTCGCCATGATCTCGCCCGTATTTCAGCCGAAGGCTGAGGGGTCGCCCGCGATTGCGGGCTTGTGTTATCGCTGGTTTGTTCGGCGTGGAGCGCTGATTCTCGTTTCGACGCATTGCGCGTCGGCTTTTGGAGTTTAATCTCTGCATGGCAGGTCGCGCGATCATTTCAGCCTGTGCTTTGGCCGCGCTTTTTGGCGCGGGCGCTCCCGCATTCGCCGACCGCATCAAACATCCAACGGCTGTCTTCGCCGGTCTCGATAAAATCACCGGGCGCATTATCGCGTTCGAGGCGGCTATCGACGAGACGGTGCAATTTGGTTCGCTCCAGATCACGCCCCGCGTTTGCTATACGCGTCCGCCGACGGAGGCGCCGCTCACCACCGGCTTCGTTGAAGTGGAAGAGGCTTTGTCGGCGCAGGCCTCCACGGCGCAGGTTTCGGCCACGCAGGCTTCGGTCCCGGACGACAAGAAATTCAAACGCATTTTCGGCGGCTGGATGTTTGCCGCCAGCCCCGGCCTGCACGGGATCGAGCACGCGGTCTATGACGCGTGGCTAACCGATTGCAAAGGCGGCACGCAGGTCATCGCTGACAGCGTCGCCCGCGCCGAGCCCGAATCTGCAAAGCCGGAGCCCGCAGTCGTTCCGCGCCAGCGCAGGCAGACAGCAACGCCGCCCCCAAGCCAGCAACCCGCGCCTTCGCAAGGATTGCAGCCTTTGCCGCCCTTGCAGCAGCCTGCGCCCGCAGCCCGCGCCCCCTCGCGTGCGCCTGATCTTGGCCCGCCGGTCGAAGTCGGCCGCGGCCCCGGCGCCCCGCCGCGCCCGCCCGGCAATGTCGGCCGCGCCCCGGCAGAGCAACAGCCGCGCCGTCAGCCGTCGCAGAGTTTCTTCCCGTCGCCGTTTTAGCGAGTAGCGAATAGGGCGCCTTTGGACCGCGGGCTTCCAGCCCGCATTCTTCTGGATGCCTGAACCGTGCGCCTATTCGCCCGGCAGGCGCTTTTTTCTGC
>CAMCMI010000177.1 GCA_945875875.1 Rhizobium sp. Q54
GAAGCCGTAGCCTTTTTCGGTATTGAACCACTTCACAGTTCCCGTAGCCATGGGAATATCCTTTAACTAAGTGTTGGCGCGTGGGCATACGCTGATGCGTAAGCCCGGTTAGCTCGAGTTTTGGTAGCGAGGTTGTCTGCGCGCCGATCCCTAGAAGGGCGAAGCGGCCAATCGTCCGGCCAAAGTCGATTTGAGTACCATAGTCGCGCAATCAGGTGAAAGCAAGGAATGATGGCTGTTTAGGTTAAGAAGGCGTCGCCAGTCGCCTGTTTTCGCCAAAGCCGCCACTTGGCTGCACGCCCGCGAGCGTCACGTTAAGGGATACGCAACCACCTTGCAGCTAGGTTGAAGCTACAGGAGCAACTATGTTTCACAAACACGCCGGTTTCGTCGCCGATCAAAAAGGCACCACCGCCATTGAATACGGCTTGATCGCGGCCCTCATTGCTGTTGTCTGCATCGGCGCATTTATCAGTTTCGGCGGCGCGAGTGGGGGCATGTATGATCGCGTCTTCGTTCAAAAGATTGCGCCTGCACTCAAATAACAGCCCCATCGTCCGCTTTCGCCAGCCGCCGCACGATTGCATAGGCGGCAAGCATGGCTCCGATTCCAAACAAAGCCGCGCCGATCACCATCCCCAGCAGGCCGCCTTCCGGCCCGCCCCATTGGGCCCCAAGCGCCACGAACGGGATCGTGCCGATGGTGGCGCGGCCCCAGTTGAAGGCAGTCGACAATAAGGGAAAGCCCATATTGTTAAAGGCGGCGTTGGCCACGAACAGGCAGCCCAGAAACAGCCATTGCAGCGCGCCCACTTTGCAGAAAAAGATAATCAGCGCAGCAGTTTGCCCCGTGGCGGCGAACATATCCACAATCAATGGCGACAACAGCCACAACAGCGCCCACATGAACAGCGAGTAGCTGATCGCAAGCGTGAAGCAATCGGTCAGCGTGCGCGTGATGCGGGTATGCTGGCGGGCGCCCAAATTCTGCGCGACGATTGGCCCCACGGCCCCGCTCAGTGCAAACAAAATCCCGAACGCCACCGGCACCAGCCGGTCGATGATGGCGAAGGCTGCGATCACCGGCTCGCCATATTGCGAAAACACCCGCATCACCCAGGACGTGGCTACCGGCGCCGCCAGATTGGTGGCGATGGCGGGCAAAGCCACGGCGGCCATCGGACGCAAATCCTTCAGCACGTGCGCCCATTTTGGCATGGCGACGAGATTGTGGACATGGATCACGCCCCACAGGCCGACGGCGGTGAACACCGCACGCGAAACCACGGTGGCCACAGCCGCACCGTCCACGCCCATGCCAAGGCCAAAAATCAGCAGCGGATCGAGCGCCGCCGTAATCGCGCCGCCCCACAGCGTCACGTACATCGAGCGCCGCGCATCGCCCACCGCACGCAGCGCGCCCGACAACGCCATGCCCAGCGCCAGAAAGGCGTTGGCGGGCAGGGTTATCAGCAGGAAACCGGAAGCCACTTCGAGCGCTTGCCCGCTGGCGCCCAGCATCACGACAAGCTCGCGCCGAAACGGCAAGGCGACCAGACTGATGACGACCGAAATCAGAAAAATATGGGTGAGGCCGGAAGCGCAATAGCGCCGCGCCCGCTCGCGGTTTCCCGCGCCAATGTCGCGCGCCATCAAAGCCGAGACGGCGATGGTCAGGCCGATGCCGATCGAGATCATAAAAAACATGATCTGGGTGGCGTAACCAACGCCCGCCGTCAGGTTGGGGTCGCCAAGCCATGAAATATACAGCAGCGACAGCAGGTCCACCATGAACACGGCGACCAGCCCCACCGAGCCTGTGGCCGTCATCACCGCCACATGGCGCATGATGGAGCCTTCCGTAAACCCGGCGCGGCGCGCGGCGGTAGCGGCAGGGCCGCGCTGATCGTGAGACTGGGACATGGGCTCGCAAAGGTTGGCTGCCACCATAGCGCTGCCCGCCGGGATTGCGAGCATTACCTGGATGCCATGCGATTATGTCTGCAAGCGGCAACGTCGCCTATCAAAGCGCAATCCCTATGCCGTCATGGACGGGCTTGTGCCGACCATCAAGGCGCCCGTCTGGACCGCGCGCGGTCTCGCGCGCTTCTTCGGCGCCAAAGATGCGGGCGGGGACGCCCGCGGTCCAAAGAGCTCACCCCAGATGATGCGCCAGCAGCTTCAGGCACATGCGCTCGAACGCTTCGCGCTCCTGCTGGTCCAGCGGCTCCAGCAATTTGTCCTGCACGGCCAGCACAGCCGGGGCGGCGCGGGCAAGGGCCGCCTGTCCGTCCGGGGTGATCGACAACAAATTCAGCCGGCGGTCTTCGGGCGATCCGCTGCGGGCGACCCAGCCTTTTTGCTCCAGCCGGTCGATCACGCCGCCGATTGTGGCGCGGTCGTAGCCGATCAGCGCGGCCAGCGCCGCTTGTCCGGCGCCGGGGGTTTGGGCGATGGCGCACAGCGCTGCGTATTGCACCGGCGTCAGCTCCGGCCCTACGCAATCGCCGAACAAGCGCACCGCCACCTGTTGCAGGCGACGGATGAAATGTCCTGGCATGCGATGCACGGACAAATCGCCTGGGCCGCTGCTTGTATAATCAGGCGTGCGATGAGCCGCTTTGTGCGCGCGCTCGTTCACGCCAGACATTTGTCTTCGGTCCAGCCGTAGAGCCATTCGAGCGAATCGTAAAAGCGCTCGGGCGTGCGGTCTTTCCACATGGCGTTGCGCACTACGCGCTCTGCCCCGTCGGCGTGGAAGATGCGGCCCATTTCGCGCGCCGAGAACACCACGCGAGCGGTGCGCGGAATGCGCTTTTCCTCATACAGCCGGAAGGCTTTCTCGACATCGCGGTCGCACGCTTTCAGCGCCTCGCGCAGCGTGACGGCGTCCTCCATCGCCATGCAGGCGCCTTGCGCCATATATTGCAGCATGGGGTGGGCGGCGTCGCCCATCAGCGTATAGCGGCCCTCGCCCCATTTCAGCACTGGATCGCGATCTGCAATCGCCCAGCGCCGCCACGAGGTGGGCTTCTCAATCAACTGACGCGGCTTGTCGGCCACGCGCGTGAAATAGGACAGAACTTCCTCGCGCGAGCCTTCGCGCACGCCCCATTCTTCCTGCTCGCGCGAATGGAAGGTGACGACGATGTTGTATTGCTCGCCGCCGCGCAGCGGATAATGCACGATATGGCACTTGGGGCCGACCCAGATGGCGGCGGCGTTCCAGCGCAGCTCTTCAGGAAAATCCTCGCGCGGGCAAACGGCGCGATAGACCACATGGCCAGGCACATGGGCGCCGCCATCGCCGAGCAATTGCTTGCGCACCACGGATTTTACGCCGTCGCAGCCAATCAGCGCCGCGCCCTCAAAAACGTTGCCGTTCGTATCGGTCACGCGCACGCTTTTGTCGCCGATGTCGACATGGTCGATCTTGGTTGAGGTATGCAGCCGCACGTTGGGCTTGGTCTGCACTTCCTCATAGATCGACAGGTGAATGTCGGCGCGATGAATGACGGCGTAGGGATTGCCGAAGCGCTTGCGAAATTCTTCGCGCACCGGAATGAGTCCCACCACGCTCTCGTCCACCGCGTCCATCATGATGAGATCGTCGGTGTAGACGGCGCGGGCGCGGGCGCGCGGGCCGCAGCCAAGAGCGTCCATCGCGTTGAAGGCGTTGGGGCCAAGCTGAATGCCGGCGCCGATTTCGCCGATTTCCGCCGCTTGCTCCAAAACCTCGACGTCAAAACCGGCCTGCGTCAGCGCCAATGCGCACGCCATGCCGCCTATGCCGCCGCCCGCCACCAGAATGGTCTTGTCGCGATTGCCGCTCATGCTCGCCTCTCCCCGAAACTTCTGTCTGATCGTAAGCATACGATCTGTATGCATACTGTCAATATTGCTATCGCTGGTTTGGTTTTGCTTTTCGCGCGCCTTTCGTGTAACCACCCGCATCATGGAAACCGTTCTTATCGTCATCCACCTGATGATCGTTCTCGCGCTTGTCGCGGTCGTGCTGTTGCAACGTTCCGAAGGGGGCGCGCTTGGCATTGGCGGCGGCGGAGGCGGCGGGTTTATGAGCGGACGCGGTCAGGCCAACGCCCTGACCCGCGCCACCACGATTTTGGGCACGCTGTTTTTCATCATCAGCATGAGCCTGACGATTCTGGCCAATGTCAGCCGCGCCCCGACATCGGTGCTTGACACCGTCAGCCCGCAGGCGCCCATCGGTTCGGGCCAGGCCCCCGCTTCTGGCGGACAAGCCCCTGCTGGCGGCAGCCTGTTCGACCAGCTGCAGCGTCAAGAGCAGCAGGCGCCGCAGCCGCCCCGGCCTTAAGGCAAATATCTTCTTCATCGGGGGGTCGGTTCGCCGGCCCCTTTTTCGTATCGGCGCGTTGCGCCTGTGCATAGCTTGATCGCGTGTCATTTTTTGTTCGCGAATCGGCGCGTAAAGGAATAGGTCTCAAACCCCATGGCGCGGTATGTATTCATCACCGGTGGCGTGGTGTCTTCGCTCGGGAAAGGGCTTGCGTCTGCGGCCCTTGGAGCGCTCTTGCAGGCTCGTGGTTACACGGTTCGCCTGCGTAAACTCGACCCCTATCTGAATGTCGATCCGGGCACGATGAGCCCCTATCAGCATGGCGAAGTGTTCGTCACCGACGACGGGGCGGAAACCGATCTTGATCTTGGACATTACGAGCGCTTCACGGGCATGCCCGCGCGCAAGTCCGACAACATCACCACGGGCCGCATCTATCAGGAGATCATCACCAAGGAGCGCCGCGGCGATTACCTTGGCGGCACTGTGCAGGTGATCCCGCACGTCACCAACCACATCAAGGAATTCGTGCTCTCGCAGAGCGACGACGTCGATTTCGTGCTGGTCGAGATCGGCGGCACGGTCGGCGACATCGAGGGCCTGCCGTTCTTCGAGGCGATCCGCCAGATTGGCAATGATCTGCCGCGCGGGCGCTGCATCTACGTGCATCTGACGCTGCTGCCCTACATTCCCTCCGCCGGGGAATTGAAGACCAAGCCGACGCAGCATTCGGTGAAAGAGCTGCGCTCCATCGGCATCCAGCCTGATATTTTGCTGTGCCGCACGGATCGCCCGGTGCCGCGCGACGAGCGCCGCAAGCTCGGCCTGTTCTGCAACGTGCGCGAGAGCGCCGTGATCGAGGCCCGCGACGTCGGCTCGATTTACGATGTGCCGCAGGCCTATCACGAGGCCGGGCTTGACCGCGAAGTGCTGGCCGCGTTTGGCATCGAGCCCGCCCCCAAGCCCAATATGGCGCGCTGGAACGCCGTCTCCGAGCGCATCCACAATCCCGAAGGCGAAGTCACCATTGCGGTGGTGGGCAAGTACACCGGCCTCAAGGACGCCTACAAATCCCTGATCGAGGCGCTGGCCCATGGCGGCATCGCCAACCGCGTGAAGGTCAATCTCGAATGGATTGAATCGGAGGTCTTCGAGGCCGAAGACCCTGCGCCCTATCTCGAAAACGTCCACGGCATCATGGTGCCCGGCGGCTTTGGCGAACGCGGCGCCGAGGGCAAGATTCTCGCGGCCCGTTTTGCCCGCGAACGCAAGGTGCCGTATTTTGGCATTTGCTTTGGCATGCAAATGGCGGTGATCGAAGCCGCCCGTTCGCTGGCGGGCATCGAGGGCGCCGGCTCAACCGAGTTTGGTCCCTGCAAGGAGCCCCTCGTTGGCCTGATGACCGAATGGATGCGCGGCAATGAGCTGGAAACCCGCCGCGCGGGCGGCGATCTTGGCGGCACCATGCGCCTTGGCGCCTTCAAGGCGGCGCTCAAACCCGGCTCACGCATCGCGCAGATCTATGGAGCCGCGCAGATCGAGGAACGCCACCGCCATCGCTATGAAGTGAACGCCCGCTACAAGGACGCGCTGGAAGCCAAAGGCCTGCTGTTCGCCGGCATGTCGCCCGACGGCCTGCTGCCCGAAACCGTGGAGATCGTCGATCACCCCTGGTTCATCGGCGTGCAATACCACCCCGAGCTGAAGTCACGGCCCTTCGAGCCGCACCCGCTGTTCGCCAGCTTTATCGCGGCGGCGAAGGAGCAGAGCCGGTTGGTGTAGGGGGCTGGGGCGCCGCGTAGTTGAGCTTTGAGTTTTGCAGAACCATCGCAAATCTATCCACGTCATGGCCGGGCTTGTCCCGGCCACCCACGCCGTTCCGAGCCTCGCGTTGAGCATACAAAGCCACGGCTTACGCAGTTTCCGTGGGTGGCC
>CAMCMI010000178.1 GCA_945875875.1 Rhizobium sp. Q54
CCAGCACAATCAGCGTCAGGATGAAAAACATCACCGTACGCTCGACCTTCAGCGCCTCGAAGAACGATTTATTGCGCTGGCGCCAATCGGTCATAATCATCGGGCGGCCCATGGTCTTCTCCAGCCGGGCGCGCATTTCGTCCATCTTCTCGGGATCGTCCACAAACGCCTCGATCAGCGTCGCCTCGTCGTCCTTGTTGAAGAAGGCCTGCGCCTCCTCGAACGGCATAAAGACGAAAATGCCGTCAAATTCCGACACGCCGATCTGAAAGATCGCCACCACAGGATAAGACTTGATGCGCGGCGTGACCCCAAACGGGGTCGCAGCGCCGCGCGCCGTCAGGATCGTCACCTTGTCGCCAATGCGCACGGAGAGGTTTTCAGCCAGCTTTTGGCCGATGGCGACGCCCTCGGCGACGTCAAACCCATCCAGCGTGCCCAGCTTCACGTTCTCAGCGACGCCCGGCAGTCGCTTGATGTCACGCTCGCGAACGCCGCGCACAAGCGCACCCGATTGCTGATAGGGAGAGGACACGCCCGCCGCGCTCTCGACGAGCGGCAAAGCCACCTTCAGGCCGGGCGTTTTGGATATACGCTCGATGACTGCGTCATAATCGTTCAGCGGCGTATCGGCGGGCTGCAGGAAAACGTGGCCGTTCACGCCGATAATCTTGCTCATCAGCTCAATATGGAAGCCGTTCATCACCGACATCACGACGATGAGCGTGGCGACCCCGAGCGATATGCCCAGAAACGAGAAACCCGCAATCACGGACACGAACCCGGCGGCGCGGCGCGCGCGCAGATAGCGCAACGCCACCATCCATTCAAACGCAGCAAAGGGCCGCGCGCTTTGCGGCTCAGAACCGTCTTTCGTCGCGTGATCGCGCATCATCGCCTCAAGCTGATGCCGCCAGAAGGCGGTTGAACGCCGCTTCTGGCGTCAGAGATTCGCGCGCCCCGGTGCGCCGGTCTTTCAACTCGATCTCGCCCGAAGCCAGCCCCTTGGGGCCGACGATGAGCTGATGCGGCAGGCCGATCAGATCGAGCGTGGCGAACTTGGCGCCGGGACGGTCGTCGCGGTCGTCATAAAGAACCTCGACCCCGGCTTTCGTAAGGCGGGCGTAGAGATCTTCACAAGCCGCATCGGTGGCTGCGTCGCCAACCTTGAGATTGGCGAGGCCGACATGGAACGGGGCGACGGCGCGCGGCCAGATAATGCCCGCCTCGTCGTGATTGGCCTCGATCAAAGCGGCGGCAAGGCGCGAGGGGCCGATGCCGTAAGAGCCCATCTGCACGGGGACTTCCTTGCCGTCCGGGCCGTTGACGACGGCGCGCATCGGCTCGGAGTACTTTGTGCCGAACGAGAAGATATGCCCAACCTCGATGCCGCGCGCCGATACGCGTTCGGCCTCCGGCAGAGCCTCGAACGCAGGCGCATCATGCATCTCGGACGTGGCGGCATAAAGCGCGGTCCAGCGATCAACCACGTCCTGCACTGCGGCGCGATCATCGAAATTAATCTCGGCGGGCGGCGCCTCATAGTCCAGAAAGTCCTTGTGGCAGAAAACTTCGCTCTCGCCCGTATTGGCCAGAATGATGAACTCATGGCTCAGGCTGCCGCCAATCGGGCCGGTGTCGGCGCGCATCGGGATAGCCTTCAGCCCCATGCGCTCAAACGTGCGCAGATAGGCCACGAACATCTTGGCGTAGGAATGCTTGGCGCCCTCGGCGTCAATGTCGAACGAATAGGCGTCCTTCATCAGAAATTCGCGCGAGCGCATGACGCCAAAGCGCGGGCGCACCTCGTCGCGGAACTTCCACTGGATATGGTAGAGGTTGAGCGGCAAGTCCTTGTAGGAGCGCACATAGCCCCGGAAAATCTCCGTCACCATCTCTTCGTTGGTGGGGCCGAACAGCATTTCGCGCTCATGCCGGTCCTTGATGCGAAGCATTTCCTTGCCGTAATCGTCATAGCGCCCACTTTCGCGCCACAAATCTGCTGGCTGAATGGTCGGCATGAGCAATTCAATGGCGCCGGCGCGATTTTGCTCCTCGCGCACGATTGCGTTGATCTTGTTCAGCACCCGCAGCCCAAGCGGCAACCAGGCGTAAATGCCCGCCGTTTCCTGCCGCAGCATGCCCGCGCGCAGCATCAGGCGGTGCGAGACGATCTCCGCCTCTTTGGGAGTTTCGCGCAGAATTGGCATGAAATAGCGGGAAAGACGCATCGAACGGGCACCATCTTGGACGGGAAAGGCGCTTCGTCCGCCGCCTGCGAATCGCAGACAGACAGCGCAGACGCCAGGGTCAGATGACTAACAAGCCCAAAGCGCGCCCGAACTCAAGCGCCGGGACATTCGGATTACGCCTAAAGCGTTGCCTTTAAGCACAACGCCCTGTTTCCTTGAGTGCTTCTCCAGCGTCGCACTAGATTAGATCGCTAATAAAATTGTCGTGACACAGGTCAAAAATTTGGCTAGCTTCTGCCTTGCCTAATCCGAAAGGAGGCCGCCGCCGGTCTACGGTGAGCGCTTTGCCAAGTCGCGGGAGGAAAGTTCCGGATTCAGTCGGGTCACCCGGCGTGCGACGATCTCACAAGAGATATGATCGCGGACGGAATTTTGTCGACTTACTACAAAGGGCGGGGTGACCCGCCTTTTTCTTTGCCCTGAATTTGAATAGCATGGATTGTGCCGTACGAGCGCCAATCTGGACCTCGCGCGCTCTTTGGGCGCCGCAACCTGCACTCTCCAAAGAAGCAAACACCCATCCAGATGCCGTCATGGCCGGGCTTGTCCATGACGGCTTTGGGGAGGGTGTTTGAATTTTTCGGATCGCGTCTCGCAGCAGCATTGCTCGCGGCGCCCCCTTGCCCCGCCAACGCTCCTTTGTGCTATGAAGCACGACCCTTGGTCAGCAGAGCTGGACGGACCCCTTGCGAATAGCCACCTGGAACGTCAACTCGGTGCGCCAGCGCCTCGAACATTTGCTTGACTGGATGAAGGAGACGCAGCCCGACGTGGTTTGCCTTCAGGAAATCAAATGCGTCGACGAGGCGTTTCCGCGCGCCGAGATTGAGAGCCTTGGCTACAACGTCGCCACGCACGGGCAGAAGACGTTCAACGGCGTCGCGATCCTCTCCAAATATCCCATCGAATGCGAAACCCGCCTGCCCGGCGATCTGGCGGACGAGCAATCGCGCTATATCGAGGCCGTCGTCTCGCACGATGGCGGGATCACGCGCGTAGCGTCGATCTATCTGCCCAACGGCAATGGCGGTCCGGAGAAATATGCCTACAAGCTGGCGTGGATGGAGCGCTTGCGCCTTCATGCGCAGGAGCTTTTGAAGCTTGAGGAGCGCCTCGTGCTGGCGGGCGATTTCAACGTCATCCCCGAGCCCCGCGACGTAAAGTCGCCGGGCGCCTGGCTCAACGACGCGCTGTTCCTGCCGCCAACCCGCGCCGCTTTCCGCGAGCTGCTGGCGCTGGGATTTACCGACGCCCTGCGCGCGGTGACGGATTCGAACGACGCCTATACCTTCTGGGATTACACGGCAGGCGCGTGGCGGCGCAACGAGGGCATCCGCATTGACCATTTATTGCTCTCGCCGCAAGCCGCCGACCGGCTGACGAACGTGACGATTGACCGCCATCTGCGGGCGCTTGAAAAGCCATCCGACCACGTGCCCATCCGCGTCGATCTAGCCTGAGCGCATCATGAAGCCAGAGGCGGACAAGCCAGCTCCGGACGTTCGGCTTCAGACGCTTGCGCGGTCCGATCCTTTTGAATCGCGGCTGCGTGCGCTTACGGACTGGCTGACGATCATGGCTCCGGCTGTGATCGGGATCGCTGTCGTCGTGCTGTTGTCGGGCGCGCCGGGCGTCGAGCGGCTGCGCAATCTGGCTTTCGATCAATATCAGCGCTGGGAGCCGCGCTGGTGGAATTATGGCACGCCGGTTCGCGTTGTGGACATCGACGATGAATCGCTGGCGCGCCTCGGCCCGTGGCCATGGCCCCGGCGGCAAATGGCCGAGCTGGTGGAATCGCTGAGAGGCAATGGCGCGGGCGTGATCGCCTTCGACATGCTGTTTTCCGAGCCCGACCGCTATTCGCACGCAGCGCTGCTCTCGGAACTGCCCGAATTGCCGGAACGCGAGATTCTGGCCGCCGCTCTTTCGGCGCGGCGCGATTTGTCCGCTGATCCGCTTCAGAAAGCGTTTGAGGGCTCCTCCATCGTCGCCGGGTTTGCAACGACGACAACGCCGACGGATCCGACGCCGCTGAAATCGCGCGCCACGATAAAGGGCGCCGACCCCGTCCCCGCATTGCGGCGCTTTTCGGGGATGATCCCGCCCGAGCCCTCGTTACGCACGGCGGCCAAGGGGCTTGGCGCGATCAATTACGCGCCTGACGCCGATCTGGTGACGCGCAGCGCGCCCTTGCTGATGGCTGTCGGCCCTGCTGGCGGCGCCGTTGCGGTGGCGCCCTCGCTGACGGCGGAAGCGCTGCGGCTGGCCTTTGGCGTCGACTCTTTGGTGGCGACCGTCATCGCGCCCAATGAGACTAGCTGGCGCCGCGCAACGCGCATCGCCTCGGTGAAGATCGGCGATTTTGAAATACCCACGGAGCCGGACGGCTCCGTGCGCCTTTGGTTCGCCGGGGCGCAGGCGCAGCGGCGCATTCCAGCCTGGCAAATCTTAAACGGGGACGTCCACCGCGACGAGATCATGGGCCGCATCATCCTGATTGGCGCAAGCGCCAGCGAGCTGGCCGACATGCGCGCCACGCCGCTGGGCGCCGCGACGCCCGCCGTCGAGCTTCATGCTGAATTGCTTGAGCAGGCGCTGACCGGCGCGTGGTTGACCCGTCCGCGCTGGGGGCCAATTGCGGAGACCGCGCTCATTCTGCTGGGCGGCGCCATGATCGCCCTCGCCGCTCGACGCCTGCGGCCACTGACGGCCGGGCTGGCGGCGCTTCTCATCATCGCCACGCAGGCGGAAGCGAGCTGGCTTCTCTATTTGCGCGCGCAGATGCTGATAGACCCCGTTCTGCCCGGCCTGTCGCTGGCCGCGACGTGGCTGTGCGCCGCGCTGGTGGTCCGGAGGCGCTCCGAGAAAGGCAAGCACTTTGTGCGTAACGCCTTCCAGCGCCATCTGGCGCAATCGGCAGTGGAACGTCTGGCGGGCGATCCCTCGGAGCTGCGACTAGGCGGCGAGATACGCGAGACGAGCGTTCTGGCCTGCGGCCTTTCAGATTTTGCCGAGCGAGCGCAGCGGCTTGACCCGCGCGGCATGGTCGCCCTGCTGAATTGGCTGCACACCTCCCTCACCGGCGCCGCGCTCGCCAATGGCGGAACGCTCGACCGCTATCAGGGCGCCGGCCTCACCGCGTTCTGGAACGCGCCGGTCGAGAGCCCCCATCATCCCGATCAGGCGTGCGCGGCGGCGCTGGCGATGGTGGAGGCCATGGCGCGTCTCAATGGCGCGATGGCGGAAGCGGCAGCGCGGGAGGGCCGCGCCCATGCGCCTTTGCGGCTGGGCGTCGGGATCAGCGTCGGTCAATCGCTGGTCGGCGACATGGGATCGATGCAGCGCTTTGATTATTCGATCATGGGGAAAAGCGTGATCGAGGCGGAAAAGCTTCTGGCGCTCACCCATGCTTGCGGATTACCGATGCTAGCCTGCGCAGAGACAGCAAGCCGGGCGCAGGACCACCTGTTCGCGCCGTTGGGGGATTTCTTTGACTCATCGGGCGAAATGCAGGGCCAAATCTTCGCGCTACACGCGAGAATATCCAGACAAAATAATGATTTTATTGAATTTTTGCATCTTCATCAACGCGCGTTAGCCGCCATTGAACGGCGCGAGCCCGAGATCGACGAGGCTATCGGGGCAGCGCTCGCGCACCCGGCTGGCGCCCGCTACGCGAGCTTCTATGCCTGGAAAACGCAAATCGCCGCTGGCAAACCCGATTGGCGGAAAAGCTAGCGGGCGCGACGGTTCAGGTGCTGCCCGAGCTGGACGTGGGCCATTTGCTTGTCCTTGTCGGTGGCTGACCCGACGGCACGCTCGTAAAGCTCCACGATCCAGCGATGCTTGGCGTCTTCGCTCGCAGCCTCGCGCGCCAGCGTCAGATACATCAGCCCCAGCGCCCGACGCACCGGCATGCCGGCAAAACCGCTGAACAAAATGTCGCCAAGCAGAGCCTGCGCTTC
>CAMCMI010000179.1 GCA_945875875.1 Rhizobium sp. Q54
CAGGCGCCGAGCACGGAAGCGTTTCTGGACGACATACGCGACATCGCCAAGGAGGAGATGTTCCTCATCGGCGTGCGCGTTCTCTCCGGCGCCATTGACGCGATCGCTGCCGGGCCGGCCTATTCGGCGCTTGCAGGCGCCATGGTGCGTGCGTGCCTCTTGCATGTTGAAGATGTGTTTGCCCGCGAGCATGGCATCGTGCCGGGCGGGCGTTGCGCTGTTCTGGGTATGGGAAAACTGGGCTCGCGCGAGATGACGGCGGCCTCTGATCTTGATGTGATCCTGCTCTATGATTTTGATCCCGAGCGCGCAGAGTCCGACGGCGCGCGGCCTTTGCATGCCACGCAATATTATACGCGCCTGACGCAGCGGTTGATCTCTGCGCTCACCGTGGCCACGCGGCGCGGGCCGCTTTATGAAGTCGATATGCGCTTGCGTCCCTCCGGGCGTCAGGGACCGGTCGCCACCAAGCTTGGAAGCTTCCGCGATTACCAGCTGACCGAGGCCGAGACATGGGAGCATATGGCGCTGACGCGCGCTCGCCAGATTGCTGGCGATCTCTCGCTTGGCGTCGACATCGCCAGCGTTACGTCCGGCGTCCTGCATCGTCGCCGCGACGAGGCGTCTTTGCGTAAAGACGTGCGTGATATGCGCGCTCTCATCGCGCAGGAAAAAGGCGAGGGCGATGCATGGGATTTGAAGCTCGCCTCGGGCGGTCTCATCGATCTGGAATTTATCGCGCAATATCTGTCGCTGCGCTACGCGCATGAGGCTCCTGACATTCTGGACGTCTCCACGCCAGGCGTCTTTGCACATGCCGGGAGGCTGGGGTTTCTGACGCCTGCGGCAGTCGAGCAACTCACGACTGCGCACACGCTTTATGGTGCAGTGACGCAGATGATCCGGCTGGCTATCGACGGCCCCTTTGATCCAAAGCAGGCTGGATCCGGCGTGTTGCGGCGCATTGCGGCTGCCGCCCATTCGCCTGATTTTCCGCGTGTGGAGCGCGAGCTTGTCGAACGCCGCATTGAGGTGCGGGGCATCTTCGAGGCGATGCTCGCTCGCTGATTATGCGGCGACATCCGTGTCGATTTGCCTTGGCGGCGACCTGCGCCCCCGCTCTTGCAGCGGAGCGCAGATGCTGGCGGCGATAGGCAGTCGAATGCGCACAATGGTTCCTGCGCCCACGCTGGAGCGTATGCGCAGGCTTCCGCCATGCAATTCGGCGAGCGATCTGGCGATGGCGAGGCCAAGGCCGGAGCCTTTGATCCCGTTCTGGAGTGGTGAATTCAGCTGCTCGAACGGACGACCTATGCGCGACAGCGCGTCTGTGGGTATGCCGACGCCGGTGTCTTCTACATAGACGTTCACGGCGCCGTCCATCAGGCGGCAGCGTACGGAAACGCGCCCGCCGCTGGGTGTGAACTTGACGGCGTTGCGCACCAGCTTACCGATGATTTTCTCAATGGCTTCGCGGTCGGCGCGCACGTTGGCTGAGGGCAGGTTTTCCGCAAACAGCGCAATCTGCTTGTCTTGCGCCTCCTGCTTGACGCTTTCGAACGCGCTGGTCACGACGGCATCGAGATCGAATTCTGTTTTCACGAGCGTCAGACGACCCGCCTCCAGCATCGACATGTCGAGAACGTCGCAGATAATGCCCAGAAGATGGCGACCGCTGGAGCGAATATGGGCGGAGTAATCGGCATATTTTGGCGAGCCAAGCGGCCCAAACGTCTGCTGTTCCATCACCTCGGAGAAGCCGATGATGGCGTTCAGCGGCGTGCGCAATTCATGGCTCATATTGGCCAGGAATTCCGACTTGGCGCGGCTGGCGGTTTCGGCTTCCGCTTTTTGCTCCAGATATCGGCCGGCCAATTCCGAGAGCTGCTGGGCTTGCGATTCGAGCGTCTGTCGCGACCGCCGTAGATCGGTGACTGTGGCCATTAGCCTGCGTTCGGAATCGAGCAGCTTTTCCTCATGCAATTTATGGCTTGAGATGTCTGTACCAACGGAAACCCAGCCGCCGTCCTTGGTCTGGCGTTCGTTGATTTGCAGCCAGCGATCATCGGCCAATTGGGCCTCATAAGATCGTGCGCCGCTCTCGGGGCGTTCTGTCACGGGAACTTGCGTCACAACCAGCGGGCGCGTTCCCATCGCCATGATGTTTTCATAGCGCATGCCCGGCTTGTCTGCTGATTTTGGCAAATTGTGCAGCCGCAGAAACTTTGAATTGCACAGCACGAGGCGATTGTCTGCGTCCCACAAGACGAACGCTTCGGATATGGCCTCAATGGCGTCTTGCAGGCGCTCGCCGGCTGTGCGGCTGCTTTCGGCGAGCTTTCGCTGTTCCGTGATGTCTACTGCGATGCCAACGAGGCGCGGGCCGTCGTCATGGGGGTGCCGGACTACTTCTGCGCGCGCGCGAAGCCAGAGCCAGCCGCCGTCGGCGTGGCGGATGCGGAAAGTCCGGTCGATGTTCTGCTCGGTCGCGTTCAGGAGCGATTTTGCAATTTTGGTCAGGTTGATGTCGTCTGCGTGGGTGAGTGCGTTGAGTTCTCCCACGGAAATAGACCCAGAGCGACCATCAAGACCGAGCATTTCGTACATGGAGGCCGACCACGCGATGCGTCCGCGCGCCAGATCCCAATCCCATAATCCGCAATGGCCGCGATTGAGCGCAGTGTCGATGCGCGCGCCCATGGCGTCACAGGCGGAGGTCATCATGCGCGCTCTTTTGGTCTGCCATAGATAGGCCAGCATCAGCGACAGGAACACGACGATCATGACGCTCATTATGAGCGCGGTGTGCAGTGTGGACGTGCGCCAGGCGGCCAGCGCGCCATCCATCGGTTGTATGATTGCGACCTGCCCGTAAGGCGCGCGGAGATTGCGGGCGGCGACGATCGCTTCGGCGCCGTTCTCAAGGCGGGTGCGCATAGCGCCCGCACGTTCGCCCATAACGGCGACGGGGGCGGCGGCGCCGAGCGCGAGCGCCATGGACTTCATTGTCGTCGCGCCAGGCGGCGCCATTCCGATGATGTCGCCGTTTTGATTGCTGAGCAGGATGGTGCGGTTTGTCTGCAGAACGCGGTCGGGCAGCATTTTCTCCAGTGATACGGTCGCCGGGCGCGCCTCAACTTCATGGGCGAGATATCGCGTGAGAAGATCGACTTCTTGCGCAGCGCTCGCGATAGCGTGGTCCCGCGTCTGCGATCCATGCAGAGCTAGCGCAAGCGCCATACTGGCGAGCAGCAGCAGTGCGATAATCGGAATCCCGGCGTTCGCTATGCGATGAGCGCCGGGAAGCTTGATGCGTTGCGCTGATTCTGCGCGAGCGTAGTCTGTCGACGCGTCCGCCATAGCGGTCGCATCCGACACGTTTGCACGTGCCATGGGTTGGCCCCCTCAGATTGTCAAACCGATCCGCAGCCATGTGCCGCATCGCCGCGAATCAGTGTCAGTTGAATCCCGGATGGGGGGTTTGTCCAGAACTTAATAGTTAATGAACGCAGACTTTTTTCCTGCGCAGTTCGCGGTTGTATGGTCACGATAAGGCCTCGCGGCAAAAGATCCTTTCAATTGAGAATCTTGTCGTCGGAGCGAACCTATTTGAGCGAACGCGTGACAATGTCTCGCACGTCTGGCGAAAGCTGCTCGTGGGCGGCGATGCGTTGCAATTGCGCCTCCGCAAGCGCTTTGCGACCGGGCTCCAGGCTCCTCCACGCCTTGAATGCGACGAGTAGTCGCGCCGCGATTTGCGCGTTGCGCCCATCCATTTCCAGGACCACGTCGGCCAAAAGCGCATAGCCCTGTCCGTCGGGCGCGTTGAACTGGGTCGGGTTGGCGTTCGCCAGCGTGCCGATCAGCGAACGCAGCCGGTTGGGGTTGCTCATGGAGAATGCGTGGTGGTGCATGAGTTCTTTCACGCGCCTCATGGTCGCCGCCTCGGGGATCATGGCTTGCAGCGCGAACCATTTGTCCAGCACGAGCGGATCGGCGGCGTGCGAGCGGAAGAAGGAATCCAGCGCCTGTTCGCGCTGGCTGGCGCTGTTCATGGCCATGGCGACGAGGGCGCCGAACAGGTCGGTCATATTATCGGCGCTCTGATATTGGCGCATCGCGCGCTCGCCGCCGTCCTCCCTGTCGGCGGCTACGAGCAGGTCGAGAGCAACCTGCTTCAAGGCGCGCTTGCCGCCGCTGGCTGCGTCAGGGGCATAGGGTGCTGGCTGCGACAATTCATCGTGCATTTCGGCGAGGGCTGGCCCCAGCGCAGCGCCGAGCGCTTTGCGCAGCGCATCGCGGGCGAAATGGATCGCGTCCGGATCGACATCTGTCCCAATCTCCCGGGCCAGATCAGCCTCGCTGGGCAGAGACAGCGCCTGCGCGGTGAAGGCCGGATCGGCGCGCCAGTTCTGGACAAGCAAACGCGCTGCGTCGCAATAGCCGCCGGAATCGGCGGCTGCGCCGCCAGCGCGAAGAGCGGTCACGGAACGCAGCATAAGGCGGGTGGCGTAGGTCTGCGCAGCCTGCCAACGATTAAAGGGGTCTACGTCGTGGGCGAGCAGCGTCAGTAATTGCGCCTCGCTTGTGGGCGCCTCCAGCCGGACTGGCGCAGAGAAGCCGCGCAGCAGGGACGGAGCGGGATGTAGCGCCACGTCAAGGAAAACAATGCGGCGGCTTTCCTCGTTCAGCTCAAACAATCCGCGCTCGCATTCCTGCGCGTTGGCGCCGCCGGGCTCGCCGACGGGGGGCGTGCGAAGCGGCAGGTCGCCTTGCGCCTCGCTGACGAGGCCCAGCGCCACCGGAATCATCTGCGGGCGTTTTGTCGGCTGGCCCGGGGTTGGCGGGCAGGTTTGTTCGAGATCGAGCGCGAAGGTGCGGGCGGTGGGATCGTGGATCCAGCGCGCAGTGACGACGGGCGTGCCCGCCTGATCGTACCAGCGTATGAATTGCGAGAGGTCGCGGCCAGAAGTTTCCGCAAAGCAGGCGATGAAATCCTCGACTGTCGCCGCAGTGCCGTCGCAACGCGTGAAATAGAGGTTCATGCCATTGCGGAAGGCGTCGTCGCCGATCAGGCTTTTCAGCGCGCGGATGACCTCTGCGCCTTTCTCGTAGACCGTCGGCGTGTAGAAATTATTGATCTCATGATAAGTTTCAGGCCGCACGTTATGGGCCAGCGGGCCGGCGTCTTCGCTGAATTGCGCCGCTCGAAGCGCCCGCACGTCGGAGATGCGCTTGACGGGGCGCGAGCGCTGGTCTGCCGAGAATTCCTGATCGCGGAAAACCGTGAGCCCTTCCTTCAGGCAGAGCTGGAACCAGTCGCGGCAGGTGATGCGATTGCCGGTCCAGTTGTGGAAATACTCATGCGCGATGATGGCTTCGATGTTGGAGAAATCTGCATCGGTCGCGGTTTGTGGCAGAGCGAGCACGTATTTATCGTTGAAGATGTTGAGGCCCTTGTTCTCCATCGCGCCCATGTTGAAGTCGGACACGGCGACGATGCTGAACACGTCGAGATCGTATTCGCAGCCGAACGCTTCCTCGTCCCAACGCATCGAGCGCTTCAGGGCGTCCATCGCGTAGCCGGCGCGATCCTGCTTGCCGTGCTCGACATAGATGCCCAGCGAGACCTCGCGTCCCGATGCAGTGGTGAAGCTATCGTGGATTGAGGCGAGATCGCCGCCCACAAGCGCGAACAGATAGGCGGGTTTGGGGAAGGGGTCATGCCAGATCGCGTAATGGCGACCGCCGTCCAGCTCGCCGCTTTCAACCGGGTTACCGTTGCCAAGCAGAACCGGCGCCTCGCTGCGATTGGCCTCGATGCGCGTAGTGAACACGGACAATACGTCCGGGCGATCCAGGAAATAGGTGATGCGACGAAACCCCTCCGCCTCGCATTGGGTGCAATAGGCCGAGCCGGAACGATAAAGGCCCATGAGCTGGGTGTTGGCGGCGGGGTCGATCTGCGTCTCTACAACCAGCGTGAAAGGCTTCTGCGGCGGCGCCTCGATCACAAGCTGGTCAGGCGTCAGATTTTCTGGCGTCAGGTTCAGGAGCACGCCGTCCAGCTCCACG
>CAMCMI010000180.1 GCA_945875875.1 Rhizobium sp. Q54
GAGCTGAACCCGGAAGGCGCCATCGCATCGCTGGCGAAGCTCGCTCGCACGCAGCAGATTCTCGACAAGGACATCATCTCGATAGACATGCGCGTGGCCGGTCGCATCGCCGCCCGCCTTGGCGAAGAAGCGGCAGGCGTGCGCGCCGAGGCGCAGTCCAAAAAGCCAGTTCGCAGAGGCGCAATATGAGCGCTCAATATTTCACGCCCCGCATGAAGCCGCTGTCTGCACGCAAAAGCGCGATCCTGTGCGCGCTCGATGTGGGCACGTCAAAGATCGCCTGCCTGATTGCGCGGCTGATGCCCGCCGAGCAATCGGACCTGCTGCGCGGGCGCACCCATCGCTGCCGTATTCTGGGCATCGGCCATCAACGCTCGCGCGGCCTCAAGGGCGGCGTGGTGATTGACATGGACGAGGCGGAGAAGGCGATCCGCCTTGCCGTCGATTCTGCCGAGCGTATGGCTGGCGTTCAGGTCGAGAGCGTCATCGTCAGCATCAGCGGCGGGCGCATCGGTTCAAGCTTTTACGGCGCGAAAGTGCGCGTTGGCGATAATTCGGTTAGCGAGTCGGACGTGCATCGCGTGCTGGAGGCTGCCGCCTCGCGCACCGCCCAGCAAGGGCGCGCGGTGCTGCATTCGATGCCGCGCTCGTTCGCGCTCGACGGCGCCACCGGCGTGCGCGATCCGCGCGGCATGATCGGCGAGGAACTTGGCGCGCAAATGCATGTCGTGAGCATTGATTCTGCGCCCGTGCGCAATCTCATGCTGGCGGTTGAGCGCTGCCATCTCGACGTCGAAGCCGTCGTCGCCACGCCTTATGCGGCGGGCCTTGCCGCGCTGGTGGACGACGAGGCTGAAATGGGCACCGCCGTGATAGATCTTGGCGGCGGAACGACCTCCATCGCGGTGTTTGCCGAGAACCGCCTTGAGCATGTGGACGCCATTGCGGTTGGCGGCAATCACGTGACGATGGACATTGCGCGCGGCCTGACGTTGCGCCTGTCAGACGCCGAGCGCCTGAAAACCTATTACGGCGCCTGCATCTCTTCGCCGTCGGATGATCGCGAAACGATTGCGGTGAGCCAGGTCGGCGAAGACGGCAATCATGTCACGCACCTGCCAAAATCCCATCTCGTGCGCATCATCAAGCCGCGCGTTGAAGAGATTCTGGAGCTGGTGCGCGACCGGCTGGCGGGAGCGGGCTATGCGCCGCAAGCGGGCTTGCGCCTCGTTCTCACCGGCGGCGCAAGCCAGTTGACGGGCGTGCCCGAAGCGGCGCGCCGCATCATTTCAGGCCAGGTGCGCATGGGTCGCCCGCTTGGCGTTCAGGGTCTGCCTGAATCTGCAAAAAATCCGGCGTTCGCCGCCGCGATCGGCCTTGTCGTATTCCCGCAATATGCAGGCATTGAGTTCTTTGAGCCCCGTCGCATGCCCATGCTTTCGACGGGAACGGGAGACGGCTACGTCGGCAACGTCGTGCGCTGGTTGAAAACGAACTTCTAACGAATTCGCTCTTGTCCGGCGTGGCGCGGAGGCTGCGCCGGACAAGAGCAAAACGAAACAAGACAGACGGGCGCAGCCCCTAACAAGCGAGAGGCCAAAATGACGATCAATCTCAAGGCGCCCGAACTCAGGGAATTGAAGCCCCGCATCATGGTCTGCGGCGTCGGCGGCGCCGGCGGCAACGCGGTCAACAACATGATCACGTCGGGCCTGATGGGCGTCGACTTCGTTGTCGCCAACACCGACGCGCAGGCGCTGACCTCATCGAAGGCCGACCGCATCATCCAGATGGGCATGCAGGTCACCGAGGGTCTTGGCGCCGGCGCCCAGCCCGAAGTCGGCCGCGCCGCCGCTGAAGAAGCGATGGATGAAATCCGCGATCATTTCGCTGGCGTCCACATGGTGTTCGTCACGGCGGGCATGGGCGGCGGCACCGGCACCGGGGCAGCCCCCGTCATGGCGCGCATAGCACGTGAAATGGGCATCCTCACCGTCGGCGTCGTCACCAAGCCGTTCCAGTTTGAAGGCGTGCGCCGCATGCGGCTGGCCGAGAGCGGCATCACCGAATTGCAAAAGTCGGTCGATACGCTGATCGTCATCCCCAACCAGAATCTGTTCCGCGTCGCCAACGAGAAGACAACGTTCGCCGATGCGTTCTCGATGGCCGACCAGGTGCTCTATTCGGGCGTGGCCTGCATCACCGATTTGATGGTCAAGGAAGGCCTCATCAACCTCGACTTCGCCGACGTGCGCGCCATCATGCGCGAAATGGGCAAGGCGATGATGGGCACCGGCGAGGCCACCGGCGAGCGTCGCGCGATTCTGGCGGCGGAAGCCGCCATCGCCAATCCGCTGCTCGACGAAACCTCCATGCGCGGCGCGCGCGGCCTGCTGATCTCGATCACTGGCGGCAATGACCTCACCCTCTACGAAGTGGACGAGGCCGCCAGCCGCATCCGTCAGGAAGTGGACGAGGAAGCCAACATTATTCTGGGCGCCACGTTCGACGAGAGCCTTGAGGGCATCGTGCGCGTGTCGGTGGTCGCCACCGGCATCGATACGCCCGCCAAGCAGATCAACGCCGCCGAAGCGCGCATCGCCGAAGCTGCGCAGAAGCTGCGCGTGCAGGCGGCTGCCGCTCGTCCTGAGCTGGACCGCTATCAGCCGCAATCGTTCGCAGCTCCGGCAGCGCCCGAGCCCGAACAGGCCCCGGAAGCCGCTGCGCCGACCTATTACGAGCCAGCTCCTGCGACAGCTCCTGCGCCGACCTACGCGTCTGCGCCCTCGATCGAGGACGTGCAGCTTGAGCACCAGCTCCGCGCCCGCCCGGCGCCGACCATGTTCACGCCGCCTTCCGCACCGGTCGATTATGCGCCCCAGCATGCCCCCGGCCCGTTCACGCCGCCCGCTCCCGAGCGCGTGATGCGCAGCCCGCGCATGCCCACGCACGACGAGTTCCCGCCGCAGATCCAGAAGCAATTGGCGGCCCAGCGCGGTGAGGCTCCGGCGGAAGCTGGTCCCGAATCCAAACGCCGCAGCCTGCTGGAGCGTCTGGCCTCGTTCGGCATGCGGGCGAGCGAGGAGCCTGCTCCCGTGCAAGCCCGTCCGCGCGCGCCCATGCCCTCCATGGCGCCCCCGACCCCGGCTCCGGCGCGTGCGCAACTACCGCCCAGCCCGACCCACGCCGAATACGCCCGCCGTCCTCAGGCTCCTGTCGCCCCGGCGCCCTCGCGTCAGCAGCAGCTCGACCTGCACGGGCGCGCGGCTCCGTCGCGCTCGATGGAGGACGATCACCTGGAGATTCCGGCCTTTCTGCGGCGTCAGTCGAGCTGAAGCTAGCCGCCAGCCAGTCCCCTACAAGAGCCCGCGCCCCTCAAGGCGCGGACTTTATCTTTATGTAATCATTAATCTATTTCAGATTATTCCATATGAGGGGCGACTGTAATATGGCGTAAGAAACCGTGATTTTGTCGTGGCGGAACCAAGGCGTAAATTGATCATGCAGTTCAGGATTCGTCGTTTAACGAACGAATCACGCAAGTGAGCGCCGGATCGATTTTCCGCCTTTTGGGGTTGGGAAGCGTCGGCGCACTCAAGGAAAAGCGTCAGCGTCAGTTTCGTGCGGCTTTCGGTCTTCGGCCGCTGGTCGCCATGACGTTGCGCCAATAAAAGCGAGAAGCATATGATGCCGGCACGACAGACAACGTTGAAACGCCAGATCGCTCTTCGCGGGGCCGGCGTGCACTCCAACGCCCCCGTTCAACTGGTTCTTCATCCTGCTGAAGCCAATTCCGGAATTGTGTTTTTGCGCACCGGCCTTGAGGGCGGACGCGAGCGCTCCATCGAGGCGCGCTGGTCGCAGGTCTCCACCACCGAATTGTGCACCGTCATCGGCGATTCCTCCACCGGCGCCGTCTCCACCATCGAACATCTGCTCGCCGCTTTCGCTGGCCTTGGCGTCGACAACGTCCTCATTGAAGTCGATGGGCCGGAAGTGCCGATCATGGACGGATCGTCCGCCGCCTTCGTTGAGGCGATTGATCAGGCCGGCCTCGTCGAGCTTTCCGCTCCGCGCCGCTATATCAAGGTGTTGAAGCCCGTGCGCATCGAGCATGGCCGCGCCTTCTCCGAATTGCGTCCGGCCTCGTCTGGCTTTCGCCTTGAAGTCGAGATCGATTTCGCCCAAGGCATCATCGGCCGCCAGAAGAAGGTGATCGACCTCGACGCCAAGACCTTCCGTCGTGACATTGCCCGCGCCCGCACCTTCGGCTTCGTGCATGACGTGGAGCGGTTGTGGAAGGCGGGCTTTGCGCTTGGCGCGTCGCTTGAAAATTCGATTGCGTTGAAAGAGGGCCGCATCCTCAATCCCGAAGGCCTGCGGTTTCCCGATGAATTCGTGCGCCACAAGACGCTGGATGCAATCGGCGACCTGGCGTTGGCGGGTGCGCCGTTGATCGGCGTGTATCGTTCCTATTGCGGCGGCCATCGCACCAATGTCGCGGTGCTGGAGGCGCTTTTCAGCGACCGCAGCGCTTATGAAATCGTGGAAGCCCCCAAGCGCCGCCTTGGCGCCCGCGCCGAGAACGCTTTTGCGGCGGCGCCGGCTTATTCGGCAGAGATCAATTAGGTCTCGACATGTCCCGCATGGGCTGCTCCGGACGGGATTTGGCCACAATTGCAAGGTGAAGATAATAGTCAGGCCAAGGGCCGGACATATCTAGTCTGCCGATTCGCCTGTCGATCTTCCTGACGATTTCAGCGAGTGGCGTGATCGCCGCTTTTGTTGTAGAAGCCAAATCAAATCTGCGTCGTTCCGGCCTGGAGGGTTCAGCCTCCGCCGCTCTCACGTTCAGGCGAGTGTCCAATGCATCGCGTCGAGCCCATTCTCCCGCAAGCTGGTTTTTCGCAAGCCGGCTCTTCGAAAATCCGCTCGGCTGGCGGCGCCATCTCCCGCGCCTGCGCGCTGCTGCTCCTGATCGCGCCAATCGCGGGATGCTCGACGCTTGATTCTCTGAACCCGTTCGGCGGAGAGAAGTACGAGACCAAGCTGCTGGCCGACGAGCCAGCCGAGCAGATCTACGATCAGGGCCTCGCACGCCTGCAGCGCAGCGATTACGAGGGCGCCTCGAAGAAATTCGCAGAGCTTGAAAAGCAGTTCCCGTTTTCGCAATGGTCGCGAAAAGGCCTGCTGATGGTGGCCTATTCGAATTTTGAGGGCGCCAAATACGACGACGCCGTCATCGCCGGAAATCGTTACGTCAATCTCTATCCCTCGACGCCCGAGACGCCCTACGCGCTCTATCTCATTGGCATGTCGATGTATAACCAGATCCCCGACATCTCGCGCGATCAGGATCGCGCCGAGCAGGCGGTGAAGGTGTTCAACGATCTCGTGCAGAAATTCCCGAAGTCGGAATATGCCGAAGAAGCCAAGTTCAAGCTTCTGGTGGCGCGCGATCAGCTCGCCGGCAAGGAAATGTCGGTGGGCCGGTTCTATCTTTCGCGCAAGAATTACACTGCCGCCGTCAATCGCTTCCGCGAAGTGCTGGGCAAGTACCAGACAACGCGCCACACGGAGGAGGCGTTGTTCCGCCTCACCGAGGCTTATCTGGCGCTGGGCATCACGCATGAGGCGCAGACGGCTGCCGCCGTACTGGGCCACAATTACCCCGACAGCCAGTGGTACAAGGACGCCTATGCCCGCCTTGCGACTGGCGGCCTTGCGCCCAGCGAAAACCGCAGCTCGTGGATGTCACGTCTATTCCGAACGACCACGCAATCCTGATATGGTTCGGGAACGCCTGATTCTGGGTTCCCAATGCTCGTTCAGCTATCAATCCGCGATATCGTTCTGATCGATCGGCTCGACCTTGAGCCATCGACCGGGATGACTGTGCTTACCGGCGAGACCGG
>CAMCMI010000181.1 GCA_945875875.1 Rhizobium sp. Q54
GGCAGCGTGCGCAGATAATCGCGCGCGTCCTCGTCCAGCTCGTCATAGGTCCAGGTGATCGCGGCGGTGGCGTATTCGTTCATGTGGTCGGCGACGCCGGAGGCCGCCGCCGCATCGTGATTGCCCTTGACGACGAAGCCCTCGTCGCCCGCCAGTTCTCGCACCTTGTCCACCACGTAGACAGGGTCGGCGCCATAGCCCACGAGGTCGCCCAGAAACACCCAGCGGTCAACGCCCTGGCGCCGCGCATGGGCGATGCAGGCGTCGAGCGCCTCCCGGTTGGCGTGAATGTCCGATATAAAAGCGATACGCATTTTGCCCGTCCAGAAGCGGGACCCCTCAAGCTGCACAGCGTACAGCTTTCCCGCGCAACTTGCTCTGGCACAAAGGAATGAGAGCGTCACGCCTTTTGAAAGGGCGCCCTGTCCGCAAAGCAGGCAAAACAGGGCGCGGTTGTCGCTATTTCTGCGGCTCAAACCCCATCGCCAAACCGTTCATGCAATAGCGCAGGCCGGTCGGGGCCGGACCGTCGGGGAAGACGTGACCGAGATGGCCACCGCACGCAGCGCAATGGACTTCCGTGCGCACCATGAAGAAAGCCCGGTCTTCGGACGTCTCGACAGCGCCCTCCAGCGGCTCAAAGAAGCTCGGCCAGCCGGTGCCTGATTCAAACTTGGTGCCCGCATCGAACAGCGCCTGCTGGCAGCCCGCGCAGACGAAGGTTCCGGCCCGCTTCTCGTGATTGAGGGGGCTTGTGCCCGCGCGCTCGGTGCCGTGCTCGCGCAAGACGTAGAATTGCTCAGGCGTGAGATCGCGCTTCCATTCTTCCGGTGTCTTCTCGACGCGAAAGTCCCCGCCCTTGCTCTCTTTCGACGATGAGCCGAACATTGAACCCAGTCCCATTTCAAATCTCCCTGCGCATGCTGATTTAGATAAGGCGCATGACTGCAAAAGCCCAGCCGCCTAGAACAGATCGCCCTGCGTTTTGGGCGCGCTGGCGCGGAGCCTCGATTGCGGTTTTGGCTGCGGCTTGAGGTTTGGTTTGGGTTGCGACACGGGGGCGCCAAAGGGCGGCGCGCCATCCCCGCCGGTGGCGATTGCGTCAGCCCGCCCGTCGGCAAACTCCAGCGACAGGCCCTGTCCCGGCGCAATCTGGCTGACGCTGCGCACAAGCTGGCCGCCCTCGGCCGCCCGCACCAAAGCGAACCCGCGCGCCAGCACGTTGCGATGATCGAACGAGGCAAACAGCTTGCTCAGCCCGGACAATTCATTCTTGCGCTGCGCCAGTCCGCCTGCATAGGCGCGGGCAAGGCGCTCATGCACCATTTTCAGCCGCGCGACGTTTGATTTGTTGCGCTCGCCCTCGCGCCGCAGAACGCTTTGGTGGCCCGCGTCCAGCCGCGCTGAAAGACCCACCAGCCGCTCGCGACGGCGCGCCAGCTCGGCATAGGGCGAATGGCGCGAGACGAGCGCGCCAAGCTGACCAAGGCGCACAATATGATCGCGCAGCAAAGCCCGCACGCGCGCAGGCAGCATGTCGCCAGCGCGGTCCAGCCTCTGGCGCGGCATGGCGAGGAGATCTTCCACGCCCGGCATCGCGCGAACCAGCGCCCGCATGTCGGCGCGGCGGCGCTCGGTCAGGCGCGCCATCGCCCCGCGCTGGCGCCGGGCGAGCGCCTCGACCTGGCCGATGAGATCGGCGCGCACCGGCACGCACATTTCAGCCGCCGCCGTTGGCGTTGGCGCGCGCCTGTCGGAGGCGTGATCGATCAGCGTCCAGTCGGTCTCGTGGCCGACGGCGGAGACCAGCGGAATCATGCTCGCGGCGGCCGCACGCACCAGCGCCTCATCGTTGAAGCCCCAAAGGTCTTCGAGCGAGCCGCCGCCGCGCGCCACAATAATCACGTCGGGCCGCGCGATGGCGCCGCCTTCCGGCAGAGCGTTAAAGCCCTCAATCGCGCGCGTGACTTCGATCGCGCAGGTGTCGCCCTGCACCCGCACCGGCCACACGATCACGCGCACGGGAAAGCGGTCTTTGATTCGGTGCAGAATGTCGCGGATGACGGCGCCAGTAGGGGAAGTGACGACGCCGATGGTGCGCGGCATGAACGGCAGAAGCTGCTTGCGCCCCTCGTCGAACAGCCCTTCGGCCGCCAGTCTGCGACGCCGATCCTCCAATTGCGCCAGCAGTGCGCCAACGCCCGCGGGCTCGATAGATTCGACGATGATCTGGTAGGAGGATTTGTTGGGATAGGTCGTGATCTTGCCGGTGGCGATCACCTCCATGCCCTCTTCGGGCTTGACGCGCAGGCGCTGGAACACGCCCTTCCACATCACCGCGTCGATCTTGGCGCCCTGATCCTTGAGCGCGAAATAAACATGACCCGAGGAATGCGGGCCGCGCCAGCCCGACACTTCGCCTCGCACCCGCACATAGCCGAAGCGATCCTCGACCGTGCGCTTGAGAGCGCTCGACAATTCCGTGACGCTGAGTTCGGGTGCGTTGTCGGTGGCTTCTGACATGTTTCAATTATGCACAGATGGCGGCGCGCGCGCCAATCTCCATTAACTTTACCTTAACTATAACTTGCGATTTTTGAATGGTCCGCACTCCTGATGGAGCCCCCGAAAATGACAGCGCGCTCGCTCACGTCGCACAACAATCCGAACGCTCCAGCGGAGAGTTTTGACCTGCGCGCGCCGCGCCGTCAGGAGGCGGACGCCTTCCCCGTCCAGCCGTATTCAGCAATCGTGATTCTGGGCGTCTGGCTTTGCGGTGCGGCGCTTTCGCTCGCTGTCGTTTTCAAGTTGGCAACCTTGTGTCAGGGCCTCGTTCATTCGCTGTCTGCGGTCTCGACATGGAGTTTCGCGCTCGCGATCATGTTCGCGCTGACTGGCCTCGTGACCTTTGTCACGAGCCCTCGTCGGGAATGTTGAGAACGACGCCGCAAGCCTTGCAATGCACGGCGTCCGGCTCATGTCGCTGAAGACCGCATTGCGGGCATGGAAAGCGTATTTTATGAGGCCGGAACAGCACCTGCGCCAGGCGCAGAAACAGCGTGACGCCAGCGATCATCACCACAACTGAAATCAATCGCCCCCACGTTCCGGACAGCGTGATGTCGCCAAAACCGGTCGTTGTCAGCGTCGTCACCGTGAAATAGAGCGCATCGACATAATTGGCGATCAGCGGGTTTTTCGCGTGCTGGCTCTCGTAGACGACCCCAGTCATGACAAAGATGAACACCAGCAGATGCACGATCGCGATGATGACGTCTTCATTGCGCCGGAAAAACGCGAAATCCACCCGGAGCCGCGCCAGTAATTGATAGGCGTGCAGCAGCCGCAGCGTGCGCAATATGCGCAGGAAAGCTGCGCCCTCGCTGGAGAGCGGCGCCAGAAACGAGGCGATTGCAATGATGTCCGCCCACGTCGTTGGATGAAGAAGGTCGCGCTTGCGATTTTGGCTGATGGCGAGGCGGATCGACAGATCCGCAAGCACCGCAAGGCCGATGACGATGTCCGCCCATTCAATAAAGCGATTTCGCTCGATGAACGAGGTTCCAATGATGAAAGCGATCGTAGCCAGATCGAAGATCAGCAGGCCGTAGCGAAAGCGATGGCCTCGCCGCGAATCTCCCTCATAGAGTTCCGATAGCCAGTCAAACAGCCTTTGACGAAGCGGGGATGACGCGCTGGCGATGCTCATAACGGCACGGGCCTTGGTTTGCCGGCCTCGTCAATGGCCACGAATGTGAACAATGCGTCGGTCACTTTCTCGCGCGACCGGCTTTGGAACCGGCGCGCCCACGCCTCAACATGGATCTTCATCGAGGTCCGCCCCACCGAATCAACCTGCGTGTAAACGCACAGGACGTCGCCAACCTTGACCGGGGCAATGAAATGCATCGCGTCGAGCGCTACCGTCACCACCCGGCCATGGGAGCGATCCGCGCCCGCAATGCCGCCTGCCAAATCCATCTGCGACAGCACCCCTCCGCCGAAAATGTCGCCATTTGCGTTGGTGTCGGCAGGCATTGCGATGGTGCGCACGGTCAATTCGCCGCGCGGCTCCTGTGTCTGACTGGTCATGGCGCATCTTACCGCTTCACACTCAAGACCGCCACACAGAGGAGGCATGCCCATGACGACGGAGATCTTCGCGAGCCATGCGCTCTGTGCATGGCAATAGCTAGTTCCGCTTGACCGCCATGCAAGAAAGGATGATTTTGCTTCTACATTGATCCAGGTCACAAAAAAGAGGTTTGGGATGACAGCGGTCGTCAGCGCATCGGAAGACAAGAGCACTCCGACCGGTCGGCCCATGCTCGAAGTCTGGATCATCACCATCGGCCATGCGCTGACCCATTGGTATCCCGCCACGTTCTACATTCTTCTGCCGCTGATCGGCGTTGAGCTCGGCCTCAGCTACGGCCAGATCGGCATGATCCTGACGGCGCAATATGCGGCGGGCGCGATCTCCAACCTGCCCGGCGGCATTCTGGTGGATTCCATGAGCCGCAAGGGCCTCTTGATGGCGGCCTCGCTGTTCTGGATCGGCGTGCCGTATTTCCTGATGGGTTTTTCGGACGCCTATTGGGTGCTGCTGACCTGCTCGGCCCTGATTGGCGTCGGCAATAACCTTTGGCACCCGACCGCCATTCCCTGGCTTGGCCGACGCTATCCCGAGCGCAAGGGCCTTGTGATGGCCTATCACGGCATGGGCGGCAACGTCGGCGACGCGCTGGCTCCGCTCGCGGCAGGCGCGCTTCTCACCACCTTCGCATGGATGACATGGCGCGACGTCGTGTTCCTGAACATCGCGCCCGGCCTCATCATGGCGGTTGCGATCCTGTGGTATCTGGGCAAGATCACGACCGAGGCCAAACCGGTTGACGGCGCCGCAAAACAGCGCCCGCAGCAAAAGAGCCTGCGCGAAGTGCTGTCGGCTTTGCCCGCCCTGTTTCGCAACAAAACGCTGGTGTTTTTGTCCTGCAGCTCGGCCTTTCGCTCGATGACGCAGAACGGCATTATGGCCTTCCTGCCGCTCTATCTGGCCAAGGAGCTGGGCTATAATCCGTTGTGGGTCGGCCTCTCCATGTTCCTGTTGCAGGCGGCAGGCTTCATCGCCGCCCCCATCGCCGGCCATATGTCGGACAGGCTGGGCCGCCGCAACGTCATCATGTCGTCGATGATCATGACCGGCCTCGTGCTGGCGATGATGTTCTTTGCCGGCGGCACGCCGCTGTTCGTGATGTTCGTGGCGCTGCTGGGCTTTTTCCTGTTCGCCATCCGCCCGGTGCTGCAGGCGTGGCTGCTGGACGCCACACCCAGGGACATGGGCGGCTCGGCCATCGGCGCCATGTTTGGCATTCAGGCGGTCGGCTCGGCCATCGGCCCGTTCGTCTGCGGCATGATCGCCGACAAATGGGGCCTGCTGGCGACCTTCTGGTTCCTGTCGTTCACGATCATCATCGCCAATTTGCTGGTGTTCTTCATGCCCAAAGCTGAGGGCAAGGCTGCGGCGTGACAGTGTCCGATCCGCGTGATCCCGGCGACGGCCGGGATCCACGTCAAGCATCAAGCTCGTAGCCTGCCGTGAATGGCGGCCTTCGCCGCCATGACGTCGCCTCCAGCCAACCCAACCTTGCAGCCCCGCCCCGGCGCCTTTACACAAGCGGCTCGGCAAAGGGTCACACATGAATGTTCTTCTGATTGGGTCCGGCGGGCGCGAACATGCGCTCGCCATTGCGCTTGGCGCATCGCCGCTCCTCACGCGCCTGTTCGCGGCCCCCGGCAATCCGGGCATTGGTGAGGTCGCGCAGAACGTGGCGCTGGACGCGGCCAACCATTCAGCCGTCATCGCCTTCTGCAAGGCGCACGAGATCGGCCTTGTCGTGATTGGCCC
>CAMCMI010000182.1 GCA_945875875.1 Rhizobium sp. Q54
CCCAGCGCCGATAATTGTTCGTATTCGGGACGAAAGCTGGCGCCCCATTTGGAAATGCAATGGGCCTCGTCCACGATGAGAAACGCCGGATCAAGCCGCTCCAGCGCCTCCAGCATGCGCGCCGTCATCAGGCGCTCTGGCGACAGATACAACAATCTGCACTGGCCCGAGGCCACCGAGCGCCAGTTCGCCACTTGTTCATCGCGCGACAGGCCCGAATGCACGCAGGCCGCCGCCACGCCATTGGCGCGCAGGCCCGCCACCTGATCGTCCATCAGCGCCACAAGCGGGGAGACAATGACGGCCAGACGATCCGAAACGAGCGCCGGAATTTGGTAGCACAGCGATTTGCCCGCGCCCGTGGGCATGACCACCAGCACGTTCTGGCGATCCAGAATCAGATCTACGATCTCCTCCTGACCAGGACGAAAGGCGCTGTAGCCGAACACATCGTGCAAAACATGCGCGGCAATGGACTGATCAGCGATAGGCTTGGCGACGGCGGAGATGGATATGACGAAGATTCCTTTGACGACTTGATCGCGTCTATAGCCTGCGAATCAGCTAATGGTAATTAACCTTTTACCGCTGCGGGGCGTCGATGCGATTTATTCACACGGCTGACTGGCAAATCGGCAAGTCTTTCCGCCGCTATGGCGTGCGCGAAGACGAGCTGAAACGGGCCCGGCTCCACGCCATTGGGGCCATTGGCGCGCTGGCCATGCGCGAAAATGCTCCTTTTGTTCTGGTGGCGGGGGACGTCTACGATCATTTTGCGCCCTCGCAAATCACCGCCAACGAGCCGCTGGAGCGCATGCGCGCTTATCCCGGCGTGACGTGGCTGCTGTTGCCGGGCAACCACGATCCCCATCGCCCGGACGCGATCTGGGACAGGCTGATGCGCGGGGGCCTGCCGGGCAACGTGAGGCCGCTGCTGACCAATGAAATGGTTGAGCTGGCGTCTATTTCGAAGGCAGGCGCTGGCGTATGCCTGCTGCCTGCGCCCTTGCTGCGCAATTCGGAAACCGCCGATCTCACCGCGTGGATGGATGGCGCGCCAACGCCGCCGGGCGCCGTTCGCATTGGCCTGGCTCACGGTTCAATCACCGGCTTCAGCGACGAGCAGGCGCAAAGCAATCCGATTGACCCTTTGCGTGCAAAGTCTGCGGGGCTGGCCTATCTCGCGCTTGGCGATTGGCATCGCACGATGAAAATCAACGAGCGCACATGGTATTCGGGCACGCCCGAGCCTGATCGCGCGGGCGGACAAAAGATCGGCCAGGCGCTTCTGGTGGACGTAGCGTCCCCGGACGCTACGCCGAACGTCACGCCTGTGGATGTCGGAAAATATCGCTGGGAGAGCCGCGAAATGGATTTGCGCGGCGCCGACCCGGCCGATTTCGAGACGAGCTTGCGCGCCCTGCCCGATCTGCACCACACGCTGTTGCGGCTGACGTGCACGGGCGTGTTGCCGCTGGCTGCGCGCGCTGACCTCGAGCGCAGGTTAGAGGCGCTGCAAGCGGCTTTCTTTCATCTTGAGATCGATCTGGACTCGCTTGCCGCCCAGCCCAGCGACGAGGATCTTGAGACGCTGGATTTTGACGGCGTGCTGCGCAAGAGCGCGGACTTGTTGCGCGCGCAAGCAAGCGACGTTAATCTGGACGCCGCCGGGAGACGCATCGCCAATGACGCGTTGATCGAATTGTTTCTCATCAGCCAGAACATGCACAAAACCGCGCCCGCGGGAAAAGCGTCATGAAGATCACCCATGTCAGCGTTGAAGGCGTGGGTCGCTTTGCGCAGGCCGTCACGATCGCCAACATCGCGCCGGGGCTGAACGTGCTGGCGGCGCCCAACGAGGCCGGAAAATCAACGCTGTTTCGAGCCGTGCGCGCCTGCATGTTTGAAAAGCACACGGCCAAAAGCGAGACGATCCGCGAACTTGCCAGCGACGGCGCGAGCCTGCCCGTAACCGTTGAAATGGGTTTTGAACATAGAGGCGCACAATATCTGGTGCGCAAAACCTTCCTGTCGAGCGCCCGCGCAAGCCTGATGAAAGACGGACGCGAAATTGCGGCGGGCCGCGCGGCGGACGAAGAATTACACGATCTTCTTGGTCTGAAGCCGGGCAGCGGAAAGAACGTCGACACAGGGACTTTTGGCCTATTGTGGGTTGGACAGGCGCAATCTTTCGATCCGCCGACCATTGAGGGCGCGGCGAAGGATTCCATCTCCAGCGCTATCGAGCGCGAAGTCGGCTCGCTTGTCGGCGGCGACCGTGCGCGAGGGGCGTTGAAATCGCTTGAGGCGGAGCTGAAACCGTTTCTCTCCAGCGCTGGCGCTATCGCCAAAAACGGCCCGCTCGGACAGGCGGAAACGCGATTCGAAGACATCTGCGAGAGGCTCGAGAAAGACGAAGCGCTGCTGGGCGCGCTGGAGCGCGACATCACGGACCTTGAGGGCAAGCGTCGCGAGAAAGCGCAGCTGGCGAAACCTGCGATTGAAGAGGAGTTGCGCGAGCAGTTTAACGCGGCTTCTAAAAATCTCGCCGCAGAGCGCGCCATCGCCGACGAAGTCCGCGAGATGGAAAAAGACGAAGAGCTGGCGCGCCTGGCGTTTGAGAAGGCGCAGCGCGAATTCTCAGGACTTGCAGCTTGCGCGCAACGCATTGACGACACGCAGGCGGAGCTGATTGATGCGCAGGCTGCGCTGGCGCCGCTGGAGCGCAACGAGCAGGCGTGCGCTCAACGACTTGCAAGTGCACGCGAGGAGCAAAGCGCGCTTGAGCTTGAAGATACGCGGCTCACGCAGGCCGAGGCGCATTTGCGCAGGCTCGCCTCCGCAGCCCATGCCGCCGCCAAAATGCCTGAGCTGCGACGACGTCTTGATATGCTGGAAAAGATCGCGGGCGACATCGCAACCAACAGAGGCGCGCGCACCCGCATCGTGGCGACTGCCGCCGACGTGCAAAAGGTGGATAAAATAGAGCGCGAAATAGCGCTGTTGAATGACAGGCTCAATGCCGCCGCGCCGCGCATCGACGTGGCGCCAGCGCCAGGCGCGATGGGCGTATTCCTCATCAACGGCGCCGCGATTGAAGGGCCGCAAAGCTTTCCCGCCCGAAGCGCAACGACAATAGAGATTGCAGGGGCCGGCTCCATCCTGGTGACGCCTCCGCCCGGCTTTGGCGAAAGCGAGCGCGAAAGCCTGCGCGATTTGCAGGCAGAACACACCAAGCGTCTCGCGCACGCTGGCGTCGACGACATGGCTGGCCTGCAGGCTTTTGTGGAGCGCGCGCGCACGCTTGACGCAGATTTTCAGGGCCTACGCGCCCAACTTGTAGCGCTCACTTGCGACGAGGACAAGCTGCCTGCGCAAACGCAAATTCTGCGCAAGAATATCGCAGAGGCTGTTGCGGCCATCGAAGAAATTTTGGGAACCGAGGCGCCGCCGGAACTGGCTACAATCGAAGACAAGCAAAAATCACTGCAAGAGAGCCGCGTTCGCTCCGCCAATGAGCGCAAGCGCATACAGGCGATCATTGATGCAGCGGCGGACAATCTGCGCGCGCTGACCGATGAACGCGCCAAAAAGCGCGCGCTGACGGACGAGCTTGCGCGTCAGATTCAGGCGGACAATACGCGCCTGCCAGCCGCTGAACGCACCGCCATCATCAAAGACGCAGGCGCCGCGCTCGACGAAAAGCGCCGCGCGCATAAGAAAGTCGCACTGTCCCTGAAAGCCCTGCGCGCCAGCGCTCCCGACGCTCAGCGGCTTGTCGATCTTGAGACGAGGGCACAGCGCTTCAAGAGCGCCATCGACAATCACCTGCAACGGATTGCAAATGTCGGGGACGATATCAACAGGCTGGAAGGCGCCATTCGCCGGGAGGGCGGCGAGGGGCTTGGCGAGCGCGTGCAGATTCTGCGCGACGAGCGCGATCTGGCGCAACGCGACGCGGACCGGATAAGGGCGCGGGTGCAGTCCCTGAAGCTGCTGCGCGACGTGATCCGCCAATGCTATGAAGAGCAGCGCGAATATCTGCAAAAGCCGATCCGTCGCTATTTGCAGCCGTTCCTCGACGACGTGTTTCCAAACGCAGAGCTGACGCTGGACGAGAGCTTCAACATTGAACGCTTTTCGCGCGCTGGCGCCAATGAGTCGTTCAACACCTTGTCTGGCGGCACGCAGGAGCAGATTGCGGTGCTGGTGCGCCTGGCCATGGGCGCGCTGTTGCAGGAGCGCGGCGAGGATGCGCCGATCATTCTCGACGATGCCCTTGTCTTCTGCGACGACGACCGCATTGAGCAGATGTTTGACGCGCTCAACCGCGCAGCCGCGCGCCAGCAGGTGATCGTGCTGACCTGCCGCACGCGGGGCTTTCGCACATTGGGCGGGCGCATGCTGACGATTGAGCCTGTGGCGCAGGGATTGCGTTGACAGCGCAGGCCCGCCAGCCCATGACACGCGCGAAATGATCGACAGCCAGAACAGCCTTCGGGTGGAGCCCGCACAAGACGAGACCGCCGCAGGCTGCCCCTGCTGCGAAGGCGGGGGCCTGCGCGGTTTTGTTTTTGAGAACGAGACGCCGCATTCGGTTTATTTTGCTGAATCGGGCGGCATGGCCAACAAGCCGGTCATTTTGATTGGAATTGTAACCGGCCGCTGGGCCAGCGACGCCGACATCAGCGAGCGCGTCGGCCTCGTCTTCGCATGCAGCCAGAGCGGCGACGGCGCCGACATTCGCCCGACAATCCCTGCGCTACTGGCGTTTCCTGAATTTTGTACGCTGGGCAAAGGCATTGAACCTGAGCAGGCGCAAGGTCACACAAGCTTTGCTTTGTTGCGCCGAACGCTCGACGCCATCATTGCTCAGGACGCCCGGCTCGCCCATTTGCGTGCCGATCCCGGTCAGCGTCGACCGCGTTTTGTCGTCGATTGAGCCTGTTCGTAATGCTTCAGCTTGAATTTGGACAGCTTTCGGGAATACACTCCCGACAAATAAACCTTGGGCGGAAGCCTTGAGGCCAAGAGCGGTCGTCGCTATTTAGGTTGTTATGCGGAACGGAGGGTTTCGCGAACCAACCGCGAACGCGGACCCAGGAACGTAGAGAGAGATCATAAAATGACACTTCGCAAAACCGCCGCCGTTGCGGCGCTGGCCATTCTGGCAGCCAGCGCAGCCCAGGCGCAGCAGGAAAAGCCCTACAACATGTATGTCGGCTATTCAGCCGGCGGCGGTTACGACGTTTATGGTCGCCTCGTTGCGCGCCACATGGGCAAGCATCTGCCCGGCAAGCCAAACGTCATCGTCAACAACATGCCCGGCGCCGGGTCCTTGCGCCTCTCCAACTGGCTCTACAACGTGGCCCCGAAGGACGGCACCGTCCTGGGCACAGTGGCGCGCGGCATCGCGTTCGACTCGCTGTTTGGCATGCCCGGCGCGAGCTTCGATTCCACCAAGTTCAACTGGATCGGCAGCGCCAACGACGAAGTCAGCGTCTGCGTCGCCTGGCACACCAGCGGCGTGACCAAATTTGAGGAAACCCTGAAGAAGGAGCTCGTCGTCGGCGGCACCGGCGGCAGCGCCGACACCGACCAGTTCCCGCGCGTCTTCAATGCGGTTCTGGGTTCCAAGTTCAAGATCGTGGCGGGCTATCCGGGCGGCAACGACATCAACCTCGCCATGGAGCGCGGCGAAGTGCAGGGCCGTTGCGGCTGGTCATGGTCAAGCGTGAAGTCCACGCAGGCCAAATGGCTTGAGGAAAAGAAAATCTCCGTGCTCGTGCAGCTGTCGCTGAACAAGCATGAGGACATGCCGAACGTGCCGCT
>CAMCMI010000183.1 GCA_945875875.1 Rhizobium sp. Q54
AAAGGCCCATGAGCTGGGTGTTGGCGGCGGGGTCGATCTGCGTCTCTACAACCAGCGTGAAAGGCTTCTGCGGCGGCGCCTCGATCACAAGCTGGTCAGGCGTCAGATTTTCTGGCGTCAGGTTCAGGAGCACGCCGTCCAGCTCCACGCGCAGCGGCTGGAGCCCATCGCCGTCGAGTACGAGCGGAGCGCCGGGGTGCCCGGCAGGATTTGGGCGGATGGAAAGGGTAGCCCGCATAATTGTCGCACTCAAGCTTAGTGACACATCCAAAACAGTCTCGTCGATCAGATGATCGGCAGGGCGATAATCCTTCAGGTGGACAGCCTTGGCTGAGTCTGTGCGCATGTGGTCTCTCCTTGGTCTCTGGCATATGGCAGCCGCGCGGCGCTTCGCCAAGGGCGCAGATTCAGACTTGCGTCAGGCGCCCGCCGCTAAAGCCGCTGCTTCCGCCAATTCATCCGCCCTTTCGCGCAAGGGGCCGGGCAGGGCGCCGTAGAGTTTGAACATAGCGGGTTGTAGCACGACACCCAGCGCCATGGCGGCGGCAAGTTCAGGATCGGGCGCCGAGATTTCTCCCCGCACTTTCGCTCTGCGCACGATCTTGCGCACCTCCTCAACAGCGTTGGCCTCGTCGCGGACATAGCGCAAATGCGCGTGCTGGTTCAGCAGGATAAAGGCGAACGTATTGGGCTCGTCGTCAAACAGGCCGCAGAAGAGATGCGCCAGCGCGCGCACCGCCTCTTTGAAGGGGAGATTGCGTGCGCCTATCTCGGAGACGCGCGCAGCCAGCGCCCCGTAATGCAATTGAAACAATTCGGATGCGATGGCCTCTTTCGATCCAAAATAGCGATAAAGGGCGGCGTCAGCCACCCCCACCGCCTGCGCAAGGTCGCGGATGGTCGTCCCCTCAACGCCGTTTTGCGCGAACAGGCGAAGCGCCTCGCTTTCAATGCGTGCGCGCGTCGCAACCCCGTCCCGAACCCGCAATTCCTTGACGACCGCCGTCATCTCAGACAGCCCCGTCGATGACGCGCTCGCGCACAAGCGCATTGAGCGCCACAAAATCCGTCTTGCCCGTCGCCAGCACAGGCAGAGCGGGAACAATCAGGATTTTGGCGGGAATCATCAGCTCATTGGCGCCTCGGGCTTTCAGATGCGCCTGAACCTCGCTGCGCAGCGCGTTTGCTTTGGCCGTCACCAGCACAAGGCGCTCGCCCTTGCGTGCGTCCGGCGCCGAGACGATCGCTACGGGCTCGTCGTTCCAGAGCCCGGCGCACATCTGCTCGACAGCGGCCAGAGACACCATTTCGCCAGCGATCTTGGCGAAGCGTTTCACGCGGCCCTTGATCGTGACAAAGCCCTGCGCATCAATGGCGACGATGTCGCCGGTGTCGTGCCAGCCGTCCGGCGTCTCTTCCAGCACGCCGGGATTGTCGGCCCGGAAATAGCCGATCATCACGTTCGGGCCGCGCACGAAGAGGCGACCGCCTTCCTCAACGCCGGAAACGGGATCTAGGCGCGCCTCAATGCCGGGCATAAAGCGCCCCACCGTGCCATTGCGGTTGAACATAGGCGTATTGACCGCCAGCACAGGCGAGGTCTCCGTCACGCCATAGCCTTCGAGAATGCGCACGCCGAACTTTTCCATATAGGTGCGGCGCGTCGCCTCCTTAACAGGCTCGGCCCCGGCGACCAGATAGCGCACGGAGCGGAAATCGTAGGAATTAGCGGTGCGCGCATAGCCGTTGAGAAACGTATCGGTGCCAAACATCACGGTGGCGTTGGTGGCGTAGATGAGTTCCGGGATCTGCTGGTAATGCAGCGGCGAAGGATAGAGGTAACACTTCATGCCGGTGAGCATCGGCAACAGCATGCCGCCTGTCAGCCCGAACGAATGGAACACGGGCAGCACGTTGAACACGACGTCGGCGGGCGTCACGTCAAAGCGCGCCATGACCTGCGCTACATTGGCGAGGAGGTTGCGATGGGACAGCACGACGCCCTTGGGCGCGCCCTCCGAGCCGGAGGTGAACAGCACCACGGCTGGATCGTCCGGCGTGCGTCGCTCCAGCATGCGGCCCGCTTCAAGGACCGCGCGCAGCTTTTCGCCCGTTGTGATTGAGGCGCGCATGTCGTCGAGGTAGACGATGGCGACATGGCCTTCGAGCGCGGCGATCAGCGACGACAGTTTCGCCTTCTCGATGAAAGCGCGCGAGGTGAGAACCGTGCGCAGATTCGCGGCCTTGCAGGCGGCGATCACGTTGGCGGGACCGGCGCTGAAGTTCAGCATTGCAGGAACGCGGCCCGATGCCTGCACGCTGAAGAAAGCGACGGCGGCGCCTGCGGCATTGGGCAACATCAGGCCGACGCATTCGCCCCTGGTCGTGAGCTTCATGACCTTGCGGCCCAGCAGCGCGGCGCCGATGAGAACCTTGCGCCCGCTCAGGGCGCCCGTCAGCGGGTCTTCCACCAGCGTGCGCGCGCCGCCCCAATTCTTGACCGATTTTGAGAGCGCCTGAATCAGCGTGCGCTCGATGTTCGTGGTGCGGAACGCCACGTCCGACATAATGTCATAGAGCGCGGCGCCTGCTGCGATGCGGCGCTTGCGGCCCACAAGTTCCGGCGGTAGCGAGAGCGTGCGCGGCGGCAGGAAGGTGACGCAGACTTTGGGAAACAGCGAGCGGCGAACGAGATGTTTTGGCACGCGCGTGAACGGCGTGCGCTGAAGCCCCTCAAGCCGCACCGGCACGATCTGCGCGCCCGACTTGTCGGCTATCATGGCGGCGCCGTCATAGACCTTCATCAGCGCGCCCGTGACGGTGATGCGCCCTTCGGGGAAGATCACCAGCCGCTGGCCCTCGCGCACTTGCCGGATCAGACCGCGCATGGACATCGGCTTGCTTGGGTCCATCGGATAGCAGCGCGCAATGCCCAGAAACGGACGCACCCACCACGCTTTTGCGATTTGCCAGTCGATAGCGAACATCGGCTTGCGATCAACAATTGACAGGATCACCGGGGCGTCGAGGAACGAGAAATGATTGACAGCAATCACGCAGCGGTCGCCAGCCTTCTCCAGATTCTCAAGCCCCTTCACCTCCAGCCGGAACAGAATGCGAAACGCCATCTGCAGGCCGTCTCGTGCGAAATTTGCGGGCAGCGTCTTGAACAGCAGAAAGCCTGCGACAAGATTGAGCGCGCCCAGCAGCACCAGCAGCGAGGGCTCGCCCATGCCGATAATTTGCAGCAAAGCGGTCGCCAGCGATCCGCCGACCATGAAAATAGCGGTGACGATGTTGACGGCGGCGATCACGCGCGCGCGCCGGTCCTCGCCAGCCCACGCCTGAATGGCGGAGAACACCGGCACCACGAACAGACCGCCCGCGACCGCAAGCCCCATCACGTCAAATGCGATGCGAAGGCCAGCGCTATGTGTGAAAAAGTCCCACAGGCCAATGCTGGCGCTGGCCTGCGGCAGGGACCAGGTCGCCAAACCCAGATCAATCAGGAAGATCGCCATGAGAAAGGCCGAGAGCGGCGTCGGCAGCAGGAAGATGCGACCGTGGGCGATGATGGCCGCCAGCAACGAGCCAATGGCGATGCCAATCGCAAACAGCGCCGTGACGGCGGTTTCGACCTCTATGCCGCCTCCGATCTTGTTTTTCACGATGACGGGTATCAGCGACAGCGCCACGGCGCCGGTCAGCCAGAACCAGCTCACCGCAAGGCCTGCGATCCAGGTGCGCCCGTCCTGCATCAGCTCGCGCACCATGCGATTGGTGGAGGCGACGATATTGCGCTCTACCTTGAGGCCGGGCGCGCCGATGCCGGTGGCTGGAATGAACAGGCTCGCAACCCAGCATGTCAGCGCGACCGCCATCAATTGCATAACGATGCCGACCGATCCGCGATCATGGCTCGCTGCATAGCCGCCCACGATGACGCCGAGCAGAATGGCCAGAAACGTCGCGCCCTCGACAAGCGCGTTGCCTGCGGGCAGCTCGTTCGTTTCCAGATGATCGGGCAGGATGCCGTATTTGACCGGGCCGAACAGCGCCGCGATCACGCCAAGGCCAAACAAAGCCAGATAGAGCAGGGGCAGCGAGCCCAGCACGAAGCCAGCGGCTGCGATCATCTGCACAAAGATTTCCGCAAATTTCAGCCGCCGTGCGACCCACGCCTTGTCATGCGAATCGGCGATCTCGCCGCCCGGCGCCGACAACAGGATGGAGGGCAGCACGAACACGCCCACCGCCAAAGTCACCAGCGCGCCAGCGTGTTCCTCGCCAAGGCGAAACAGGATCAGCATGGCCAGCATGGAGCGGACGAAATTATCGTTGAACGCGGAGAAGAACTGGCACCAGAACAGCGGCGCAAAACGACGAGATTTCAGCAGGTTCAAAAACACCGGGGCCGCTCCTGATCGTATAAGTGAACGTTCACTAACACGAGCAAGCTATGCCGTCAATTCAGCCTTTAAACGCTCCTTATCCCCGCAGCGGCTCGGCATGGCCGATGACGCGGATAACCCCCGGCGCCTCACTTTGGAGGCGGCGGTCGATCCGGTCCACATCAAGATGAACGCGCTCGACGGTGCGGGCGGGATCGACGCGGCAATGGTAGTTCACCACCAGCCCGGCAGGGGTTTCCCGCACACGCACATTATGGATGTCCAATACGTCCGCACCTTCGGCTGCGATGCTCGTCAGCGTCCCGGCGATTTTAGCGGTAACGTCAGCGGGCGCGTCGCGGCCTGACAGTTCGGCGATCTCCATCGGCTCCAGATGGGTGTCGACTTCGATGTCGGAGCCAAGCTCGTCCCGGATCGCGGCCTCCAGCGCCGATGCAATCTCATGCGCCTCGCCGTGGGGCATCCGGCTGTCGAGTTCGAGATCAAGGCCGATGGATTTGACGCCGTCGATTTCCTGAATGGTGACGTGATGGATGGGCAAGCGTTTGCGGGCGGCGGCCATCAGCACGCGCTCCAGCACGCTCTCGTCGTCCAGCGTGCGGGTGTTGGCGGTCACGGTCACGAAGGCGTCAGGGAAATCCTGCGTGATCGCGGCTGCGATCTGGTCCTTGATCTCCATGATGCGCTCAACCGGGAGCGTGCGCGCAACGCTGACAATCAGCTCGCCGATGATGCGTGGGCCTGCCGCGCGCAGACGCAAGTCCTCGATCTCGGCAACGCCGGGCACAGCCGCCACGACATCGCGCATGTGCTGCGACATTCCGTCAGGCGCTTTATCGACCAGCGTGTCGATGGTGCGCCGTCCCAGACGCCAGCCAGCCACGCCGATGAAAAGCGAAACGCCGAATGCGGCCAGCGTGTCGCCCTGCTGAAAGCCGTAATCGGTCGCCAGTAGCCCAAGCAGCACGAGGCTTGAGGCGACGAGATCGCTGGAAAAATGCAAGGCGTCGGCGGCCAGCGCGTCGCTTTTGGTTTGCTTGGCGATCTTTTCGAGCGACCGCCAGCGCACAAGGTCAACGATGATCGAGACCACGAGGACGCTATAGGTAAGCCAGTTGGCGTTCACGACGTTTGGCGAGGAATCGCCCAGCAGGCGCCGCGAGGCTTCAAACAGCACACCAAGCGCCAGCACGATCAGCAGGCCTGTTTCCGCCAGCGCCGCCACGGCCTCGATCTTGGCGTGGCCGTAATGATGCTCATCGTCTGCGGGACGATCCGCTGCGCGCACGGCGAACCATGTCAAAATGGTCGCGCCAGTGTCGAGCAGCCCATGCA
>CAMCMI010000184.1 GCA_945875875.1 Rhizobium sp. Q54
ATAGACGCCCTGTCGGCGCGCATAGCGCAGGTGCGCACTTTCAACTATATAGCCAACCGACCAGACTGGTTGCGCGATCCAGAGCATTGGCAGGGCGTCACGCGTCAGGTAGAGGACAATTTGTCCGACGCGTTGCACGAACGGCTGACCCACCGGTTTGTCGACCGCAGAACCAGCGTCCTGATGCGTCGATTGAGAGAGAACGCAATGCTTGAAGCGGAAATCACCAATGCTGGCGACGTGCTCGTCGAAGGGCAACATGTTGGCGTGCTGCATGGATTCCGGTTCACGCCAGACCCGTCGGTGGAGGGCGAAGCCCAGAAGACCCTGAACGCGGCGGCGCAAAAAGCGCTGGCCAGCGAGATTGAGGGCCGGGCGCAGCGAATCAACGACGCCGTCGATCAGGCGTTCGTGCTCGCCCATGACGGCGCGCTGCGCTGGCTTGGCGAGGCCGTCGGCAAGATTGCGCCGGGCGATCACATTTTGAAGCCGCAGGCGCGGGTGATCGCCGATGAGCAGCTCTCTGGCCCCGCACTGGAAATGGTGCAGCGCCGGCTCGATCTCTGGCTCGCCCAGCACGTCAAGAAATTATTGGGGGCGCTGGCTGAACTTGAAACCGGCGAGGGCCTTGAGGGCATCGCGCGCGGCATCGCCTTCCAGACCGCCGAATCGCTTGGCGTGCTGGAGCGCTCGCGCGTGGCCTCCGACATCAAATCGCTCGATCAGACCGCCCGCAGCGCTTTGCGCAAGCTGGGGGTGCGCTTTGGCGCGCACCATCTCTACGTCCAGCAATTGCTGAAGCCCGCGCCGCGTGCGCTGGCCGCCCAGCTCTGGGCGTTGAATCACGGCGGGCTGGAAGTGGTGAAGGGCTTTGACGAAGTGCCCCATCTGGCCGCCTCCGGCCGCACCTCGATTCCCGCCAATCAGGAGGCCCCGCGCGGGCTCTATCTGGCGGCTGGCTTCCGGGTTTGCGGCGAGCGCGCCGTGCGCGTGGATATTCTGGAGCGCCTCGCAGATTTGATTCGCCCGGCCATTTCCTATCGTCCCGGGATCACCCCGGGCGAGCCGCCGGCCGGCGCCGCCGATGGCGACGCCTTCGTGGTGACGGTCGCCATGACCTCGCTGGTGGGCTGTTCGGGCGAGGCCTTCGCGTCGATCCTGAAATCGCTGGGCTACAACATGGAGCGCCGCAAGGGCGCCGCGATCACCGTGCCGCTGGCGCCGAGCGCACCCACGCAGCCCCTGACGCCGCAGGTGGCGCAAGAAGCCGCTGTTGAGGGCGGGGAGCCTGTCGCTGACGAGACTGTCGCCGAAGCCGCCCCGGAGGCTGTTGAGGCTTCTGAGAGCGCTCCGCAGGCTGTTGAAGCCGCAGCTGAGGCGCCGGCAGAAGCGGCTGTGCAAGAGGTTGCGCAAGAGGCTGTCGAAGCCGAAGCTGTTGAAGTCGCAGCAGAAGCGACGCCGGAGCCTGAAGCGCAAGCTGAAGCAGATTCGGAAACGCCTGCGCCCGAGACCGTCGCTGGCGATTCAGCCGAAGGCGAGGCGCTTGTCGAAGAAGCGCCCGTCGAGGCTGAAGAAGTGTTCACGGAAGTCTGGCGCCCCCATCGCCAGAGCCGAAATGAAGGCCGACATGAAAACCGTCGCCCGCAACGCGGCGGCAGGGGCGGCCAGCGCGGCCAGCAGGGCGCACAGGCGCCTTCTGGCGAAGTCGCAACCGGCGAGACCGCTGGCGCGCCGCGTCCCGAGGGCGAGCGCCGCAACGAGGGCGGCAATCGCAGGTTCGACCGCAAGTTCGGCGACAAGTTCGGCGACAAGTCGCGCGAATCAGGCGCGCCCGGCGCACCTGCGGCAGCGGGCCAGCCCACGGGACAACCGGGCGAGCGTCCGCGTCGCGACGACCGCAAATCTTTTGGCCGCAACAAGTCTTCCGGGGACCGCAACAAGCCGCGCGACGATCGCGGCTCGTCGCGCCAGTTCGCGACCACCGAAGCGCCCAAGGGCCGCGACCGTCAGCCCGATCCTGATTCGCCCTTCGCCAAGCTGCTTGCCCTCAAGGCGCAGCTTGAAGGCAAAGGCTCGAATGGCAAAGGCTCGTAGGGTTGAGCCGCCGCGAGACGCCAGCGCCCCGGGACGACGATCCGTCCCAGGCCCGCCAGCGTCTCGATAAATATCTGCTGTTCGCGCGCATGACCAAGACCCGCGCGCTGGCCGCAAAGCTTGTGACGGGCGGCCATGTGCGGGTAAATTCCCGTAAAATGAACAATCCTGCCAAGTTCCTGAGCATCGGCGACGTGCTCACGATCTCGCTTCAGCAAGACGTGCGGGTGTTGCGCATCGCCGGCTTTGCGGAGCGGCGCGGGCCTTATGAGGAAGCCCGGCTGCTGTATGAGGACATCGGAGAACGGAGCGGCCCGGAGAAAGACGCGTAACGGCGCCGGCGCAGCCACAGCAAAGCTCGGAGCTTGCGCCCCCCGTGCAAAGGCGTTAGCTACCGCAAATAATACAAGCAGGAAGAGATCATGACCTTCGTCGTCGTCGAGAATTGCATCAAGTGTAAGTACATGGATTGCGTCGAGGTCTGCCCCGTGGATTGCTTCTACGAGGGCGAGAACATGCTCGTTATCCATCCTGACGAGTGCATCGATTGCGGCGTGTGCGAGCCTGAATGCCCCGCGGAAGCGATCAAGCCCGACACCGAGCCGGGTCTTGAGAAATGGCTGGGGCTCAACGCGGACATGTCGAAGGCGTGGCCCAATATCACCGTCAAGCGCGACTCGCCCGCCGACGCCAAGGAATTCGACGGCAAGCCCGGCAAGTTCGAGGCGCATTTCTCGCCCGAGCCCGGCGAAGGCGATTAGGCTTTCCTCACGCCTCGCTAACCATTCGCAAAAATTTTAACGAATCCCGCCCGCAGCGGGGATCGTCTAAAACTTGACCTGAACAATTGCGCCCTAGTTTACGCCCTTGGTGGAAAACTTAGGGGGCTAAGTATGGATCAGGCGCGCGTCTGGGCGATTCGTGCGGGCAGCGCGGGTCAGGCCGATCACATTTTTCTCGACCAGCAGCAGATCGCACTGTCCTGCGTGGAGGTTGGCGGCGACGTTAGCGCGCTTCCAGCCTCGCGCGGCGCGTTCAATGACGCGTTCAACCGGGGGGCTGGCGAAGATCAGGCCAGCTCCGCGCCGGCTCTGGCGGGCCAGGTCTATCGCTTCGTGCATGAAATGCGCATCGGCCATCGCGTGCTTTATCCGCGCAAAAGCGATCGCACGCTGCGCTGGGGCGAGATCGTCGGGCCCTACGTCTACGAGGCGCAGGGAGGCGTGGAGCGGGGCGCAGACGGCGGCGCTGATTTCGCCCATCGGCGCGCGGTGCGTTGGATGGGGCGCCTGAGTCGGGACGATTTCACGCAAGGCGCGCTGTATGAACTGGGCGCCACTTTGTCGCTGTTTGAAGTGCGCTCGTTCGCCGCCGAATTCTGGCGCAAGTTCGAGGCCGGGCACGAACAGGCCGAGGACGAGCCCGAAGAAAACGCCGTGCGCGACATCGCCGAGACGACGAACGATTTCATCGCCCGCAAACTGCGCACGCAATTCAAGGGCTTCCCGATGGAGCCTTTGATTGCGGATCTGTTCCGCGCCATGGGCTATCGCGCCCACGCCACGCGCAAAACCCGCGACGACGGAATCGACGTCATCGCCCACCGCGACGAGCTGGGCATCGAGCCGCCGATCCTGAAAATTCAGGTGAAGGCGCACGATGGCAACATCGGCGCCGATCCTGTGAAGGCGTTCTACGCGATGATTCAGGATCGCGACGTTGGCGTGTTCATCACCACGGGGGGATATTCAGCGAGCGCAGTGGATTTTGCCCGCACGCGCGGCAATCTCAAACTTCCGCACGCGCGGCAATCTCAAACTTCCGCACGCGCGGCAATCTCAAACTGATGAACGGCGTCGAGCTGATCGGCCTGATCCAGAAATATTACGATGCGCTCGACCCGCGCCGCCGCCGCCAGATCCCGCTCCGCCGCGTGCTTGTGCCCGACGTGAGCGGCGCGGACGGGGACGAGTGAGGCCTTATCTTCCTTCTCCCCTCGCGGGAGAAGGTGTCACGCGAAGCGTGACGGATGAGGGGCCTGAATGCCGCCAAGCCAACCCCTCATCCGCCCTTTGCTGACGCAAAGTGCACCTTCTCCCGCAAGGGGAGAAGGAAGGTCAGAGGCGCGACGGAGGCTTCTCAACAAAAAAGGCCGGCGCGAAGGCCGGCCTCAAATCTTGCAAAATCCAAATAACCGCTTACGCGTCCTTGGACTTCGGCGTCAGAACCTGACGGCCGCGATACATGCCCGTCTTCAGGTCGATGTGGTGGGGGCGGCGCAATTCGCCCGAATCCTTGTCCTCGACATAGGTCGGGGCGGAGAGTGCGTCAGCGGAACGGCGCATGCCGCGACGCGACGGGGAGGTTTTTCTTCTCGGAACAGCCATGATCGTCTCCTGCGGGCGACGATTGGCTCAAAGAACCGCACCGACCCCGTTCATTAATCTGACGCGGTCAATACAACGAAACCGCGCCATTGGCTAGCGCTTCCCCAAAGGTTCAACGCAAACAAGCGGTGAGGGCGCCAAAAAGACGGCTTGCGGGATCGATTCAAGGGCTTGACGGGTTCGAGCCTGTAGGCCAATCGGGAAAGCCATTCCGATGATGAACGGAGCAAACCTTTGTCAGGCCAATCATCCGGCGACAACGCATTCACCGCACGCCTGAACGCCGTCGCCGCGGATGTGGAGACGATGCTGGAGGCTTTGCTGTCGCCCGCGCTTTTGCCGGGCGAACAGGCACGCCCGCAACGGCTGCTGGACGCTATGCGCTATGCGGCGCTCGATGGCGGCAAAAGGCTGCGCCCGTTCCTCGTCATCGAAAGCGCCGCGCTGTTTGGCGCCTCAGGAACCGGCGTGCTGCGCGCGGCCTGTGCGCTTGAACTGGTGCATTGCTATTCGCTGGTCCATGACGATTTGCCCGCCATGGACGACGACGATCTGCGACGCGGCAAGCCCACCGTCCATCGCGCTTTTGACGAGGCGACCGCGATACTGGCTGGCGACGGCCTGCTCACCTACGCCTTCGACGTGATGGCCGATCCCGCAACCCATCCCGATGCAGCCGTGCGTTGTGAGCTGGCGCTGGGGCTGGCGCGCGCATCGGGCCTTGGCGGCATGGCGGGCGGGCAAATGCTCGATCTTGCAGCCGAAGCGGCGGGCATCGCGCTCTCGCGGGCGGAAATCGAACAATTGCAGGCGATGAAGACCGGCGCCCTGCTGCGCTTTGGGGCCGAAGCGGGCGCTATTTTCGCCAAGGCTGACGCTGATGAGCGCGCCGCGCTGGCCGCTTATGGCGCGGCGCTGGGGGCCGCGTTCCAGATCGCCGACGACATACTTGACGCCGAGGGCGACGAGGCGGCCATGGGCAAGCGCGTGGCCAAGGACGCTGGCCGCAACAAGGGGACGCTGGTTGCGGTGCTGGGTATGGAGGCCGCCCGCAAGCTGCGCGATGTCTTGGCGCAGCAGGCGGTCGATGCGCTGGCGCCCTTTGGCGCGCGCGCAGACGTGCTGGCGCAGGCGGCGCTTTTTACCGCGCAGCGCGCGCATTAGTCAGTTTTGTCTTCCATGGGGTGCAGATCGCGCACCATCGCCTTCATGCGCTCGTCCAGCACATGCGTATAAATCTGCGTGGTCGAGACGTCGGCATGGCC
>CAMCMI010000185.1 GCA_945875875.1 Rhizobium sp. Q54
TCCAGCCGCCACGATTGCGAGCGCGTGATCCACGAAACGCTGGCCCGCTTTGGCGGGCTCGACATCGTCATCAACAATGCAGGCAAAGGCCCGGCCTTCATGGAGCGTGCGGCAGGCACGCGCGGCCCGCGCTTCTGGGAGAGCGATCCGTCTGCCTGGGCGAAGGTGATCGAGACCAATGTTTGCGGCGCTTTCTACATCGCACATTACGCTGCGCCCATAATGCTGAAACGCGGCTGGGGTCGTATTATAAATATAACCACCAGCCTTGCGACCATGCAGCGCGGCGCAAATTCGCCCTACGGCGTCACGAAAGCCGCCATTGAGGCGGAAACGCTGATCTGGTCAAAAGAACTCAGCGGCACAGGCGTAACCTGCAATTCGCTGATACCCGGCGGCGCCGTCGATACGCAATTTGTGAGTCATTCGATGCGTACGGCCACCGCAAAGGACGGACGTAAACTTTTACCCGTTGATATTATGAACGACCCGCTGTTGTGGCTGGCCTCGCATCACGCCGATTCAATTAACGGCGCGCGTTATGTCGGGCGCAACTGGAATTCCTCATTGCCGCTGGAAGACGCTGCGGCGCAGTCGCTTGAGGCGCCGGTGCTGCGCGCAGCAGATAGAGCCTGATTTAGAAACGATAGTGAACGCCCGCGCGCAGCAAGTTTGTCTGCGTGGTCAATTTTGTACTCGCCAGCGGCGTAGCATATTCCCGCGAACCAAAATCATAGCGCAGCGCCTCAACGCGAACGCCCAGCTTGCGAACAGGCGACCATTCGGCGCCCAATCCAAACACGTGGCCCTTCATCGTCGCCCGATCAACCCCGGATACGTCGCGCCACGCCGACGTTGAATAGGAATAACCAAACGTTCCATAAAGGAGCAGATCAGCAAAAACATAGCCCGCGCGCACGCGCATTGAGGATAGAAATTTCTGCTCAAATTCAGATGAGTTCAGTTTTCCAGAGCTCAAGCTCGTGGTGAAAGTATCCACCTCCGCGCCGCCGACGATGCGGCCAGCCTGGAAATTATACCCGGCATGCGCGCCACCGACATAACCTGAAGTGTTGACGCTGCCGCTGGAACCAAGCGCCGCGCCAACGTCGGCGCCGGCGTACAGACCTGCAAAATCCCCTGCGGCAGAGGGCGAAGGGTAAGGTGCTGCATTGGAAGGATAGCCGCCCATTTCAGCTGCAGAGGCGCCGCCATTGGCTGCGACCAGACAGGCGAGCGCAAAAAGATGACGTCTGGACAAGCTGAACATCCTCAAAAACATTGCATTTTAAGGATGCCATAAACTTGGCACGCATGTGAGCGCGCCGCGCTTGCACAGTGAATGAATAGTTAACTCGCCGCAAAAATAGCGCGAACGCGCTCCAAATCCTCCGGCGTATCAACCCCGGGCCCGTGCGTATTTTGCGTCACATGAACCGCTATTTTGCATCCATGCCAAAGCGCGCGCAATTGCTCAAGCGATTCCTGAATTTCAAGCGGCGCTTGCTGCAGAGAAGGAAAACGCTTCAGGAAGCCCACACGATAGCCATAGAGGCCGATATGACGCAGCGGCGCGGGTCCCGGCAGCGTTTGCGCGCCGGAGGCGAACCCATCACGCCAAAACGGGATGGCGGCGCGACTAAAATATAACGCGCGACGGTCTGCATCCAAAACAACTTTCACAGCGTTTGGATTCAGAAACTCTTCCATATCGGCTACTGGCGCAGCAAGCGTGCTCATATCGCAATCCTCGCGCGAAGCGAGCAAATGCGCGACGGCGTCAATGCAGGCGGGATCTACAAGCGGCTCATCGCCCTGCACGTTGACGACGATCTCGTCGTCAGAAAGCTTGAGACGCTCGCACGCCTCCGCCAACCTGTCGCTGCCGGAGGGATGGTCGGCGCGCGTCATCAGCGCCGCCACGCCGTGCTGCGCGCACGCTTGCGCAATCAGCGGATGATCCGTCACCACAAGCACGCGCTCGGCTTGAGTAAGCGCCGCGCGCTGCGCCACGCGCACGATCATAGGGAGCCCGCCAATATCAAGCAGCGGCTTGTCGGGCAGACGCGTGGAGGCCATGCGGGCTGGAATAAGAATTGAATAGGAACATTCGCTCATGCCCATCGCATGCCAATGTCCGCCCTGCCCTGTCAAGCCCGGGTTGCGTCACCGCTCGCGAAAGGTTTTGGCGAAGGCGTCGCCTAGCGGCTGAACCAGATATTGAAGAATGGTGCGCTCGCCGGTCGGAATGATGACTTCCGCCTGCATGCCAGCGATTAAAGTATTCTTCAAACGATCAGGCAGATTAGTGTCCCTGATCGCAATCTGCGCCAGGAAATACGGCTGGCGCGTCGCCTCGTCGATCAACCGGTCGCTGGAGACCGAACTCACTTTGCCGGAAACGACAGGCGTTGTGCGTGATGGAAGGTTTGGAAAGCGAACTTCAGCCTCTGCGCCCTCATGCAATTTATCAACATCCTACGGCGAAACCTGCGCCTCAATAATAAGCTCGTCCGCCAATGGCGCCACTTCCGCCAGAACGTCACCCGCGCGCACGACGGCGCCTCTTGTCGCGAGTTTGACGTTCTGCAGCTTGCCAGTGCGCGGCGCCAACACGTCCACCCGGCGCAACACGTCTTGCGCCACGCGACCGCGTTCCCGCGCGTCGTTCATCTTCTGCCGCGTTTCCTGCAGCGCAGCAGACACTTCCTCGCGCTGCTTTTGTCTGGCTTGCTGAATTTGCAGCCGTACGTCGCTGATGCTGTTGCGCGCTTTGGCGGTCTCGGCCTCGTTGCGGCCAACAATTCCCTGCAGGCGCGCAGCCTCGCGCTCCAGCGCCAGCCAGCGTGATTTTGGCACCAGTCCTTTTTCAGCCAGATCGCGAACGCCGGTTAATTCGTCCCTGATGAAACTTAATTGCTTTCCAGCGGATTCAAATTCAATTTTTAACCCGCTTACCTCGCTATCATATTGCTGAACGCGGCCCTCAAGTATCCCGATTTGGCCATTGATCGACGAGCGCCTCTCGTTGAATTGCGCAGTTTGGTCTTGCATGATTTTCTGCGTATTGGAATTGTTCGCACGCGCCAGCAATTCGTCGCTGAATATGATCGCTTCAGCATCGTCGCGCTCAGCGATCAGCCGCGCCTCCTGTGCAAGGAAGCCGTCCATTGAGCCAAGTACAAGCTCCAGATTGGCGAGCGCCGGCGTGCTGTCGAGGCGGAACAGCACTTGCCCCTCGTCAACGCTTTGTCCCTCCCGCACAAGAATATCCTGAACGATACCGCCCTCAAAATGCTGCACCACCTTGCGCCGGCTCTCGTAAGTGACCGAGCCTGACGACACCACAGCGCTGTCGAGGCGCGACAAGCCGGTCCACGCAATGAAGCCAAACACGCATATGATGACGACGCCATACCCCATGCGCGCCATCGCCGCGAAATCATCAGGCGCCTTTGTGACTACGCCGCTATGCGCGATCATATCTTTAAGAGAAGATACAGACATATGAAACTCTCATAATAACGATAATGCTGGGTACTTGCAGCGCGTCAGGCGTGGCTTGCTTCCCGAACGGGCTGCTGTTTGGCGCGCGTCTCGTGGGTCACGTCCACCACTTTCGGCCCGCGCATCTTCGGCAATATTTCATCCCGCGCTCCGGCGCGCTCTATCTGTCCCCCCTTCAACGCAACGATGAAATCGACGCTTGAGAGGATGTTCATCTTGTGCGTAACAACAATAACAGTACGCTTTTGTTTTTAAGTTCCGCAAAAGCGTCCACAAGCGCCTCCTCGCCAGCGCCGTCGAGATTCGAATTGGGCTCATCCAAAACAATCACGCAAGGCAGACCAAACAGAGCACGGGCAAGGCCTATGCGTTGCCGCTGCCCCCCATCGCCAATTTGGGTGTTGTATCCTTCCGGCATTTTTTGAATCATGTCATGAACGCCAGCAAGCCCGGCTGCTTCTATGATCTGCTCATCACGACATTGTGAGAAGCGCGCGATGTTTTCAGCGATCGTGCCGCTGAACAATTCAATATCTTGCGGCAAATAACCAATATGCTTGCCTATATCTTCCGGGTTCCAGTGCGCCAGATCGGCGCCGTCAAAACGCACCGTGCCCGACACAGCAGGCCATATGCCCGTCAACACGCGGGCAAGCGAGGACTTTCCTGCCGCGCTGGGGCCAACGAGCGCCACCGCCGAACCGGGCGGAATATTAATTGAAATACCACGCAGCACAGGCTTTGGTCCGCCGGGGGCAAGCGCTGTTACGTTCTCAAGCAACAAATGCCCCGTGGGTTCTGGCAGAGCGAGTTTCACTTGTGCGCCTCACTTATCACGCAGCAAGGCCTGCACGCGCGCATAGGCGCTGCGCATGTTGGTGAAACCTTTCCAATTGCCAATTGCGATCTCAACGGGCTGGAGCGCACGCCCCATGATGATCGACGCAGCTATCATCATGCCCGGCGATATTTCGTTCTGCAGAACCAGAAAGGCGCCTAGTCCAAGCACAAGGCTCTGCGTCAGCGTGCGATGAAATTTTGCCAGCGAAAGTAAAAAGCCAGCCCTGCCAGACGCCATCGCCTGCCAAGACAACATCGCTTCATGATGATGATTCCAGCGCGCGCGCAGCGCGCCCAGCATGCCCATAGCCTGCAAGACTTCTGCATTACGAAACGTGGCCTCCGCCTGATTGGCCGCAGCGCTTGCGCTTGCCTGCGCTTTTTCGAGCCGTGATTTCGTGGCCCATTCATTGCTTATTGCCAAGAATAGCGTAATCAGCGACGCGACGAGGACAAAAATTCCGTACCAAAAATTAATCAGGAAAGATGCTATAATATAAACAGGAACCCATGGAAAATCCATAAAAGCTATAAATCCCGGACCGCTAAAAAAACTGCGGATGGATTCAACGTCGCGCAAGGATTGCACCGCGCCTGAGCCCGGATTTAGCAGCGTTGCGCGTTGAACGGATGAAAAGACATCCGGATTGACCGTCCGGTCAAAATTCACGCCGGCGCGGATAAGAACCTGCGAACGCACCAGCTCCAGCGCCGCCATCACCGCGTAGCAAAAGGCTAGGATTAACGTTAGAAACAGAAGCGTATTAAGATTGCGGCTGGCCAGCACACGATCATAGACCTGCATCATGTAAAGCGGCCCGGCCAGCACAAGCAGATTAATGACGAAGCTGAAAACAAGAACCGCCACCATCGCAGGCTTTGTTTTCGTCAAACCAACATCGACCGCCGTCATGAACGACGACGATTCGTTTTTGTGATTGCTCGCCATAGAAATGTCCCGACTGGCCACAACGCTGCGCATGCGGCTGATCTGCAACAAATGACCGATAAGTCACGGCCGGTTTGCGTCGATCTAGTCTGCAATTGGGAGCCATTTGTGGCTGTCGGCTGAAACCGGATTAGGCCAGACGGCCTAATCCTTCATATATGAATTGGCTACAAAACAGCCCTGTTATGATTTTGTTTTGTCGAGCTGACGCTTCACGTACGCTCTTCGGCCAGCAATTGGGCGACGAAATCGCTGATGCCCTTTTCGCTTCGCGCCCGCTTCATTTGCTCGGCCAGCAAAATAGCTTTTACTTCCGACAGCGCGCGCTGAACGTCTTCGTTGACGATCACGTAATCATACATTTTCCAGCGCTCGATCTCGTGCCGGGCGTTATCCAGACGCTT
>CAMCMI010000186.1 GCA_945875875.1 Rhizobium sp. Q54
GACTTCTTTGGACACGAGATAGGGACGTCCGAGCTCGCCCGCTGCGCTCAGGATGGAAAGGATCGCCTTCTGATCTTCGGTCTTTGCAAAATCGCCGATGAAGGGAACGTCCTGCGGCATGTCCGGCGTTTTGACTTCCGAGAACGAGACAAAGGTATTGATCTTCTTGTCGCGCACCCAATCCTCCGCGATGCTGCTCCATGAGCCGCAATCGCCGTCGAGTTCGCCGCGCTCGATCGCCAGACGTTGCTCTGCGCTGCCGGGGAAGCCAATGACGTGCCGCAGCTTGATGCCGAACACGTTGCGCAAGATCGCGCCGTTCACGTAGGAGCCCGTGCCCTTGCTGGTAGCGCCGAAAATGACTTCCTTGCGATTGGCCACGCCCGCCCAATCCTTAACGCCGGTCGCGTGCCACATGTAGCAGACGCGAAAATCGCGCGTGATGCTGCCGACCCAGCCATATTCGCTGAAATTGACATTCACGCGATCTGCCGAGGTCAACGATTCGGTAATAAGGCTGGGGTTGAACGTGACGATGGCGGTGCCGTCCTTGGGCAAGTTCGCATCAAGGCGACGTACGGCCGTCAGGCTTCCGGCGCCCGGCGCATTTTGCACCACAACGCTCGGCGCACCGGGAATGTGGCTGCCGATATAGCGCGCCAGCAAGCGACCGTATTGATCGTAGCCGCCGCCGGGCGTGAATCCGACGACGATATTGACTGTCTTCCCAGCATAAAAGTCCGCGCCCTGCGCCAGCGCTGCGGGCGCAAACATGAGCGAAATCGCAGCGGCTGAGGCGTACGTCCCCAAGCGTTTATGTGACATTTCTCGTTCCCTTCCTGAATGACGACATTTCTGCCCGGCGTTCACGACGATTTGTCGCCATCGCCTCAGAAAACCGGACCGAAGCAGCTTGACGCTTATAAAACATTTGCGCGCGTGATCGAGGCATAAAACAGCGATCACGCAAAACAAAGCATGAGTAAAATTACGGCGGGAATGATTTCAGGTTCCGCGATTAGCTCCGCTAACCCGCTCAGTTCGCTTGTAATATCCCGGAGGCCGCCGATCCGCCCAGTTTGAAATCAACCATATGACAAGCACTGGCGCGGACACGATCCAAAGAAATAAAATCAAGCCGGTGAACTCAGCAAACATCAGGATCTCCATCGCCTGTAAGGCGAGGCAACGGGATCTTGATAAAGCGGTTCCCTTTGCGAAAGCGTGCAAGGTGGACGCCAGCGTGACATTTGCGCTGACGCTCGACGATGCACGCCCTTTCCATCCGGCGGACGCTGCGATAATGTCAGGATAAATGGACAGCATTCACTGTCCCTTACCCAGGGAAGCGATGATGGCGTCCGTAGTTACAAACCTAAAGCAAAAAACAATTCAGGCCAGCGCATGGATAATCGTCTTCCCGTTTCTCGCCGCCTGGCCATTACTGTCCGCGCTTCCGTTCTTCAGCCTGATCGACAGCCCGATCGTTGGCCTCACCACTTCGCTCAATGTGCTTTTTCTGCTCACGGGCTTCTGGGCGGTCGCTGGTGCGTTTGCGATGTTCTGGTGGCTGATGCGTGACGAGGCCCGCAGGCAGCGATTGCTGAACCGCTCGGACAAGGGGCTTCTGATCGGCGGTTACGCCACGCTGTGGACCTTGCTTTATATGCTCGCCGCGCTGCTCAATCGCTAAAAGCTGCGCTCAGACGGGTTCAAGCTTTATCAGGCCGGCATCTACAAGCGTGCGATGAAAACGTCGCTTGCGTTCCGATGTCGACAGGAAATAGCCGTCTCCGCATTCATCAAAGAGGCTGGCGCGGGTGGCGAACACGCCATCCAGCGGCAGCCCCGCCTGTTGCAGCACCAGCGTGCTCAGGCAGGCGATGTCGAGATCGGCGCCCTGCCCGCACGCTATCGCGCCCTGCTCCATGTTGAGCGTCTCGATTGCGTAGAACGTGCGGAACTGGCGCCCGGCAAGCTCGGGCCGACGTAAATGTTGCTGAATGCGACGCACCATCACCGGCTGGTGGTCGCCGTAATGCAGGATCAGCATTGGGCGATCAGGATGGCGGCTGGCGAGCCGCGCCTTCATCGCGCTCCATGTTGCGGCTGTCTCGCAGAGGCGCGCGTAATATTCGACATATTGCGCGTCGGGCAAGCTTGCTTGCGCAAAGGCGCGCTGTGCGTCAAACGCGCCCGGCGCGGTGCGCTCCACGTCGTGCGGGCCGTGGTTGAAATTGGTCAGGGCGTAGAGAAATTGCGGGCCGGACTTGGCGTCGCGCTGTTTTGTAAGCAGATCCACCGCCGCATCCAGATACATCGCGTCCGAGCTGGTTTTCTCGAAAGCTTCCAGATCAAACGGGGCCGGCAGATCGTCGGTGAAGACGCGCTGTTGCATGCCGATTGACGCATAGAATTTATCGTAATTCAGAAAATCGCGCCGGCAGGCCGCCGCCAATATCGTGTCGTACCCGAGCTTGCCCAAACTATCGGGCAGGCTATGGGCGAAGCGACCGGCGCCGCGCTTGTAGAGATGATAGGAATCGCGCCCAAAGCTGGCGCTTGAAAGCCCCGTCAGCAGACTGAATTCAGACTGCCACGAACCGCCGCCGAAAATATCGACGTTGAGGCCGCCGTGCAATCCATGGCCGGGAGACAGGAAGCTCGCGATGTCAGCCTCAACCGGCAGGCCATAGGTGCGCGGATCAAACACCGATTCATGCTGGATGATAAGAACGTCGGGAAACCGCTTGCAGCGCGCTTTTATCGGCGCGCACAAAGGCAGGCCGACGCTGGCTATGTCGCTCATTTTCAAAACGCCCGCAGCGCGCCATGAACACGATTGCACGAGCGACGCGATGAAGCTCGAAAAGAACGAATGATTTTGATTGAGCGTCGCCCGCGTTTTTTCCGCAACGCCTGTAGCCCAATAGGTCAGCCCGCAAACGCCAATCGACAAAGCAAGCAGGCTTAACCGATGCTCCAGCGGCAAATGCGTTTTGGTGACGCTCGTCAACATGGAGACGGCTGCGACGACGAGGCACAAGCCGCAGAAAAGGAACAGGATCACCATCCGCCGATATTGAACGAACACAAACCGCATCGTGCCCGCAAACAACAGCGGCACATCGGAGGCCGCCAGCTTGAAGCCGCTGAGTTTGAACTTGAAGCCGGACGTTCCGATGATGGCGGCTGCCATAATACTGGCCAGCGCTATCGATATCTGGAGATCGTTCACGACCAGCAGGATCATCGAGATCAGCGCGGCGAAGGCGGTCAGGCCGAAAAAAAGATATTCCGTTTTGCGCTCTGCGACGCCAAATGCGCCCATGCTCGCAAGCAGCGCCAAAAATGCAGCCATATAGAGTTCGCCCGCCCGAAATACGCTGTTTGACCACGCAAGAGACAGCATGAGCATTGATGATTAGCTGATAGTCCGCGCGCACGCCACAGCTTTGCTGCGGCGCCATCTCCCTCATGGCAAAAGAAAAGGGCGCCCGCTTTTTCAGCGAGCGCCCTTTTTCGCCGGGTTCGACGGGAACTAGCCCTTGCGGCGTTCCTTCTTGGCGACCTTGCGGGCGGCGTAGCGCGCATCGCGGGCGGCCTTTTGTTCGGCCAGCAAAGCCAGCTTTTCCTGCTCTGCCTGTTCGGCGACCAAGGCTTCAGCGGCTTGCGCCTCGCGCTTCATTTCCTCGGAGCGCAGCGCCTCAAGGCGCGCTTCCTCGGCGAGCTCCTTGCGACGAATTTCCTTGGCAGCGGCCCGCTCTTCCTCGCGAATGGCCCGCGCCTTGGCGATCGCCGCACGTTCGGCTGCGCGCTCGGCGGCGGCAGGATCATCGGAGGCGGTGCGAAATTTTTCCAACAAGGCCTGCTTGGCTGCGACTGCGCTCGATTGGCGCTGCTTGAGGTCGGGGGCTCTAAAACTGCTCATTATCATCCCGGTTGATTGCAAAGGTCTTCCGTGGGGCTTCTAGCGTATCCATGCGGGTCTGCGCTAGTGCCGATGCGCGAGAGCTGCAAAAGATCGACGGCGCCTGCAAATGGGAGCTTTTGGCCGCAAACGCAATTTTCGACGGCAAGAGACCTGCAGCCGCGTGTTATCCTCGAAATGCAGACCCTACAGGATAAATTGATAAATCAGGTTTTACGGCCCGACGAATCGACAAGGCTGCCGCCCTTGCCTTGCGCCTGCTTGTAGGCAGAGCCCGCCCCTTTGGAGACGTTTTTGTCCGCCTTGGGCTTCTTGACTTCTTTGTTGCTCTTCGCCTGACCCTTGGCCATCGCCTTGCTCTCCTGCCGGGCTGCGCCCCTGCGCGCGCCGCATGACACTGTTCCTGTGTAGCATGTTTGTGAGGCGATCCTGGCTTTTATTTGGCGAACGTTCACGACGCGGGACTTTAGGTGCTATAAGGCGAAAAGGTCCCAGATCGTGTGGCCGTCAGCATATCGCCGCTAAACCCTGGAGAGCCCCATGGACGACGAAAACAGAGCTTCAGAACAGCGCAAGCCGCGCAGCTTCACCCATGAAAGCCGCTATGTTCTGAGCGTAGACGGACAGCGCAAGGCTTCCTATCAGGACGCCGAATCCGCCATCGCCGCCGGGCGCAAGATTTCCGACGCCTTCCCGCGCCTCAACGTCTCGGTGCAGGACCAGACCGAGGGCGCGCACACGATCTTGAGCGCAAGCCCCGCGCCGCCGAAAGAATAGGCCCACGCAACAGGGCAGCTCCAAAGGCCGCCCTTTTGCAGTCATACAGGCTCCAACGGCCTGTGCGGCCCCGGCGGAAGCTCCAGACAGATTGCGTCCCCAACCCGCACGATTCCGCCCTCCAGCACGATCCCCATCACGCCCGCCTTGCGGATGAGGCGACCTTCCGCATCCCGATCCAGCGTCGCCGCCATCAGTCCCTTCTGGAAGTGATCGAGCTGTTTGCACGGGTTGCGAAGTCCCGTAATTTCAATCACCGCCGCCTCTCCCAACCGCAGCCGGGAGCCTTGCGGGAGGTCGATCAGCGCCAGCCCGCGCGTGGTGACGTTTTCGCCAAGGGCGCCAGGCGCAACCGCAAAACCCGCAGCGCCCAGCTCGTCGAGCAGCTCCTGCGCAATCAGATGCACCTGCCGCAGGTTGGGCGCGCTTGCATCTTTGGCCACACGCGAACGATGCTTGACCTTGACCCCTGCGTGGGCGTCGCCCTCCACGCCATGGCCGACGCGCAGCACAAATTCCGGGACGGGCGATTTCGAGAAACAATGATCCTGCTGGAGCGCCAGAGCGGCGACGATTGCGTTCAAGGTCTTGCCTTTCGTGATTTGCCTCAGGCTAGCGGACGCATCCGCACTTGTGACGAGGCGGCTTAGGGTCTATTGCATCAAGATCGAATTTTGGCCCGAAAGATCGGGCCGTTCCGCCCCTGCTCGCGCAGGGTGTGCGACCGGACTAAACGCCAAACATCGACACACCGGTTTTAAGGCGCATGCAGGTTAAATGGCCAGCGCTGGAAGATCTTAACCCCATTCTCCTGGTTCGGCCTTAAACTTCATGCCCTTTCCCTCTACGAATCCAAGTCTCGAGCGC
>CAMCMI010000187.1 GCA_945875875.1 Rhizobium sp. Q54
TTGTCGCTGGCGACGCTGGCGTTCCGCGAGACATCCGAGGATTGGCTGAAGAAACAAAATCTGGCCGTCACATTTCTGGATCGCTACGGCCAGATTGCGGGCCATCGCGGCATCAAGCATGACGATTCGATTCCGCTGGAGCAATTGCCCGATTACGTCGTGCAGGCCGTTCTGGCGACGGAGGACCGGCGCTTTTACGAGCATTGGGGCATCGACCCCATCGGCACGGCGCGCGCGCTCAGCGTCAATGCGCGCGCGTCCGGCGTCGTCCAGGGCGGCTCCACTATCACGCAGCAATTGGCCAAGAATCTGTTTCTCAGCAATGAACGCACCTTTGATCGCAAGGTGCGCGAGGCGTTTCTCGCCGTGTGGCTGGAGTTCCGCCTGTCCAAGAGCGAGATTTTGAAGCTCTATCTGGATCGCGCCTATATGGGCGGCGGCACGTTCGGCATTCAGGCGGCGGCTGAATTTTATTTCGGCAAGTCGGTTCGCGACGTCACGATGGCGGAAGCTGCGATGCTGGCGGGGCTGTTCAAGGCGCCGTCCAAATTCGCGCCGCACATCAATTTGCCCGCAGCCCGCGCCCGCGCCAACGACGTGTTGCAAAACATGGTGGAGGCTGGCTTCGTCAGCGAGGGGCAAATCTTCGTCGCGCGTAAGAATCCCGCTGCGGCGCTGGACAATACGCGTGATTCCGCACCCGACTGGTATCTCGACTGGGCGTTCGAGGAAGTAAAGAAGCTGGCGGACGGCGGCAAGCTCGGCTCTGATCGCGTTCTTACCGTGCGCACCCCGCTCGATCCTGGCGTTCAGCGGCGCGCCGATCTTGCGATTGAAGATGCGCTGCGCCAGTTTGGGCGCCAGTTCAACGCCGATCAGGGCGCCGCCGTCATCATGGAGCCCAATGGCGCCGTGCGCGCGCTGGTGGGCGGTCGCGATTATGGGCAAAGCCAGTTCAACAGGGCAACGGACGCAGCGCGCCAGCCCGGTTCGTCGTTCAAGCCCTTCGTCTATCTGGCTGCTCTGATGACGGGGCGTTTCAGTCGCGATTCCAGCATTGACGCCGGCGGCATTTGCATCGGCAATTGGTGTCCGGGCAATTACGGCGGCGCATCAGCCGGGCGCGTGTCGATGGTGAATGCGCTGCAACGCTCGCTCAACACGGCGGCGGTCTGGATCACGCTGAAAACCGGCGAGGCTTATTGGCCTGCGGGCGTTGGCTATCATCAGGCGCGCATTCATGCGCTGGGCCGCGCCAAGATCATCGAATTGTCGCGCAGTATGGGCATTGTGAATACGCCGCTCGTTGACACAGTGTCCCTGCCGCTGGGCGCAGCGGAAGTGAAGATGATCGACATCGCGGCCGGCTACGCCGTGTTCGCCAACGGGGGCAAAAGCGCAAAACCCTTCGCTGCGGTGGAAGTGCGCAACTCGTTTGGCGACGTGATCTATCGTCATGATCGCGACGGACCTTTGCAAAAGCAGATCGTGCCTGCCGACAAGATCGCGATTCTCAACAATATGATGAAAGAGGTCGTCAACGCCGGAACAGCGCGCGCCGCGCAATTGCCGGGCGTTCAGGTGGCCGGAAAAACGGGCACCACCAACGCCTATAAAGACGCATGGTTCAACGGCTATACCGGCAATTACGTTGGCGCTATCTGGTTTGGCAACGACGCTTCAACCTCTATGCGCAACATGACCGGCGGCTCGCTGCCAGCGCGCACCTGGCGCGAGATCATGGAATACGCCCACCAGGGCATTGAATTGAAGAACCCCTTCGGCGTGTTCGAGGCCCCGCGCGAGGCGCCGCGCGTTGCGTCCAATCCTGCGCCCGGAACACTTGTTTTGGGCCGCCCGCAAAGGCCTGTCACCCTGTCGCGCCGCTCCGCCGAAACGCTGGCGGACATTGACAGCATGATGCGCAGCAGCGCCGTCCAGATGAAGAGCGTCGATTATAACTCGACCAGCTCGATTGGAGCCCCCTCGTCCATCGTCTCGCGCGTTCGCCTCGGCCCGCCCGGCGGCGCCCAATGAGCATGCAGCGTTACGCGCTATTTCTCGATTTTGACGGCACGCTGGTCGATATTGCGCCAACGCCGGACGCAGTGATTGTCAGCGACGAATTGCGCGAAACCCTGTGCGCCTTGCGCGAGCGCTTTGACGGTGCGTTGGCGCTGGTGAGCGGTCGTCGCATCGACAATATCGACGCCTTTATGGCCCCGCATCAGTTCGACGTCGGCGGCTTGCATGGTCTTGAAATTCGTATCGCCGGTAAATTGCTGGAGCGCCCTGTGAGCGACCGCGCGAGCTTGAGCGCCATAGCCGGGCGCCTGAGCAAGCGGCTCATAGAATGGCCCGGCGCGATGCTGGAGGACAAGGAGCATTCGCTGGCCATACATTGGCGTATGGCGCCGGAAGCTGGCCCCGCGCTTGCCGACCTTATGGAAGAAGCGACTGCGAGTCTGGGGCCTGACTACAGACTCCAGCGCGGCAAGTCCGTCGCCGAAATCCTGCCCGCCCGCGCCGACAAGGGCCGCGCGATTGAGACCATGCTCAACGAGGCCCGTTATAAAGGCCGCACTCCGATTTTCTTTGGCGACGACGTAACGGATGAGGACGGCATCCGCATCGTCAATTCGCGCGGCGGATTAAGCGTCAACGTCGGCGCACGATCGTCAGCTGCGATGTTCCGCGAGCCCGCCCCCCATTACGTGCGCGCCCGCCTGCGCCGCTGGGCGCAAGCATTGCCGGAGGATTTCAGGGCGGATCTGCGGGGGGCGGCCTAGCCCCCTTTGGACCCCGGGCTTTCAGCCCGCTTCTTCCTCGCAAACGCACGTGCTGAAAAGTGCGGGCTGGAAGCCCGCGGTCCACAGACTATTGCTTGGGCAACACCACTTTGCGCACGCGCTCGCGGATTTCTGGCGTCACGCCGCCGAGAGCCTTAACGGCCAGAGCGCGAGCGACTTCCGGTTCCTGAAAATCAACGAACCGCTGCGTCTTTTCTCCCTCTGCGATCAAAGCGGGATCGGTGAGAGCTGTTTTCACGGCGGCGCGCAGGAATGCGAGGCGATCGGCCGGCGTCTCGGGCGTTGTCACCAGAATACGTCCGAGATCGTTGATGCTCATGCGGAACTCAAGCCACCAGCGCTGGTCGGCGTCGAGTTTGGCCTGTTCGAAAACGGTGGGAACGTCGGGCAGCAATTTCGAGCGTTTGTCGCCCATGGCTGCAATCGCGCGGGCGCCGCCGCTCTTGACGTATTGAGCCGCCGAGCTGTCGGAGACGTAGAGCGCATCCATCTCGCCGCGCTCCATCGCCAGCGCAATATCCGCGCTGCCCTTGTAGCCGAGCACGATCTGGCAATTCATTTTCAGCGCATGGCAGGTGATGGCGGCGCCATCGGCGGGACCATCGGTGGGGCCAACGCCGCCAAAGCGCAATGTTGCACCGGGCTTTTGCGCATCGGCCACGTTCATCACCGGAGTGTGCTTACCAACCACCCAGACCCAGGGATAAGCGGCGATGACGCCAAGATGCTCCAGCTTGGTGAGATCGTAGCGCACGTTTTGCTGTTCGAGCAATTGCCCCAAAGCCGCTGGCGTGCCGTTGACGATCATCAGGCTCAAGCCGTCGGGCGGAGCATTAGAGACGCGGTTGAGAGCGACAAGGCCACCGGCGCCAAGCTGGTTTTCCACCACCACAGTCGCGTCGAGCGCCTTGCCGAGATAGGGTGCGATCATACGTGCATAGGCGTCGAACCCGCCGCCGACGCCAACGCCGACAACGAAGCGAACGGTCTTGCCCTTGTAGAAACTGGCCGCATCCTGCGCCCATGCGGACTGGGCGCCCAAAGCCAATGTGGCCGCGGTCGCCATGGCGCCGGCGAACAGACGGGTTTTACGTGAAAAGTTCATGTCTCTCTCCCTCGTTTATTTCGATTGTTTTAGTGGGTGTTTAGCAATAGTCCAAGCGGCGACTTGCACAAACGGGGGCCATTACGCTTGCGCAAGGACGCGCGGAATGCGATTCCTGACTATCTGTTTTCACCGGTCGAACGGGCTCTCGTTTGCTGAACATTTTGAAATCCACCGCCGCCGCGCTGATAGGCGCAGGCCTTGGCCTTTATGCGACCTGGAGCGCCCTCGAGCGGGACGCGGGCTTTGAAATAGTGCAGGTCGGCCCATGGCGCTCGACTCCAAAAGCAGCTTTTGCTGCGGCTGATCCCTATACGCGCGCAGCTTTGGCCCGTAATGCGCAAGTCCCGCTGAGTCCGGGCGAGGGCCTGATGTTTACGGCAGACATCGACGAGACCGGCGCTCCGCTTCTCACCCGTTGCGATTACATCCTCACAAGCCCGATCCCGGCGGCTCGCTTCTGGACTTTAACGCCTATGACCAGCAGAGGCGCGCTTGCGCCCACGGGCAATGACAGGACCGGCCTGACCTCGGCGGAGATTGTGCGGGATTCTATGGGGCGATTCGAAATCGTAGCCTCCGCTCAACTTCGCCCCGGCAATTGGCTGGCGTTGCCGACGGAACCCGGCTTCATGCTCGCGCTGCGGCTTTATGATACGCCCGCAAGCTCGCTGGCTTCGTCGATGAGCGTCGGCCAATTGCCGCGATTGCGCAGGGGGCGTTGCATATGAGCGACCGCACGCTGGGCTGGTTTATCTATCTGCTGGCCGTGCTTGTCGTCGCGGGCCTTGTCCATATTGTCACGATTCTCGCCTTGCCTCATGTGGCCACGCGCGATTCCTATGCCCGGCTTGCAACCATCGCGCAGACGAACCGCTTTACGCCCCTGCCCTCGCCAGTCCCCGGCGCAGAGCTGTTGCCGATGCAAGATCCCGCTGTGGTGCGCGGGGTTTGCCGCTATGACGTGAATAACGGTCCGGTGCGCGTGCGCGCAGAGATCGCAGGGCTTGATGGATTGTTGACGCTGTCCTTCCATGACCGGCGCGGCGCGAGCTTTTACGCCACCACAGATCGAGGGGGGGTGCGCGGACGAATAGACGTCGTGCTGCTGACGCGAATTCAATTGGAAGCTTTGGAGGCCCTCGACGCTGAAGATGAGCCGCCGCAGGAATTGCGACTGCTGGCGCCGACGCGGGAAGGCTTCGTACTTACAGGGAGTCTGGCGCTAGATCCGGGAGATTTTGACGCGGCGCGCGGGCGTCTCTCGTCAATATCCTGCGCACAGGAAAACCTGCGGCGCCAATAAAATATCAAGCGCTCTTTTTGCGACCCGTCCGGCTGCGGCGCGCGCCCGGCGTTCCCTCGGCCTGCGACACGTCAACTTCGGCCGCGGCTTGGGCGCTGACGTGCCGCTCATAGCGAACGCCGGTGAAAAACAGAATCTGCGCAGGCGAGCCGCGTCGAACTTCTGTGCGCCGCAAAAGGCGGCCTCGTTTTGGAAATTGAACTATTCGATTCATGCGCCGTCTCCCGTTTGTCTCCCGCATCACCTGAGCTGCATTACTGGACAACATGGTTAAGAGAGCGTCAACAAAGTTGGGTTAGCCTCGTTTTATCCACTTAACGCGGGCGCTTTTCAG
>CAMCMI010000188.1 GCA_945875875.1 Rhizobium sp. Q54
GTGATTCCCGGCTTCCCGTTCTGGGTGGCGCTGCTCTACGCGACTGTCGGCACATGGCTGACCCATCGCATCGGCCGCCCGCTGGTGCGGCTCGATTTCCAGCAGGAGCGTTACGAGGCCGATTTCCGCTTCTCGCTGGCGCGTCTGCGTGAATATTCCGAACAAGTGGCGCTGCTGCGCGGCGAGCCCGCGGAGCGGCAGATTCTGGGCGCCCGCTTCTCGGCCATCGTCGCCAATTATTACGCGATCCTGATCCGCAACATGAAGCTGACGACGTTCACGCAGGGCTATTTCCAGGCCAGCGTCGTGATCCCTTACGTGATTGTCGCGCCCTATTACTTCCTCGACAAGATCACGCTGGGCGTGATGACGCAGACGGCGGGCGCCTTCTCGCGCGTGGAGGGCTCGCTGACGTTCTTTATCGCCCGCTACCAATCGCTGGCGAGCTACAAGGCGGTGGTGGATCGTCTGACCACGTTTGGCGACGCGATGGGCCGCGCCCGCGCGCTGGGCACGATCGCGCCCCACATCGTGCATGGCCAATCGGCCACGCGCGATCTCGTCTTGCGCGATCTGTCGCTGTTCCTGCCCGATGGGCGGCGCATCGTACATGTTGACGAGCTGGCGTTCGAGGCTGGCCGCGCGACGCTGGTCACGGGTCCGTCGGGTTCGGGCAAATCGACGATGTTCCGCGCTATCGCCGACATCTGGCCCTATGGACAGGGACGCATCGAGGCGCCGGGCGAGGCGCGGCTGATGCTGCTGCCGCAGCGCCCCTATATTCCCTCCGGCACGCTGCGCACAGCGGTGACATATCCCGGCCTTTCGGGCTCTTATGACGACGCCAGCATCATCGCCGCCCTTGAGGCCGCGCGTCTTGGCGCGTTCGCAGACAAGCTCGATAGCGAGGAGATGTGGGCGCAGCGCCTGTCCGGCGGCGAACAACAGCGGCTGGCGATTGCGCGCGCCCTGCTCGACAAGCCCGACTGGCTGTTCCTCGACGAGGCCACCTCGGCGCTCGACGAGGCGCTTGAGGGCGATATCTACCGCATGCTGCGCCGCGAATTGCCAAACGCCACGATCGTATCCATCGGCCATCGCAGCACGCTGCTGGCGCTGCACGACGAGCGCGTGGACATGGCCGCGCAACCCGAAGGCGCCTTCTCGCCCCGCCTTATGGCGCAAGCTGTGGCGAAGTAGGGGTAATGCTTCTGTAAGGCGCAAGGCCGGACGCTCAACACGCAGATCTCCGCCGTCATGGCCGGATCAAGCCCGCCCATGACGCGCTCGGGGTCGGTCAAAACTGCTGGCGATGCGGGGCGCGAGGCTCAGCACCGGCCCAGCGATGGCTCACGCGCCTCACCGCAAGCTGTCCACCAGCTTCTGGTGCAGCGGGTTGACGGCGCTGAACACGTAATCGAGCGCTGAGACCAGCACGTGTTCCGCCCCTTTTGATATCAGCCAGTCGGCCAGCGGCGAGACTTTATCGGCCGGGCACACCAGAGACAGCAATTCCCCGCTTGCGCCCAAAGGCGCCCGGGCGCCAAAGGCGGCTTCGATCTCACGCAAAAGCAAAGCGCGGTCGCCGCCGATCCGGGCGCGCACTTCGCGGCTCGTGCGGGCGTCTTCCTCGGCGCAAATGCGCGACAGGATTGCGCGCGCCATGTCGAGGGTGCCGGAATCCCAATTGGCGGCGCGCGAGGCCACGAGATTGGCCTGCGAGCACAGCATGATTCCATCATCAAGGATCTTCAGCGCGTTGGCTTTCAGCGTTGCGCCCGTGGTCGTGATGTCGACGATCAGCTCCGCCTGACCAGCCGCAGGTGCGCCCTCGGTTGCGCCGAGCGATTCCACGATGCGATAATCCGTGACGCCTTTTTCCGCAAAAAAGCGCCGCGTGCTGTTGACGTATTTGGTGGCCACGCGCATCCGCTCGCCCCGCCTGGCGCGGAAGGCGGCGGCCACGTCTTCAAGGTCGGCCATCGTGCGCACGTCGATCCAGGCCTGCGGCACAGCCACAATCACGTTGGCGTGGCCAAAACCCAGCGGCGTGAGCAGCGTTACATGGTCTTCGGCATTGGCAAGGCTTTCGCGCACAAGGTCTTCGCCGGTGACGCCAAGGTGCGCGGCGCCGGAGGCGAGCTGCTGCACGATTTCGGAGGCCGACAGGAAGGCGACTTCAACGCCGGGGATTTCGCGCAGCACGCCGCGATAATCGCGTGCGCCGCGCCCCTGCACAAAGTTGAGGCCCGCTCGGGAGAAAAACGAGAACGCGTTCTCCTGCAGGCGTCCCTTGGAGGGGACGGCCAGCACCAGCGGCGCGGGTTTGCGGGTCTGGCTCATTCTGCTGCTCCAGCGTTTGGATCGATCAGGCGTTCGCACCAGATGGCGGCGCCAACGGCTGGAATATCGGCCCCTGCGCCAAGCGCGCGCACCAGCCCGTCATAGCGCCCGCCGCCGATGACCGGGCGCCCATCGGTGCGGGCGGGATCGTGCGCCTCGAACACGAAGCCGGTGTAATAATCAAGATCGCGGGCGAACCGCGCCGAGAAGCTCATCGACGAGACGTCGAGCCCGCGCGCGGCCATAAAGCCGAGGCGCTCGTCGAAGGCGTCAAGGGCGGCAGACAGATCAAGCTTTGAATCGCCCGCCAAAGCGCGCATCTGCGCGGATGATGTGTCGGGATCGCCTGCGATGGCGAGCCAGGCCTCGATCACGCTTTGTTTTTCTGAAGGGAAGCCGGCGCCGGCCTGCAAGGAGGATTGCTCCAGAAAGCGCTCGGCGATCTCGGACGCGCTACGCCCGCCAACGCTTGAGATGCCTGCAATCGACAGCAGGTCTTCGACGAGCGCGCGCGCGCCCGCCCGGTCCACGCCCTCAAGCGCGGCCAGCATGCCGGAATAATCGGGGGTCGGCGCGTCCTCATTGGCCCGCAGCAGGTCGGCCAGCGAAAGTCCCCGCGCATGGGCGCGGCGAATGCGGCGCATCCAGACGGGGGGCAGATCGAGCGCGGCCAGCAGAGCGGTGAAGAGGCCCGCATCGCCAAAGCGCACGGCCAGCCCCTGCGCGCCGCCAAAATGGGCGGCCTCCAGCGACAGCGCGAGAATCTCTGCGTCAGCCGCCTCGCGGTCATTGCGCCCGAAGCTCTCAAGGCCTGCCTGTTCGAACTCGCCCGAGCCCGCCGGGCGATAGCGGAACACCTTGCCGTAATACGAATAGGCCGCAGCCTCGCCCGCGCGGGAGCCCGCCAGATAATCGCGGCAGACGGGAATGGTGTATTCGGGCCGCAGGCAAAATTCGGCGCCGGACGCATCAGAGGTGATGTAGAGCCGACCGCGAATGTCCTCGCCCGCCAGATCCAGAAACAGGGGCGCCGGCTGCAGCACGGCGGGCTCGGCCCGCTCATAACCTTGCGCGACGAGATGGGCGATCAGCGCATCGCCTGCGCTGCCGATTGGCCCTCTCTGGTCCGACATAGCGTTCGCCTCTCTCGTCAACATGAAGGTCAATTTTCAGAATCATCCCTCTTTAGCAAGGGCTCGTCACATGATCGACAGGTTTCGGGCGTCAGGGTGAACGCTGCTGCTTGAATGCGCGCAAGGCCGTCGCCACTTGAAGGGTCGGCGACCGGTTTCCAGCGCAAGCTCTGGCGTTCGCGCGCTTTTTTGAGGTATACATTGTTCTTGTTCGTTGAATCGGGAGCCCGCAATGACTGAGGCCGCGCCAGATCCGTGGCCAAGCGGGGAAACAAGCCGCGCTTTGCGTCGCGCGATTGACTCCATCGACGGCGAGCGCCTGACGCTTGGGCAATTGGTGGATGCGCTTGGCCGTTCCGGCCAGGGGCTGGTTTTGCTTCTGCTGGCGCTCCCTGCGTTCATTCCCGTGCCTGCTCTGCCGACCGGGCTTGTGTTCGGCACGGCGTTAACGCTGGTGGCGATGCAAATGATCGGTGGTCGCGAGGCGTTGACGCTGCCGGGCTTTTTGCGCGAGCGTGCTTTGCCGCGCAAAGCGGTGGTGTCCACCATCGAGCGGCTGGAGCGCTTCATGTCGAAGCTCGACGGCGTTCTGCGCCCGCGCCTGCTGGCGTTGACGGATCGCACCGCGACCATCGTGGTGGCGGCGCTGATTTTCATTCTTGGCCTCACGCTGGTGCTGCCGATCCCGTTTGGCAATCAGGGGCCGGCCTTCGCCATCGTCATCTTCGCCTTTGGCTTGCTGGAGCGCGATGGTTTGGCGATTTTGGTGGGCGTAATCTTCGCCTTCATTGGCGTGGCGTGGAACGTCGCGCTGGTGATTTTCGGCGCGGCGCTCACCGAATGGCTGTGGGCGATGCTGCCCGGCTGATTATTTATGATCGACTTTATGAGCGCCGACGATGGCGCCGCGCGGCACGGGATCGCCGATGCCCAGCGGCTCGGCGTCCATCAACACAAACGCCATGCGGCAGACTTCTGCGCTCCTGTTGATCCAGGAATGATAAGTGCCGCGCTGGATCATCACGTCGCCGCTCTTCATCGACACCATCCGCCCCTCGTCCATCTCCATGTCGATCTCCCCATCGAGCACGATGATGTAGTCAATCGTCTCGGTGCGGTGCATGCGGGGATGATTGCCCGGCGGATATTCTGCGATCATGAAGCGCGAGCCGTTGACGGGCGGATAAGTGCCCAGAATGCGCGCGCCCATGTCCTCGGCATCCTCGCCGACGGGCATTTTCGTCGGCATGGAATCTGTGCACCACATCAGCGTCGTGAACTGGCCGGGCGAGGAGCCGGGGCGCGTGTTCTGCGCCGGTCCGTCGATAATCGCTTTGGCGGCGCCATTTGCATCATGGCCGGTGACGATGCGGCGGACAGGTTGAGGCGCGCTGGTCATTTAATCCTCCCGATATTTTGCTTATCAGGCGAGATTAGCAGCAAGTCCCGTTAGCGCGCCAGCGCCCGCCAGCCAATATCTCGGCGGTAAAAGCCGCCGGGCCAGTCGATCATTTCGAGCGCCGCATAGGCTTTACGCCGGGCGTCGGCCACGTCTTCGCCCAACGCCGTGACGTTGAGCACGCGCCCGCCATTGGCGATGAGCTTGTCGTCCTCCAGTTTTGTCCCGGCGTGGGTAATCGTTACGTCAGCTTGCGCACGCGCTTGCTCCAGCCCATTGATTTCCGAGCCGCGTTCAGGCGAATCTGGATAGCCGTTGGCCGCATAAACCACTGTGAGCGCAGTCTGCGGCTTCAAAGCGATGGGCGCTTGCGGCAATGCGCCATTGGCGCTGGCCAGAAGCAGCGGCAGTAAATCGCAATCAAGACGCGGCAGCATGACCTGCGTTTCAGGATCGCCAAAGCGGGCGTTGAATTCGATCAGTTTGGGACCGCCCGCGCCGATCATCAGGCCCACGAACAACACGCCGCGATAGGGCGCGCCGCGCGCTTTCATGCCTGCCATTGTGGGGGCGACGATCTCAGCCATCACGCGGGCCGACATGGCGTCGCTCATAATGGGGGCGGGCGAATAGGCGCCCATGCCGCC
>CAMCMI010000189.1 GCA_945875875.1 Rhizobium sp. Q54
ATGCGCAGCACGCTAGCGCCGTAAGGGCCGGGCAACGCATCGCGGGCGCCCAAAGCGGGGAAGGTTGCAGGCTCGATCAGCGCCCCGGAGGCGCCCGCGTCGGCGGGGGACGCATGCAGCGCGGCATTGGCGCCCGCATAGCCAGCCGCAGCCGCTGCCGCCAGCGACAAGGCGGCGAGCAAGGCGAACGAGAGCGGACGAGCAGACCAAATCATGAACGTGACTATGCCTATTGTCCCAGCATCTGTCAAATAATCCTACAACTCTAGAGTGCATAAATAGCGAACTCAGGTTGCATCGGCCACGCGTTTTGCTCAATCCGCAAACCGGTCTAAAGGGTTACAAACATTCTCCGCTAATCGAGCCGGGAGCCGATGTTCAAATCAATTCCGCTCGCGGCGCTGCTCATTCTGGTCGCAGGCTTTCTTCTTCTGTTCATCGGCGGCGGCGCGCGTCTGGCGATCGGGCTGACGTTGCTGCCGATGGTCGAGGAGCTCGCCTGGGAGCGCAACGACATCGGGCTCGCGGTGCTGTTGTTTCAGGGTGTGTCGGCAATCTGCACCTTCTATGCTGGCCGTCTGGCCGATCGCATCAGCCTGCGGGTGCTGCTGGGCTCGGGCTTGATAATAGCCTCGGCTGGAATCGGGCTGATGAGCCTTGTGCAATCGCCGTGGCAGGCGCTGGCCTTGTATGGAATCATCTTCGCCATCGGCAATGGCGCCGCCTCGACCGCGCCTGTGGGCGTGATGGTGACGCGCACGTTCCCCAATCGCGCGGGGCTCGCCAATTCGCTGGCGCTGGCGGGCATGAGCGTCGGGCAATTGGTGATCGTGGCGACGCTGGCCCTGGTGATGCTCAATATCGGCTGGCGCTCGGTCTATGTGTGGCTTGGGCTGGCCCATCTCATGTTGCTGCCGCTGATTCTGGCCGCAGTTCCCGGCAAGTCCGCGCAGCAGGCGCAGCGCGACGCCGCGCCCGTGCAGGACGGATTGAGCCTGCGCGAGGCTGCGCGCACCAAGCAATTCTGGATGCTGCTTGGCATTTACGCGATCTGCGGGCTCGATGATTTTTTCGTGGCGACCCATGTGGTGGCGTTTGCGCAGGACAGCGGCGTCGGCGCGTTTTTCGCGGGCAATCTGCTGGCGTTGATGGGGCTGACGGGATTGGCGGGCGTGTTGTGGGCAGGCTGGGCCAGCGACCGCCACGGGCCGATATTGCCAACCCTGGTGGCCTTCGTTCTGCGCATCGCCGTGTTCGCTCTGGTGCTGGTGGAGCAATCGAGCGTCTCGGTCGCCATTTTCGCGCTGGTGTTTGGCTTCACGTTTCTAGTTACCGCGCCAGTCACCGTGCTGTTCGTGCGCGAATCGTTTGGCACCAAAAACCTTGGCGCCATCGCCGGGCTCATCACCATGGTCCACCACGCGTTCGGCGGCCTTGGCGCATGGCTGGGGGCGATCATGTATGATTCAGGGGGCTCATATTGGCCCGCTTTCGCCACCATGTTCTTCGCCACGCTGTTTGCCATGTGGTTGACGCTGACCTATCGCGCCGCACCTGCAAGCTCTAGAAATCGCTCGTGATTCCTTTGCTTTCCCAATCGCCGTAACGCACCGGATCGAGCCCGCCGCGTCCATTGATTTCAGTGGGGGCTGTCGTCGCCGCCAATGCTGCCGCGCGCTCCCGCTCCTCCCGGCGCGCCTGCGCCTCGGCGAGCGCGCGCTGCGCCTCCGGCGTCAGCGGCTTGCGGATTTGGGGAGCCGCTTCTTGTTCGGGCTGGGTTTCGGGCGTCTGCGTCATTCGAACTTGTCCCTTGGCGACCCTTGAAGCGGGCGGGCCAGCGTCCCCACATATAGGGCGGACATGTTGCAGGGCCAAGATTTGGATTTGCAGACCCGACGGAGAGACCGAGCATGAACATGATGCGCACCGCCATGCTGATGGCCGCCATGACGGCGCTGTTTCTCGTCGTCGGCGCGTTGCTGGGCGGCCAGACCGGCATGCTGCTGGCGCTGGCTTTTGCCGCCGCCACAAACCTGTTTGCCTACTGGAACTCCGACAAACTGGCGTTGGCGGCCAACGGCGCGCAGGAAATCCAGCGCGCCGACGCGCCCGATCTCTACGACATGGTGGCCGAACTGGCCGGGCGCGCGCAATTGCCGATGCCGCGCGTCTACGTGATCCACGAAGACCAGCCCAACGCCTTCGCCACCGGGCGCAATCCCGAAAATGCGGCGGTGGCCGTCAACACCGGGCTGATGGCCATGCTCACCAGGCAAGAGCTGGCGGGCGTCATCGCCCATGAGCTGGCGCACATCAAATATCGCGACACGCTGACCATGACGATCACCGCGACGCTCGCGGGTGCGATCTCCTCCATCGCCCAATGGGGCCTGCTGTTTGGCGGCAATCGCAGCAATGGCCCGGGCGTGATCGGCTCGATTGCGCTGGCCATTCTCGCGCCGCTGGCCGCCATGCTCGTGCAGATGGCGATCAGCCGCTCGCGCGAATACGCGGCCGACCGTCTTGGCGCGGAAATTTGCGGCGATCCCAACGCGCTGGCGGGCGCGCTGGCGAAAATCTCGCACGGCGCGCAGGTTATCCCCAATGAGAACGCCGAAGCCAATCCGGCGATGGCCCATATGTTCATCGTCAATCCGCTGACCGGGCAGGGGATGGACAACCTGTTCTCGACCCATCCCAACGTCGAAAACCGGATTGCAGCCCTTCAGGCGCTTGCCGGCGCCATGGGCCTGACGCGTTACGCTTCCCAAAACAATTCCACAGACGTTTCCGGCCCGAGCCCGTGGCGGGGCGGAATTGATCGTGGTACTCAAAACAACGGTCGCAGACGCGGTCCGTGGGGGTGATTTGCGGGGCTGTCGCGAGCGCCCCGAACACCTTTGATGCGCTTATTGACATGCCCTTGTTGACATACGCGCAGCCGATGCGCCGCCCGGAGCAGGATTGTTTTGAACCAGAAAAAAGCGGCGCCCGGCGTGCAGAAGCGCCCGCGTTTTGAGACCCCGCCTCCGCCCCCGCCGGGGCTCGCCGCCCGTCAGGCTGCGGCGGCGGCCTTCGCAGACGTCGTCGCCAACGGGCGCTCGCTTGATGAGCGCTTTGCCGCCGATTCGCATTTCTCGCTTGATGTGCGCGACCGCGCGCTGGCGCGCTCCATCGTCGTGGCGTCGCTGCGTCGGCTGGGCACGATTCGCGCCGCATTGGCGCGCTTTCTGGAACGTGGCCTGCCCAAAAAGGCCGGTCCTCTGGAATACATTCTCACCACCAGCGCCGCGCAAATTCTGTTTCTGGACGTGCCTGACCACGCCGCCGTCGATCTGGCGGTTCACGCGGCGCGCGCCGATCAGCGTTCGGCCCCCTTCGCCTCGCTTGTCAACGCGGTGCTGCGCAACATAGCGCGCGAGAAAGACTCGATTCTTGCCGGAGAAGATCCCTCTCTCGCAGACCCCTTCCTCGATATGCCGCTATGGCTGGCGGCGCGCTGGCGCAAGTCCTATGGCGAGGACGTTGCAGCCCGTATGGCGCTGATGATGCGACATGAGCCGACGCTCGATCTGAGCGTGCGCGGCGATGCGGAGCAATGGGCGGAAAAAATCGGCGGCATCGTTTTGCCCACCGGCTCGGTGCGCCTCGTCAACCGCGCGGGCATCGACGAATTGCCCGGCTATGCGGACGGTCAATGGTGGGTGCAGGACGCCGCGGCCGCTCTGCCCGCGCGCCTGCTCAACGTGAAGCCCGGCGAGCGCGTGGCCGATTTGTGCGCAGCCCCCGGCGGCAAGAGCGCGCAGCTGGCGGCAGCCGGCGCGGAGGTGATCGCGCTCGATAAATCAGCAGAGCGTTTGCGTCGTCTGGCGGTCAATTTCGAGCGCCTGAAACTGCCCGTCGACATCGCGGTCGGCGATGCCCTCACCTATGAGGCGCAGCCCTTCGACGCTATTTTGCTGGATGCGCCCTGTTCGGCCACCGGCACCATCCGCCGCCATCCGGACGTGGCGTGGGTGAAGCGCGCCAGCGACATTGCGGCGCTGGCCCTCGTGCAGGCCAAAATGCTGGAGCGCGCCTGCGGCATGCTCAAGCCCGGCGGGCGCCTCGTCTATTGCACCTGTTCGCTTGAGGCGGAGGAAGGCCCGGCGCAAATCGCCGCGCTCTTGCGTCGCAATCCCGACATGGTGCGCGCCCCCATCAGCGCCGATGAGGTCGGCGGTCTGGACGAGTGCCTGACCTCTGAGGGCGACGTGCGCACAATGCCGATTCATCTGCCTGCCGACGACCCGCGTCTTGCTGGCCTCGATGGCTTCTTCATCGCACGGCTTGAGCGGAAAAAATAAATCTTGTCTTGGTGATAAGCTATACTGATACGGGCTTTCTGGTTCCGCGCATATCAACTACAGATCGCGTTCCGGCGGCGGATGCGCGAATCAGGCATGATTGCGGGCGTATGTTAGGTCATCAGGCTTGGGCGCGAATCAGGAGGCCATTCATTTGAAGCGACTTTCCGTCGCCGAGCGTATCTTGGTGGGCGCGCACGCGGCCCGCCATGGCGGGCGCGCCGTAAAGCGCGCTTGCGCACGGCCGTTGTCGCTGATGTCCGGGCTGCGCCCGCGCCCGCCCAAGCGTCTCGTCATTGCGCCCCAGGACATCCGCACCAGCGATCCCATCGTCGCCGACGATATTTATGCGGGCTATTTCGCGTTCGCCGGCCGCGTCGTCGATGCGCGTAACCAATCGCCGTTCCTGCTGGTTGGCCCCAGTCAGGAATGGGAAAATAATCTGATGGGCTTCAGCTGGTTGCGTCATCTGCGCGCCGCCGACACCAATCTTGCCCGGCAGAACGCCCGTGCGCTGGTCGCCGAATGGCTGAGCCTGCAGGGTTCGCCCTCAGTTTCGGCGGCGGCGGGCGAGGCGCAGGGCCGGTCGCATGAAACGCCGTGCGCATGGAAGCCTGTCGTCGCCGCGCGCCGGCTGATGTCGTGGATCAGCCAGTCGCCCTTGCTGCTGGAGGGCGCAGATGCAGAATTTTATGGCCTGTTCCTGAAGGGTATTGGCCGCCACGTCGCGTTTTTGCGCGCGCAAATGCTGTTTGAATTATCCGGAGAGACGCGGCTGTTCACTGCGATTGCGCTGGCGCAGACGGCGCTTTGTTCTGATGGTTATGGCCGCCTGCTCAAGCGCTCCGGCAAATGGCTTGACGAAGAATTGCAAGCCCAAATCCTGCCCGACGGCGGCCATGTCGGGCGCAATCCGCAAACCCTGATCGACCTGCTGTTTGATCTTCTGCCGTTGCGCCAGGCCTATACGTCGCGCAACGTCGCCCCGCCGCCGCAATTGATAAGCGCGATTGACCGCATGTTGCCGATGCTGCGCATGTTCCGCCATCCCGACTCGTCGCTGGCGCTGTTCAACGGCATGGGCGTTACGGCGCCAGACATGCTGGC
>CAMCMI010000190.1 GCA_945875875.1 Rhizobium sp. Q54
GTCGTTGATGTCTAACTGATTCCTGCCCCTAAAGCCAGCGCAGCGCCTCCGAAAAAACCGACCAAATCTAATTATTTCAATGCTTTAACACGAGCGTCGGGTTTGGATTATAAAACTCGCCTTAATAAAAACAATGACGGCGCCCGCAAGCCCCGTCGCTGCGTCAGCCTTTGTTTGGCATAAGGCGCGCGCACCGCGCGCGCCGATCAGAACGGAATGTCGTCGTCGATAGGCGCACCGCCGCGTCCGCCAGCAGGCGCCGCCGGGCGACGCTCCGAAGTGCGCTCCATTGGCGAGGATCGACCAAAGCTCTGGCCGCCGCCGTCGCCGTCATAGCCGACGCTCTCGCTCTCGCCACGTCCGCCGCTGCCACGGCTGTCAAGCAAGGTCAGTTCGCCGCGATAACGTTGCAGCACCACCTCGGTCGTCTTGCGCTGATTGCCGTCCTTGTCGGTGAACTCCCGCGTCTGCAACTGGCCTTCGAGATAAATCTTCGCGCCCTTCTTGCAGTACTGCTCCACAACCTTGCCAATGTTATCGTTGAAGACCACGACATTATGCCATTCGGTCTTTTCCTTGCGCTCGCCCGTGGCCTTGTCCTTCCACGATTCCTTGGTGGCGAGCGAGAAGCTCACCACGGCGTCGCCGGAATTCATGCGGCGCACCTCAGGGTCGCGTCCCAAATTTCCCACCAGGATGACTTTATTGACGCTGCCCGACATAGGGATCTCCGCAATCTGTGCGCAAATGCGCGAATCTGTACCGCCCGGAGGCGCATGTAGCGTGCAATCTAGCCCGCCCGCTCTTGCAAAGCGGCCAGCAATTGCCGCTTGTCCACAATCACGTTATTGATGCACGATATTCATGTTCCGCTTTCGTTCTTATCAGCGCCGCGCGATGCTCGCAAGATCAAAAACGGAGGAGATTCGGTTTTATCTCAGCCCGAGCCGATCTGCGGTCTGTGCTTCGTGCGTAGTAGACCATAGCTTGCTTCGGATGTTCCCGATCCAGCTGAAAACACGAGACATTAATTCGTCATGCCAGCAACCAAAACGCCAGCAGCCAAATCGCCCGCCAAAACATCTGCCAAAACATCTGCAAAGAAAGCCCTTAAGCCTGTGCTTGCCGCCAAGCCCCTGAAGGCTTCCCAGCCAGCCGCAGCCGTGGACATCGCCGCCGCTTTGCCCTTTGGCGAGCATCAGCGCGCTATCGTTGTGCGCGGCGCGCGCGAGCACAATCTGAAAAACGTGGATCTGGCGATCCCGCGCGACAAGCTCGTCGTCTTCACCGGCCTGTCGGGCTCGGGCAAGTCCTCGCTGGCGTTCGACACGATTTATGCGGAAGGCCAGCGGCGCTATGTGGAATCCTTGTCGGCCTACGCCCGGCAATTCCTGGAGATGATGCAAAAGCCCGACGTGGACCAGATCGACGGCCTGTCGCCCGCCATTTCCATCGAGCAGAAGACAACGTCGAAAAACCCGCGCTCGACGGTGGGCACCGTCACCGAGATTTACGATTATCTGCGCCTGCTGTGGGCGCGCGTCGGCGTGCCCTATTCGCCCGCAACCGGCCTGCCGATTGAAAGCCAGACGGTCAGCCAGATGGTGGACCGCGTGCTCGCTTTGCCCGAGAAGACGCGGCTTTATTTGCTGGCGCCCGTCATTCGCGGACGCAAGGGCGAATACCGCAAGGAAATCGCCGAATATATGAAGAAGGGCTTCCAGCGCCTGAAGATCGACGGCACGTTCTATGAGATCGCTGACGCGCCGGTGCTGGACAAGAAATTCAAGCACGACATCGACGTGGTGGTGGACCGCATCGTGGTGCGCCCCGACATTGCGGCGCGGCTGGCGGAATCGATGGAGACCGCGCTGGAGCTGGCGGACGGCATTGCGATTGCTGAATTTGTTGATGAGCAGGAAGGCGGCGAGCCGCGCCGCATCATGTTCTCGTCAAAATTCGCCTGCCCGGTGTCCGGCTTCACGATTTCGGAAATAGAGCCGCGTCTGTTCTCGTTCAACAATCCGTTCGGCGCCTGCCCCAAATGCGGCGGCCTTGGCTTTGAGCAGAAGGTGGACGCAGAGCTAGTCGTGCCCGATCCAAAGGCGACGCTGCGCAAGGGGGCCATCGCACCTTGGGCGAAATCATCCTCGCCCTATTATCTGCAAACACTGGAAGCGCTTGGCAAGCATTACAAATTCCGCCTCGACGGCTCCTGGTCGGACCTCACCAAAGTGCAGCGCAACGCCATTTTATTTGGCTCGGGCGAGGAAGAAATCCGCTTTGCCTACGACGACGGCCTGCGCGCCTATCAGGTGAAGAAGCCGTTTGAAGGCGTGGTGCGCAATCTGGAGCGCCGTTACATCGAGACTGAAAGCGAATGGGCGCGCGAGGAAATCTCGCGCTTCATGTCGGATTCGCCCTGCGCGGCCTGCTCCGGCCATCGCCTGAAGCCCGAAGCGCTGGCCGTGAAGATCGACGGCCAGCATGTCGGCGACATCTCGCAGCTCTCCGTGCGCCATGCAGCGCAATGGGCCGAGACTTTGCCCAAGCGCCTCGACAAGAAGCGAAATGAGATTGCGGGCCGCATCCTGAAGGAAATCCGCGACCGGCTGACGTTCCTCGTCGATGTCGGGCTTGATTATCTGACACTGGCGCGCGCGGCTGGCACGCTGTCGGGCGGCGAAAGTCAGCGTATTCGGCTCGCCTCGCAGATCGGCTCCGGCCTCACTGGCGTTCTTTATGTGCTGGACGAGCCCTCCATCGGCCTGCATCAGCGCGACAATGCGCGACTGCTGGAGACGCTGCGCCGCCTGCGCGATCTTGGCAATACCGTGATCGTGGTCGAGCATGACGAGGACGCGATCCTGACCGCCGATTACGTGGTGGACGTTGGCCCCGGCGCCGGCATCCATGGCGGGCGCATCGTCTCAAAGGGCCTGCCGCATGAGGTTGTGAACGATCCAAATTCGCTCACGGGCGATTATCTGTCGGGCCGCAAATCGGTGGATATTCCGCGCGCCCGCCGCAAGGCGCAGGCGGGGCGTTCGCTGAAGGTTGTCGGCGCGCGCGGCAACAATCTGAAGAACGTCAGCGCCGAACTGCCGCTGGGCCTGTTCACCTGCGTCACCGGCGTTTCCGGCGGCGGCAAGTCCACGCTGGTCATCGACACGCTCTACAAGGCGGTTGCGCGCAGGCTGAACGGCGCCGCCGAACATCCCGCACCGCACGATGCGATCCTGGGCCTTGAGCATATCGACAAGGTGATCGACATCGACCAATCGCCGATTGGCCGCACGCCGCGCTCAAATCCCGCCACCTATACGGGCGCGTTCATGCCGATCCGCGAATGGTTCGCCGGGCTGCCGGAGGCCAAGGCGCGCGGCTACATGCCGGGCCGTTTTTCGTTCAACGTGAAGGGCGGACGCTGCGAAGCCTGCCAGGGGGATGGCGTCATCAAGATCGAGATGCACTTCCTGCCGGACGTGTACGTGACCTGCGACGTCTGCAAGGGCAAGCGCTATGATCGCGAGACGCTGGAGGTAAAGTATCGCGACAAGTCCATCGCCGACGTGCTTGATATGACGGTGGAAGAGGCGCGCGAGCTGTTCAAGGCCGTGCCGACAATCCGCGAGAAGATGGACACGCTGAAGCGCGTCGGCCTCGATTACGTTAAGGTCGGCCAGCAGGCCACAACCCTCTCTGGCGGCGAGGCGCAGCGCGTCAAACTGTCCAAGGAGCTGTCGCGCCGCTCGACCGGGCGCACGCTCTACATTTTGGACGAGCCGACAACGGGCCTGCATTTCCACGACGTGAAGAAGCTTCTTGAAGTGCTGCATGAGCTGGTCGATCAGGGCAACAGCGTCGTCGTCATCGAGCACAATCTGGAGGTCATCAAGACGGCGGATTGGGTGCTGGATCTTGGCCCTGAAGGTGGCGACGGTGGCGGGGAAATCATCGCGCAGGGCACGCCGGAGGACATCGCGGCCAGCGCCAAATCGCACACCGGCAAGTTCCTGAAGGAAGTGCTGGCGCGCCGACCGATGCAGAAGATCAAGGCAAGGGTGGCGGCGGAATAAGGGGGCTGCGCTGCTGCAGCTTGATATTGTTGCAATGTGCGTTCTTGAAGGTAAGGCGCCCATCCCAAAGCCGTCATGGACGGGCTTGACCCGTCCATCCACGTAAACGGCGCAAGCCGTGGCTTTGCATGCTAGCAGCAAGGCTCACGACGGCGTGGGTGGCCGGGACAAGCCCGGCCATGACGCGTTTGGAATATGGCGGCTAAAGTGGCGCTCATTGCTGCTCCACGTCCCCGCCCCTTGCGTACTTGGCCCGCGTTCGGTAGCCAGAGCGCGAACAGGAACATCAGCATGAAGCCGAACGCAGACGTCACCATCGGGTCCGGCCCGCGCGCGGTCACATTCGCCAATCGCCTGCCGCTGGCGATCATCGCCGGGCCGTGCGCGCTGGAGAGCCGCGACCATGCGCTGAAAATGGCGGGCGCCCTGCGCGACATCGCCGACAGGCTGGGCGTCGGCATCGTCTACAAATCCTCGTTCGACAAGGCCAACCGCACGTCGGCGGCGGGGCGTCGCGGCCTTGGGCTTGAGGCCAGCCTTGAGATTTTTGCGGAAGTGAAAGAGCGTTTCGGCTTCCCGATCCTGACCGACGTGCACGAGAACGATCATTGCGCCAAGGTTGCGGGCGTTGTGGACGTGCTGCAAATCCCCGCTTTTCTCTGCCGCCAGACCGATCTGCTGCTGGCGGCCGCCGCCACGGGCCTTCCGGTCAACGTGAAGAAGGGCCAGTTTCTGGCGCCGTGGGACATGACGAACGTGATCGACAAGGTCACGGGCGCGGGCAATCCCAATGTCATGGTGACGGAGCGCGGCGCCAGCTTTGGCTACAATACGCTGGTCTCGGACATGCGCGCGCTGCCGATCATGGCGCAGACCGGGGCGCCGGTAATTTTTGACGCGACCCATTCCGTGCAGCAACCCGGCGGCCAGGGCTCGTCGTCTGGCGGCCAGCGCGAATTTGTTCCGGTGCTGGCGCGCGCGGCGGTGGCGATTGGCGTGGCGGGCGTGTTCATTGAAACACATGACGATCCGGCGAACGCGTTCTCGGACGGTCCCAATCAGGTGCCGCTGGGCGAATTTGAGGCGCTGCTTGCCCAGCTCATGCGCTTCGACGCGCTCAGCAAAAGCCTCTAGCGTCGCAAGCCTGTCGCATCATTCTTGTAGGCGGGCGCCATGGACGACCGGACATTCACCTATTGCGACCCCGCCGATCCGCTCTGGAAGCGGCTCGCTATCGGCGCGCTTGAAAAGGCGACGGGGCGCGACCAGATCAAGCGGCTCTATCGCGAGCATCAAGAATCTGGCTGG
>CAMCMI010000191.1 GCA_945875875.1 Rhizobium sp. Q54
TTGAAGAAGAAATGGCCGGACTTCTCAAAGCCCGCCAGCGCTTTCAAATCAGTCACGCGGCGCTTGATGTAGGAATGGCCGGTCTTCCAGTAATCGGCCTTCACGCCGCGCTCGCGCAGCACGGGGTCGGTGGCGAACAGGCCGGTTGATTTCACGTCGACGACGAAGGTCGCGCCGGGATAGATTTTGGACAGATCACGCGCCAGCATCACGCCAATCTTGTCGGCGAAGATTTCGTCGCCGTTGTTATCGACGACGCCGCAACGGTCGCCGTCGCCGTCAAACCCCAGCCCAACGTCTGCGCCGACTTCGCGCACTTTGGCGGCGATGGCGTGCAGCATTTCCATGTCTTCGGGATTGGGGTTGTAGCGCGGGAATGTGTAATCGAGCTCGACGTCGAGCGGCACGACTTCGCAGCCCAAAGCTTCAAGAATTTGCGGCGCAAAAGCGCCCGCCGTGCCGTTGCCGCACGCAGCCACGACTTTCATCTTGCGCTTGAAGGGCGCCCTGTTGGTGAGGTCGGCGATGTAGCGTTTGGGGAAATCGTTGATGAAGCGATAGCCGCCGCCGTCTGCGTAACGAAAACGCCCCTCAAGCACGATGTCGCGCAGTCGGCCCATCTCGTCAGGGCCAAAGGTGACGGGGCGTTGCGCGCCCATCTTTACGCCGGTCCAGCCGTTGTCGTTGTGCGAGGCGGTCACCATGGCCACTGCTGGCACGTCGAGGTCAAATTGCGCGAAATAGGCCATCGGCGACATCGCAAGGCCAATGTCATGCACCTTGACGCCAGCCGCCATAAGGCCGGTGACGAGCGCATATTTAATCGAGGCCGAATAGGAGCGATAATCGTGGCCCGTCGCCAGCTCCGGCTTTACGCCCATTTCATGCAGCAACGTACCAAGGCCAAGGCCCAGAGCCTGCACGCCCATCAAATTGATTTCTTTTTCAAACAGCCAGCGTGCGTCATATTCGCGAAAGCCCGTCGCCTTGACCATCGGTCCGGCTTCATAGGCATAGGTGTTGGGGATGAGGTGCGGAACGGGCTTGGGATAGGCGTCAGACGACATGGGCGGCCTCGGTTTGAAGGGGCTTTTATAATAGTACGATTTCGCGCTTGTGTCTCTGGGACGCAAGCGCGGCGGAATAAGGGCGGCGCTTACGGCTTCAGGATGAGATTGCCCCGGGCGACTTCAAAGCCCCCCAGCTTGCTCAGGAAGCTCATGCCCAGAAGGCTGACGCTGGAGGCGCCGCGCGGCAACACGATGGCCTGTACGTCGTAAGCGGTAATGCCGTTGACCCGCACGTTGCGCAAAATAGTTTTGGCCGCGCGCAATTCGCCATTGGCCGTGTGCAGGGGCATATTATACGCCGATTTGGGGAGGCGCACGCCGATGGCGTTTGCGTCTTCATGGCTCAGCGAAATGAAAGTTGCGCCTGTGTCGACAAGCATTTTCATGCGCCGGCCGTCGATCTCAACCTGTGCGCTGAACTGGCCGAGGCTGTCGGCTGCAATCTCGACCCGCCCGCCCGAGGCGCGACTGGGCGGGGGGGCGCGCGGTGGCTGCGTGAGCGCTGCAGCGCGCTTGTTTTCATCAGCGCGCACGGTCGGCTCAGCCTGTTTGGCGGCGTCCAGTTTGGAGGCCGTAAAGCTGGCGGCAAGCGCAAGGGCGCCGGTGGCGGCAAGCAGTTTCATGGGTCCATTCATGGCGGCGCTCCAAGCCTCGGCTCATCTATGTGAGAGCAACATGAGCGCAGCCGTCCTTCCGCAGCCTTAACGTGGCATGCGAACGTGGCCGATAATGTCGTTAAGGTTTCCCAATTGCTTTCGCCTGCGTCAATCGCTTCAGGGCGTAGAGCGCATCCAGAGCCGCGCGCGGGGTCAGCTCGTCGGGGTTGATCGCGGCCAGCGCATCGCCCAATTCGTCGCGCGCTGCGGGCTTTGGCGCGGGCGCCTGCGCAGCGGCAAACAGCGGCAGATCGTCGATCAGCGAGCCCGCGGGCTTGCGGGTGTCGCCAGCCTCCAGTTTCGCCAATATGACTTGCGCACGATCCACGACCGCTTTTGGCAGGCCCGCAAGGCGCGCGACCTGAATGCCATAGGAGCGATCAGCCGCGCCGCGCGCAACCTCATGCAGGAACACCACGTCGCCGTTCCAGTCGGTCACGCGCATGGTGAGGTTAATAAGGCGCGGCAGCTTTGCGGTCAGGTGCGTGAGTTCGTGAAAATGCGTGGCGAACAGCGTGCGGGCACGATTGTGCTCGTGCAGGCGTTCAACCGCCGCCCACGCGATGGACAGGCCGTCGAAGGTCGCGGTGCCGCGCCCGATCTCGTCCAGAATCACCAACGAGCGCGGCCCGGCCTGATTGAGGATTGCGGCGGTCTCCACCATTTCCACCATGAAGGTGGAGCGCCCGCGCGCCAGATCGTCGGCGGCGCCCACGCGCGAGAACAATCTGTCCACCACGCCGATATGGGCGCGGCGGGCAGGCGTGAACGAGCCCGCCTGCGCCAGCGCCGCGATCAACGCGTTCTGGCGAAGATAAGTGGATTTACCCGCCATATTGGGGCCGGTGACGACGGCCAGCGCGCCAGCATCGACGCCTGACAGATCGCAATCATTGGCGACAAAGCCGTCGCCGGTGCGCTTTAACGCGGCTTCCACCACGGGATGGCGCCCGCCCTCAATCTTGAAGGCGAGGCTGTCGTCTACGACGGGGCGGGTCCAGTCGCGCTGCACGGCAAGTTCAGCCAGCGCGCTTGCCGCGTCAATCGCCGCCAATGCGGCGGCTGCGGTCTTGATGGTTTCGCTCCGGGCCTGCGCCAGCGCGCAAAGCTCTTCGAACACGCCCATTTCCATCGCCAGCGCACGGTCGGCGGCCGACGCTATTTTGGTTTCAAGCTCCACAAGCTGCGTGGTGGAGAAGCGCATCGCGTCGGCCATGGTCTGCCGATGGATGAATTGCGCGTTGAAAGGCGGCGCCAGCAGGCGCTCGCCGTTGGTCTGGTTGGTCTCAATATAATAGCCAAGGAAATTATTATGTTTTATTTTAATTTGTTTGGTTTGCGCGGCCTCGCAATAATCGGCTTGCAGCGAGGCGATGACGCGCCGGCTGGCATCGCGCAAGGCGCGGGTCTCGTCGAGTTCGGGCAGATAACCTTCGCGCACAAAGCCGCCGTCGCGTTTGTTGAGCGGGAGCTCCTGCGCCAGCGCCGCGCCCATGCGCTCGTGCAAATCGGGATCGAGCGCGTCCAGAAACGCCAGCGCGCCAGCCAGATCTTCCGGCGCGTCAGGCTCTGCCCGCAGGCGCCGGGCCGTATTGGCGCACGCGATCAACCCGTCGCGCAACGCGGCCAGATCGCGCGGGCCGCCGCGCCCCAACGTCAGGCGCGACAATGCGCGCGCCATGTCGGGGGCGCTCTTCAGGCTGGCGCGCACGTCTGCGCGCAGGGCTGGCGCCTCAACAAAATGCTGCACGGCGTCAAGGCGCGCTGTAATGCGCGAGACATCGGTGAGCGGGGCGCCGATGCGCTCGGCCAGCAGGCGCCCGCCCGCTGGCGTTACGGTAAGATCGACGCAGGCCAGCAGCGAGCCCTCGCGCGCGCCAGCCATCGTGCGGGTGAGTTCCAGATTGGCGCGGGTGGCGGCGTCAATCTCCATCGTGGCGCCGCGGCTCAGGCGCATCGGCAGGCCAAGCGGCGGGCGCGCATTTAATTGCGTGCGCTCAACATAGGCGATGGCTGCGGCGGCGGCGGCGATCTCGGGCCGGGTCAAGGCGCCAAAACCATCGAGCGTGCGCACGCCGTAATAATCCATCAAGCGGCGCTCGGAAGTCACGTCCGAGCCAGCGCGGGCGGTGAACGTGTAGGGCGCGCGGCTCTCATCGAGCAGGCGGCGCAGGGCTTTGCTCTCGTCGAATGAGTCCGGCGCTACGATTTCGGACGGCTCGATGCGTGCGATCTCGGCGGCCAGCCCGGCCTCGTTCGTCTCGCACACCATGAAGGCGCCGGTGGAGATGTCGAGCGCGGCCAGCCCGTATAAAAACGCCTCGTCGCTGGCGGGCGTGCGGACCAGCGCCAGCAATATGTTGGCGCGGCCGGGCTCCAGCAGGCGCTCTTCGGTGATGGTGCCGGGGGTGACGAGCCGCACGACCTCGCGGCGCACGACGGATTTTGCGCCGCGCTTGCGCGCCTCGGCGGGATCTTCGGTCTGCTCGCAAACTGCGACGCGGTGGCCAAGCCCGATCAGGCGTTGCAGATAATCGTCGGCCCGATCGATCGGTACGCCGCACATGGGAATGTCGGCGCCCTGATGCTTGCCGCGTTTGGTGAGCACGATGCCCAGAGCCCGGCTTGCGATTTCCGCGTCGTCGAAAAACAATTCGTAGAAATCGCCCATGCGGTAGAACAACAGGCAATCGGGATTGACTGCCTTGATCTCCACATATTGCGCCATCATCGGCGTCACGCGCGCGGGGTCAGCCGCGTCGCTTGTGCGGGATTTGGGCGCGGGGCGCTTGTCGTCAGGCTGCGTCAACATGGAGCGCAGGTTAGCAGAGGCTTTGCCGCCCCGCACGAGCCTATGCGGCGCTTTCCCCTAGTTTGGGGCTGTTATCCCCCCCCCCCCGTCCAAGAGCCACGCAATAGCCTGAGCCGCGTACGGCGGAGATGCCGGGTGTGTTCCCGGCATGGCCGTTCAATTGGCGCAGCTTGCCGCGTAATTTGCTGACCAGCATATCGACCGCCCGGCTTTCCTCGTCCATCTGCCCGCCAACCGCCGCCTCGTAGATTTGGGCGCGGGTGAGCGCCTGACCGCCCATGCTCAGGAGCAGCCGCAGCGCGTCGTATTCGGCCTGCGTCAAAAGCGCCCGCATCTGGCGTTCGTTGACCACCGCGCGGGTATTGGGATCGAGCCGCAGGCCGCCGAAGGAGACGTGGTGCGCTCCGCGCCGTTGGAAACGATTGATCGCCTTGCGCAGACGAAGCGCCATTTCCTGTGCGTCCATCGGCAGTGACAAAACATCGTCGGCGCCAAGGCTGAACGCTGTTTGAATCTGCTCGGGCGCAAGATTTGCCCCGCCAGTCACTACGGGGCGGTCGTTTGCGAACGCCCGCAGCAGCGGGAAACAATCGCCGTCCTGAAGGTCGAGGCACGTGAGAACAAGATCTGGCGGGTTGTGAGAGACACTTTTCAGGGCGTCTGAGACGTTATGCGCCGGGGTGACGGAGAACCCCCGGGCTTCGAGGCGCCGGGCGATTTCGGCGCGCCTTTCAGCCTCGGAGGATACGATCAATATCCGGTGGTGCGTGAACATGCGGAATCTTTGCCGAATCTGCTCGATATTGTAAAGATAGTAACAATACATA
>CAMCMI010000192.1 GCA_945875875.1 Rhizobium sp. Q54
AGATGAGGCCACAGTTTTTCCTCCATCGCGCCCAGCGGCCCAAAATCGACATGCCCGCCCTCACTCGGAATGGCGGCGAAGCGCCCGTCCATCTCGATCAGCGCCGCAAGGCCCAGACCCGTGCCCGGCCCCAGCACAAGCCGGGCGCCACCAGGCGGGGATGCGGGGGCTTCTTTGCCGATCTGGCGCACGTCAGCGGGCGTCAGGACCGGCAGGCTGTAGGCCAGAGCCTCGAAGTCGTTGAGGATCAGCCCCTGTTCGAGGCGCAGCTGCACCGCCGCATCGGCGCCGTCGACCAGCCAGTGCGCGTTGGTGAGCTTGAGGAGACGCCCCGATGCGGGACCGGCGGCGCAGACGATCATCGAGCGGGGCGCAATCGGCAACCCGCCGATCATGGCGCGCGTCGCCTCCACGAGGCCTGGGAAGGCGTTGGTTTTGGCGCGGTTCAAAAACACTGCCGGAGCGCCCGGTTCAGCGCTCAGGGCATAGCGCACATTGGTCCCGCCTATGTCGCAGAGCAGAAGCGGATGGGGAAAATGCACGGGCTCTCCTTCAAGGCTTGCGCCATAATGTAGCCGCGCGCTGGTTCGTCAATGATGAACGATTTCCCGGTCAACGATGGTCGGTCTTCCAAATAGCTCCGCATCGGCCTAGAACCCGCTGAACGCTGACCTTTCAGACAGGCGATTGATCCATGACATTCAAGCACGCTCCGATGTTCCCGCTTGGCGCCGACCAGACGCCCTATCGCAAGCTCACCTCCGAGGGCGTGAAAGTGGAGACGTTCAACGGGCAGGAGGTGCTCAGCGTCAGCACGGAGGCGCTGCGATTGCTGGCCGAGACGGCGATGATAGACATCAACCATCTGCTGCGCCCGGGGCACCTGGCCCAGCTCGCGAAAATTCTCGACGATCCCGAGGCCACCGGCAACGACCGCTTCGTCGCCTATGATCTGTTGAAGAACGCCAATATCGCCGCTGGCGGCGTGCTGCCGATGTGCCAGGACACCGGCACCGCGATCATCATGGGCAAGAAGGGGCGCCTGATCTGGACGCAAGGCGGCGACGAGGCCGCTCTGGCGCAGGGCATCGCCGACGCCTACGAGAAGAAGAACCTGCGCTATTCGCAGCTCTCCCCCGTGTCTATGTTTGAAGAGAAGAACACGAAGACCAATCTGCCCGCCCAGATCGACATCTATTGCGAGGGCGAGGCTGAATATAAATTCCTGTTCATGGCCAAGGGCGGCGGGTCGGCCAACAAGACCTTCCTGTTCCAGCAGACGCCGTCCGTGCTCACGCACGACCGGATGATCGCGTTTCTCAAGGAGAAGATCCTCACTTTGGGCACGGCGGCCTGCCCGCCCTATCACCTCGCCATCGTGATCGGCGGCCTGTCGGCTGAGCAGAATTTGAAGACCGTAAAGCTCGCCTCGACGCGCTATCTCGACGATCTGCCCACCAGCGGCGGCGAGGACGGCTGCGCCTTCCGCGATCTGGCGATGGAGGAGGAAATCCATAAGATGACCCAGAAGCTGGGCGTGGGCGCGCAATTTGGCGGCAAGTATTTCTGCCATGACGTGCGCGTGATCCGCCTGCCGCGACACGGCGCATCGCTGCCCATCGGCATGGGCGTGTCATGCTCGGCGGACCGGCAGGCCAAGGGCAAGATCACGAAGGACGGCGTGTTTCTGGAGGCGCTGGAGCGCGAGCCCGCCAAATATCTGCCCGTGGTGGACGAGAGCAAGCTCGGCGGCGACGTCGTCAAGATCGACCTCAACCAGCCGATGGCCGACATTCTGGCCAAGCTGTCGCAATATCCCATCAAGACCCGGCTTTCGCTCACCGGTCCGCTGATCGTGGCCCGGGATCTGGCTCACGCCAAGCTGCGCGAGCTTTTGGACGCCGGCCAGTCGTTGCCCGACTACTTCAAGAACCATCCCGTTTATTACGCCGGCCCCGCCAAAACGCCCGAAGGCATGCCGTCAGGCTCGTTCGGGCCGACCACCGCCGGGCGCATGGATTCGTTCGTGGACCAGTTCCAGGCGGCGGGCGGCTCAATGGTGATGCTGGCCAAGGGCAATCGCTCCTCGGCGGTGCGCGACGCCTGCAAGGCCCATGGCGGGTTCTATCTTGGCTCCATCGGCGGCCCGGCGGCGCGTCTGGCGCAAGATTGCATCAAGAAGGTGGACGTCGTCGCCTACCCCGAGCTTGGCATGGAGGCGATCTGGCGCATTGAAGTGGAAGATTTCCCCGCCTTCATCGTCGTGGACGACAAGGGGAACGATTTCTTCAAGGAGCTGAATTTGGGGTGAGGGGGCCTCTTGTGAGCCCCCTGCCCCTCATCCGCCCCTTGCTGACGCAAGGCGCACCTTCTCCCCTTGCGGGAGAAGGTGTCACGCAGCGCGTGACGGATGAGGGGTATCTATCCCGAAGACAGCGGCGTTTAGCGCGCCCTCAAGCTCGCCCCGGTTGACGCCCCCGCGCAAGAGCCTAAAAGCTCATATCAAATGTCCATTTGATGAGGCGTGATATGACGGGAGCGAGATCCTTTGTGGTCGATGACCGCGAAAAGGGAATATTCCTTCTTGATCGCGAGGCTTTGGTCTCCGACGAGGTTTTGCGCGGCGAAATGCGCAACATTTTCGCCAAATGCTGGATTTACGTCGGGCACGGCTCCGAGCTGAAGAAAAACGGCGATTTCCACACCCGCAAGGTGGCGGGTCGCCCGGTGATCTTTGCGCGCGACGGCAAGGGGCAGGTGCGCTGCCACCTCAACACCTGCCGCCATCGCGGCGCGCTGGTGTGCACGGAGCGCAAAGGCAATACCCGGCGCTTCAATTGCGTCTATCACGGCTGGATCTACAACAACGACGGCTCGATGGCGCGCGTGCCCGGCGACGAGGCCTACACGGCGGCCTTCGACAAGACCACGTTCGGCCTCAAGGCTCCGGCGAAGTTTGAATCCTACCGCGATTTCTGGTTCATGAACCTTGATCCGGACGCCGTGTCGCTGGTCGATTATCTGGGCGCAGCGACCGAATACATCGACCTCGTGGTGGATCAGTCGCCGTCCAACAATATGGAAGTGATTTCCGGGACGCAGGAATACGACGTCAACGCCAATTGGAAGTTGATGGTCGAAAACAGCGTCGACGATTATCACCTGCCCTCGACCCATTCGACGTGGCTGAACTTCATGGCCAATTCCGGCGTGAAGATGGAGCCCTCGAAGGATCCCGCGCTTGTGCTGCCCACCCATGGGTTGGCGATTGATCTGGGCAATGGCCATTTCACTACTGACAACGTCAACTTTCGCGGTCGTCCGGTGGCGGCGTGGATTCCGATCTATGGTGAGGACGCCAAGCCGGAAATGGCGGCGATCCGCGAAGAACTGGTGCAGCGCGTCGGGCCGGAGCGGGCCAAGCGCATTTGCGACACCAATCGCAATCTCGTCATCTTCCCCAATCTCGTCATCAACGACGGCTCTTCGGTGACGATCCGCACCTTCTATCCCGACGGCGCCAACAAGATGCAGGTGACAGCCTGGGCGCTTGGCCCCGTGGAGGAGTCCGAGAGCGCGCGCGCGCGTCGTCTCGACGCCTTTCTCACGTTCTACGGGCCGGGCGGCTTCGCCACGCCTGACGACGTCGAGGCGCTGGAGCTGGTGCAGCAGGGGCTCGCCAATTACACCGACGACCGCTGGTCTGAAATGTCGCGCGGCATGGGTCGCGAAGGCGAGCAGCTCAACAGCGACGAGCATCACCTGCGCACGTTCTGGCGTCATTGGGACAAGATGATGACGGGAGCGCAGGCATGAACGCGAGCATGAGTGCGGGAATTGCAAATGTAGCTGTTACGCGGGCGGAAGTCGAAGATTTCTTCTTTCACGAGGCGGCGTTGCTCGATGAATGGCGCCTGAAGGAATGGGAAGCGCTGCTGGCCGACGACGCGACCTATTTCATCCCGCCCAACGACGATCTGGAGGGTGGCCATCGCGGTACGCTCTACATCATTTCGGACGATCGCGAGCGCATTCGCCAGCGCATCATCCGCGTGATGGATCCCAATTGCCACGCGGAATTTCCGCGCTCGCGCACCTGCCGCCTGATCTCCAACGTCCGCATCACCGGCGTTGAAGGCGACATCGTGCATGCAGCGGCCAATTTCGTTTGCTATCGCTATCGCCGCTACCAGCGCGAATTCGTTTATGTGGGCTCGTATCAATACGCGCTGCGCAAGACTGCTGAGGGTTTCCGCATCAAGGAGCGCCGCGTGCTGCTGGCCGCCCACGAATTGGGACAGCTTGGCTCGGTGAGCTTCATTCTTTGAAGCGGGATTTGCTCTGAAACGAATTTGCGTTCAAGCGAAAAGGCCGGCTGCGAAGCCGGCTTTTTTAATGCGCCTCGTCCCAGTCCTTTGCGGCCTTCGCGTCCACCTGCAACGGCACGGACAGACGCACGGCTGGGTTGGGCGCATCCACCATCACCTGCCGGGCCAGCGCTATCGTCGCCTCAACCTGCGATTGCGGAACCTCGAACACGAGTTCGTCATGCACCTGCAACAGCATTTGCGCGTCGAGCTTTGCATCAACTAATGCTGCATCCATGCGCGTCATGGCGCGGCGGATGATGTCGGCGGCCGAGCCCTGAATGGGCGCGTTGATGGCCGCACGCTCGTTGAAGGCGCGCTCTGACGGGTTGGAGGCGGCGATGCGCGGGTAATGGCATTTGCGCCCGAAAATCGTAGTCACAAAACCTTGCTCGCGGCAGGACTTTTTGGTCGCCTCCATGTAATCGCGGATGCCGGGGAAGCGCTCAAAATACTTCTTGATATAGGCGCCCGCCTCCTCGCGCGAAATGCCGAGCTGGTTGGCCAGGCCAAACGCTGAGATACCGTAGATGATGCCAAAATTGATCGCTTTGGCGCGGCGGCGCACGTCCGACGGCATGTCCTTCACCGGCACGCCAAACATTTCAGACGCGGTCATGGCGTGAATGTCGAGCCCGTCGGCGAAGGCTTTCTTCAATTGCGGAATGTCGGCCATGTGGGCGAGCACGCGCAATTCGATTTGCGAATAATCGGCCGAGATCAATTGATGACCCGGGGCTGCGATAAACGCGGTACGGATCTTGCGCCCGGCCTCGTTGCGCACGGGGATGTTTTGCAGATTGGGTTCGGACGAGGACAGGCGCCCGGTTGTGGTGGCGGCCAGCGAATAGCTGGTGTGAACGCGCTGCGTGCGCGCATTCACATAGCCGGGCAGCGCATCCGTATAGGTTGATTTGAGCTTTTGCAGCGAGCGCCATTCCAGAATGCGCGCGGGCAGATCATGCCCCTGTTC
>CAMCMI010000193.1 GCA_945875875.1 Rhizobium sp. Q54
ATTTGTGGCTGCCGTGGCGTGATAGCGGGCTGCATCTGGCGCGGCAGTTTGTCGATTATGAACCGGGAATCCATTGGTCGCAGGTACAGATGCAATCGGGAACTACGGGCATCAATACGATGCGCGTTTATAATCCCGTAAAGCAGGGCGTCGATCAGGACCCGACCGGCGCCTTCGTTCGCGCCTATGTGCCTGAACTTGCCGCCGTCCCCGATGGGTTTATCCATGAGCCATGGCTTTGGCCGGGGGCGTCTTCAATGCGCTATCCGCAGCCGATAGTGGATCATGCAGCAGCGGCAAAGGCGGCTAGAGATGCGCTCTACGCCCTGCGCAAAGGTTTCAGGCACAAGGAAGCTGCACGCAAGATCGTCGCAAAGCACGGAAGCCGCAAAGCGGGCATACCCATGACGGGACGCAAGACCAAGACTGCAGCCAAGACTGCAGCCTCTCTTCAATTTACGCTTGACCTGTAATGACAACTCAGGCGTCGCCGAGCTGACCGGAGCAGGGCTCAACTTGCGAAGGCTTCAGACGCAATTTCAACATGTTTTATAGTGCGGGCGGCAGCTTGCGATGGTATACTGACAAATAACATTTAAGACATCCAAACACGAATACATGTTTGTTGTTTACATGTGTTGCCCGCAAAGGAATCAGGAAATGTCAATGAATCCCCTGAAGGCCGTCGTATACGCCTGGGAATACGTATTTAACCACGAAGTCAGTCCGCTTCGGAATATTCCCGATGTAGCCATTCGCCATTATGTGCTCCAGATTCTGGGGTTTATGTGGGCAATCAGCTCTTCCATCGCGATTGGCAGCTACACATTTTTCGCTGCCAGCCTCATTGGGCACACAGTGTTGATTGCTGCTGCCGCCATCACGGTCATCACATGGACCGCCGCGTCGAAGAAGCCGAGTTTGTTTACTGGCTTGGGCCGTAAAGCTGACGGTGAGCATGAATAACGCGGCGTCCGCTGAAGTCGCATGACGCCGGCATGATCACTGACCCGCGTATATTCCGCCTGATCACTTTGATCCGCCTTGCCCTGTCGCCGCCAAAGGGAGCGGGCCGCATAGGGCTGGCCATAGGGTTTGGTATTGTGTGCCATGCCCTTTTTGCTCTCGCCGTGCTGTCGATGATTGTGGCGATGTTCCATGGCATGTCGGAAAGCCTGGGACGCGTGACATGGCCGTGGGCGCTTCTGGCGAACGCGGCCCTGATCGTGCAGTTCCCGCTGGTGCATTCAGCGCTGCTGACGGGCAGGGGCAGAGCTTTGCTCGCCCGTATCATTCCCGGCATGCATGGAGGCACGCTCGCCACCACCACCTATGCGATTATCGCATCCGCTCAGCTACTGGCGCTGTTTGCACTGTGGACGCCCTCGGGCATCGTTTGGTGGCGGGCCGATGGAATGGCGTTCTGGGCGATCTGTGCCGCTTACGCCATCTCCTGGATCATTCTTGCGAAAGCCAGTTTTGACGCAGGGGTAGAGGTTCAGTCAGGCGCGCTGGGCTGGTTGTCGCTGATGGCGCGCATTCGCCCGGTGTTTCCCGATATGCCGACACAAGGCCTGTTCCGCCTGATCCGTCAGCCGATCTATGTGGCCTTTGCACTGACGCTATGGACGGCGCCTGTCTGGACGCCGGATCAACTGGTGCTGGCGGTCAGCTATACTGCCTATTGCCTAGCGGCTCCGCGCCTCAAGGAACGCAGGTTCGAGGCTCTTTATGGAGCAAGGTTCAGCCAGTATCGCGAGGCGGTGCCCTATGCGGCCCCAAAGCTTAAAAGGGGTAGACGCACCGAGGCCTACAAGTGACTCCGGATCCTCATCCCTGGGCTTCAAATTTATCTGAATTACATGCTCAGGTCTGGATGCGGCTTTTGCGCGGCGTGCGCGACAGGCGCGCCCCAACCCGGCATCCAACGCTTGCGACAGTTACGCCAGACGGCAGGCCGCAAGCTCGAACAATCGTGTTGCGCGCGGCTGACAAGCAAGCCGGCAGCCTTGATGTTCATACAGACCTTCATTCCGCCAAGGTTGTTGAGTTAAGCGCCGCTCCCTTTGCGTCGCTGCATGTTTGGGATGCATCGGCGCATTTGCAAATTCGGCTGGAAGCCAATGTCGCAATCCTTCAAGGTGAGGATGTAGCGGAAATCTGGGCGCGCGTGCCCGAGCTCTCGCGATTATCCTACGGCGGCAGCCCCGCGCCGGGCCAGCTGATCTCCGGGGCGCTCAATTATAACAAGGTTCCCGATCCCGCACGTTTTGTTGTTCTGCGGCTGAGCGTTCAAACGATTGACGTGCTGCATCTTGGCCCAAGCCATCGCCGCGCGCGGTTTGATCGTTGCACCAATTGGGCAGGCGCGTGGCTGGCGCCTTGATGGCTGGTGATGCGACAGCTCTGTAATAAATGTGTCACGGCGGGCGGGTACCGGGAATTGAAAGTATAATTCCTTACCGTGCACCGGAGTTAAGACGCGTCATGAACATCAAGCCAGTCTTAGTCGCCATCGCTCTTGTGCCCTTCGCCGCCAACGCCAAAGACGTTCCCGCTTTCAACCGGATCGCGACCATTGAAGCGGTGCGCATGTTGCCCCCGGACCGCGACCGGGCGAAGCGGTCCATCGCCGAGATCGTGGCGGCTACCGAAGACGGCAACACGCTTGTTTATGTGGACGGCGAGCAAAACGGGCTTGGGTTTGTCGATATAACTGAACCGGCGACCCCGCGCCCGGCTGGTTTCCTGCCGCTTGCCGGCGAGCTCACCTCTGTCGCCGTGCGGGGGCCGCGCGCCTACACGGTCGTAGATACTTCGCCTAACAAGCGCGAGCCGTCGGGTTATGTCGCCGTTGTCGATATCGCCGCGCAGCGTGAGGTGATGCGCTGCGCCCTTGGCGGTCAGCCCGATTCGACCGTCGTCAGTCGCGACGGGCGCTTCCTGGTTGTTGTGATCGAGAATGAGCGAGATGAGCGCCTTGATCGCGGCGCCCTCCCGCAACTTCCTGCGGGCGACCTCGCCATCATTCCGCTTGCCGGAGCCGGACTTGATTGCGGCGCAATGCGGCGCGTTGATCTGACCGGTCTGGCTCTGGTGGCGCCCGAAGATCCCGAGCCCGAGTTTGTCGATGTCAATTCTCGTGGCGAGGCGGTCGTAACGCTTCAGGAAAACAACCACATCGTAATCGTGGATATCGCGAACGCACGCGTATCCAGCCACTTTTCTGCCGGAACCGTCACGCTGGAGAAAGTGGACGCGACCCGTGACGGCGTGATCTCGCCGAACCAGCGCCTCGAAGGCGTCGTGCGCGAGCCCGACACTGTGAAATGGCTCGACGACGACCGGTTTGTGACCGCCAACGAGGGCGATTATCGCAATGGATCACGCGGGTTCACGATCTTCCGCCGCGATGGCGCCGTTGAATGGGATTCGGGGAATTTCCTTGAGCATCTGGCCATATCCCTTGGTCATTACCCTGAACTGCGTTCAGCCAATCGCGGTAACGAACCCGAGGGCGTAGAGATCGCCACGTTCGGCAGCGAGCGTCTGATCTTTATCGGTTCGGAGCGGTCTTCGTTGATTAGCGTTTGGCGCGATGAGGGGGCAGGGCGCGCGCCGACCTTCCTTCAGGCGCTGCCAGCCGGACCGGCGCCCGAAGGGCTGTTGGCGATCCCCTCCCGGGGCCTGCTCATTGCCGCCTCAGAAGGCGATAACCCTGAGTCGGGGCTTCGTTCGAGCCTGACCATTTATCGTCGCGGCATGGAGCCGGCGTCCTATCCCACGATCCGCTCGGATAACGGCCCTGACGGGACTCCCCTCCCATGGGGCGCGCTTTCCGGGCTCGCCGCCGACGTAAAGGTCGCGGGCCGACTTTATGGCGTCACCGATTCGTTTTACCGCAATGCGCAAATCCTGACGATTGACGCAAAGCAGACTCCCGCCCGGATCGTGTCGTCGGTAACAGTTTCGCGCGACGGCAAGGCGGCCTCCGGGCTCGACATTGAAGGAATTGCAACGCGGGCCGATGGCGGTTTCTGGCTTGCGTCCGAGGGTAATCCCGAACGCAAGGAAGGCGCGGTTCCCGACCGGCTGTTGCGCGTCTCCGCCAGCGGCGCCATCGAAGCTGAATACCTGCTTCCCGAGGCGCTTGCCCGTCACGCAATGCGCTTTGGATTTGAAGGCGTGACTGCAACCGGCAATGGCGCGAACGAGACTGTCTGGATCGCCGTTCAGCGTGAGTGGAAGGATGATCCCAAGGGTCACGCCAAGCTGATCCGCTTTCGGCCAGCCACGCAGGAATGGGGCGTGCTCCACTATCCGCTCGGCCAAACCCCGGCGGGCTGGATGGGTCTGTCGGAAATCGCCGCCAGCGCAGATGATACCTTCATCGTCATTGAGCGAAACAACCAATGGGGCGATCTCGCCGTCAAGCGGCTGTATCGCTTCTCCATCGCTGGCCTTTCGCCAGCTACGCCCGGCGCGACAAACATACCTGTCATAGCCAAGACTCTGCTGCGGGACATGGTTCCTGATCTGGCAAAACCGCGCGGCGTGGTTCAGGAAAAGCTCGAAGGCTTTGCTATTGACCGTGATGGAGATATGTATGCCGTCACCGACAATGACGGGGTTCAGGGCGTCTCGGGAGAGACCCAGTTCCTGCGTCTTGGTCGTGCGCCGGGCAGGTAGCTCGCGCAGCGTTTTAAGGCGGTAAATCAGGAGCGTTCATGTTCGTTGGCGTTGTAAATTGTTTGGCCGCTCTCGTCATGGCGCTGCTGGTCAGCGCGTCTCCGGTTTCCGCACAGGAGGCCACCGCACAAGTCCAGCCGCGTGAGGTCAAGATCGTGACCCGCGTGCTGCCGCCCATGGTTATCGAGCGCGACAACGCCCTCACGGGCTTCTCCATGGACTTGATGAGCGAGATCGCTAGCCGGTTGAAGCTCAAGGTCTCCTATACGATTGCGCCGGACGTGAGGGCGCTGCTCGAAGAAGTCCGCTCCGGACGGGTTGAGCTTGGTATTTCGGCTGTGTCTATTACGGCTGCGCGAGAAGCTGAATTTGATTTCTCACAGCCGATGCTCAACGCCGGTCTGCAGATCATGACGCGGGGACAGAGCGGCGCTGGCACTAACCCGTTGGGTGACATGCTCCGGCTCCTGATTTCCTGGACCTCGCTTGGCTGGCTGGGTATTGGCGCGCTTCTGATCCTCGTTCCTGCGCATGTAGTCTGGGTTTTGGAGCGGCGTCATCCAGAAGGCATCGTGCCAACAAAGAAATATTTCCCGGGCAT
>CAMCMI010000194.1 GCA_945875875.1 Rhizobium sp. Q54
CGCCGCAGGAATTGCGCCATTTCCTGATGGATTCAAGGATCGGCTCAGGCTTGTCGCCGCAGAAGGCGTAATTGACGTCAATCACCAGCAAGGCCGGGCGCTTGCCAAAGCCGCCCCGGGCGCCATAGCCGGAAACGCCAAAAACTTCCTTGTCGCGCTCGGTGAGAAACTGGTTCCAGATCGGCTCGGACATGCTGCGCTCCTTGTGCTGGCGGTTTCCATAAGCGCGGGTGAGGGGATGTTCTCGCGCTTGCAGGCGACAATGCAGCTGGCGTGCCATGGCAGAGAATTTTTTGGGAACAGGGGGTTGTGGTGTTGATGCACCCCTCATCCGTCGCGCATTGCGCGCCACCTTCTCCCGCAAGGGGAGAAGGAAGAGCACTGAGCCTTCCTTCTCCCCTTGCGGGAGAAGGTGTCGATTGCGTCAGCAAGCGACGGATGAGGGGTCTTAACCTCAAATTTTCAACACCTTAATCCCAGCATCATCTTCAATTATGAGCCTGCGCCCAGTTTCGAGGCGCCATTGCTTTGATCCGTTCAATGTCGATAATCGTAACCAATTTACAAAATGGAGCGCTCGCTGATGAAATTCTGGATCCTGTCCTATGCCGGCGCCGCCGTCGTTATGCTGGTGATTGACGCGTTCTGGTTGACGTTTATGGGCAGGGCGCTCTACAGGCCGGTTCTGGGCGACATCTTGCTCGATGGCTTTCGCATCGCTCCGGCGATCGTCTTCTATCTGCTGTACGTGCTGGCGATTCAGGTCTTCGCGGTGGCGCCTGCCGTGCGCTCGGGCTCGGTATTGACGGCGCTGGCTTACGGCGCGTTTCTCGGCCTCGTTTGCTACGGCACCTATGATCTTACCAACCACGCGACATTGAAGGCATGGACCACGACGCTGACTATCGTCGATATGGCGTGGGGGACGGTACTGACGTCAGTGACTGCTGGCGCGGGCTATATGATAGCACGCACGTTTGCTGCCCCGCCCGTCTCTTAATCTGCAGCGGGCTTCAGTCGGTAATGGCTGACGCCCCACTCACTGCCGCCGCGATGGCCGAACAGGCCGGCGGTGGCAAGGAAAAACAACCGCCAGCGACGGCTCCATACTGAAGCGTCGGGGCCGTAGGTTTCCGCCATCAGCTTTGAGACGGCCTCGCAATTGGCGTCGAAATTCTCCAGCCATTGCAGGGCGGTGCGCTCGTAATGCGTTCCGCTCCAGCGCCATTCTTCCTCCACGCTGAAACTCTCGCCAAAGCAGCCGATCAGGCCGTGGCTTGGCATAATGCCGCCGGTAAAGAAGTGCTGGGCGATCCAGTCTTCTTTATCGTCGGTTTCAAAGCGATAGGGCTGCGCGCGATGGGTGAAGACGTGCATGAACATGCGCCCGTCAGGCGACAGCCAAGAGCGCGCCTTGCGCAGCAGGCTATCCCAGTTCGACATATGCTCGAACATTTCCACCGACACGATGCGGTCGAACGGGCCTTGCGCCTCGAACACGTTCATGTCGGCGGTGATGATCTCGATGTTTGAAAGCCCGCGCGTTGCGGCCTGTCCCATGATGTAGGCGCGCTGCGAATGGGAATTGGAGACGCCGGTGATGCGCGAATTGGGGTATTTCTCCGCCATCGAGAGGCTCAGCGAGCCCCAACCGCAACCAAGCTCCAATATCTCTTGACCGTCGGCCAAAGCGGCGTGCGCCATGGTCTCCTCAAGTGCGACGACTTCCGCCTCCGCCAGCGTCTCGGAGCCGTTGGGATAGAGGCAGGAGGAGTATTTGCGGCGCGGCCCCAGCACGATGGCGAAAAAATCCGCTGGCAATTCGTAATGCTGGGCGTTCGCTTCGTCTGTATTCAGCGCGATGGAATAATCGCGCATCTCCTGCGCGAAAGTCGCCTCATAATCAGCGGGCAACGCGGCGAGCCGGTTCCGTGTGCGGCTGACGAGGTATTCAATGCCGAGCCGCGTGACCGCATCCGGAATAGGGGCGCGCTCAACAAGAGAGGCGGCGGCGGAGATAAGGCTCATCAAAGGCTCCGGGGTCTCAAGGCTATCAGGATTTCGGCGGGCCGGGGAAGAACACGTTTACGCGCGCGCAATAAGCCTCGAAGGCGGCTCCGCGCGAGCGCTTCATATGCGCCTCCAACGGCGGCACGCCCGATACGTGGGCGAGCAGAACGTACATTAAAATCGGCGCGGCGATAGATGTCAGCCCGATCAAATCGCCACCGCTGACCGCGATGAGCGGGAAGGCGACCCAGCCGAGCCATTCAAAGAAATAATTGGGATGCCGCGACCAGCTCCAGAGGCCAGTATCGCAAATTTTGCCGCGATTGGCGCTGTCCCCCCTGAACCGGCGTAATTGCTCATCGGCGAGCGCCGCGCCCAGCAAGGCGACGGCGAACAAGGCGGCGCCTGCCCAATCAAGCGCCCGCAGGCCCGGCGTCGGATCGAGCGCAGCGATATAAATCGAATACGCCAGAATGAGGCCAGCCAAAGCCTGCACTTGCAGAAACTCGAACAGGCGACGTGAGCCGCTCTCGCCCCATTCCTCCATCAAGGCTGCATAACGGGGATCTTCCGGCGCACCTGCGCTGCGAAAGGCGATGTAGCCGCCAAGCCGCAACGACCAGATGGCGACGAGCGCCGCCACCAACAATTGCCGGGCGCCAAACCCCGCGCTTAGCGCCAAACCAATGCCAGCCAACCCCACGGCGAACGACCACGTGGCGTCAATCCAGCCGGAATTCCCCGTGCGCCGCTGCACATACCAGGCGAATGTCATGGCAAGGACGAGGAAAGCGGCGGCCAGAAGCAGGGGAATCAGCATTTGGTCTACTCCGGGCGCATGTGACAGGCGCAATATCACGCTAAAATACGCTCATTGTGCAACCATGGATCATTGAACGCACATGCTGGCGCCGCTGGCCAACGATCCGTGATCCGGGTTAGGAAGCGTTTCGTAAGCCGCACAGTCACAAGTTTTATGGCGGATTGACGGCTCGCTTTTTCGTGAGGTTTCTCTTGAATGTCTTGCCCCGCCCGCTCCGGATCGCCGTCGTCGGCTCCGGCATTTCGGGCTTGTCGTCTGCGTGGCTTCTCGCTGGCCGTCACGACGTCACGCTTTATGAAGCCTCGCCCCGGTTGGGCGGCCACAGCAATACCGTGTTTGTCGATTACGGATCGCAGCGCATACCGGTGGATACCGGTTTTATCGTCTATAACGAGCGCACCTATCCCAATCTGATCGCCTTTCTGCATCATCTGGATGTCGCCACCCATGAGACCGACATGTCGTTCGCGGTCTCGGCCAATGACGGCGCGCTGGAATATTCAGGCACTGGTTTTTCCGGCATCTTCGGTCAGAAGATCAATCTGGTGCGTCCGCGCTTCTGGATGATGCTGGCCGATCTCATCCGCTTTTATCGCAACGCCGCGCGCGACATAAAGCGCGATCTCGGCGACCAGACGCTTGGTCAGTATCTCGATTCCGGTCGTTATAGCGAGGCGTTTCGCGAAGATCACCTTTATCCGATGGCCGCAGCGATCTGGTCCACGCCAGCGGGCCGCGTCAGCGATTATCCAGCCGCCGCCTTCATCCGCTTTTGCGACAATCATGGATTGTTGAATCTCGGCGCGCGTCCTGCATGGCGCACGATAAACAGCGGCAGCCGGATGTACGTCAATAAAATCGCCGCATTGCTTGGCGACAAGGTGCGGCTGGCCACGCCCGTGCAGCAAATCCGGCGCGGCGATAATTGCGCGACTGTGGTCGACGCTCTTGGCGGAGAGGAAGTTTATGATCACGTCGTGCTGGCAAGCCACGCCGATCAATCCCTGCGTATGCTTGGGGATGCTGATGAGCGCGAGCGCGCGGTGCTGGGCGCTTTTCAATACACCAGAAACCGCACCATCCTGCATCGCGATCCCGCGTTGATGCCACGCCGCCGCGCGGTCTGGTCGGCGTGGAATTATCTCGCACGCACGGGGACTGGCGCCAATGAGGCGCCGGCGGTGTCTTACTGGATGAACCAGTTGCAATCTCTGCCCGGCGCTCCAGATCTGTTCGTGACGCTTAATCCCGCCATCGAGCCGCGCGCCGATCTCGTCCATCGCGTCGAGACCTATGAGCATCCGCTGTTCGATCAGGGTGCGATTGCAGCCCAGCCTCAGGTCTGGTCGTTGCAGGGCGTGCGCAACACCTGGTTTTGCGGGGCATGGATGGGCGCTGGCTTTCACGAGGACGGATTGCAATCGGGCCTTGCCGTCGCCGAGGCTTTGGGCGGCGTGCGCAGGCCGTGGAACGTGGCCGATGAATCGGGCCGCATTTTCGTCGGCCCGCCGCCTGTTCTGCGACCCGCCGCCGAGTTCGCCTGATGGCGCTCGCTTCAGCGCTTTATATGGGCGCGGTCATGCACCGGCGGCTGCGGCCCAAGCGGCATAAATTGCGCTACAGTATTTTCTCGATGCTGATCGACCTTGACGAGGCGCCAGCGCTCGGCGCCCGCCTGCGCCTGTTCTCGCACAACCGGTTCAATCTTTTCTCGTTCCGCGATGCTGATTACGGATTGTCGAAAGATGCGCCGCTGAAACGGCAGATCGAGGGCGTGGTGCGCGAGGCCGGCTTTGCGATTGACGGCGGCCCCGTGCGCCTGCTCACCATGCCGCGCCTGCTTGGCTATGCGTTCAATCCGCTCAACGTCTATTTCGTTTATCTGCGCAGCGGCGCGCTTGAGGCTGTCGTGTGCGAGGTTAACAACACGTTTGGCCAGCGTCACGCTTATGTGATGTCCGGCGCTGCACGCACGGGCGAATCGGTCCGGGCGTTCTGCGGCAAGCGGTTCTATGTGTCGCCCTTCAACGGCATGGACCTGACTTACGATTTCCGTATCGAGCCGCCGGGCTCCACTTGCCTCGTCGCCATCAACGTTTCTGACGGGGAAGGCGCGCTGATTTCGGCGGTTCACGCCTCACAGCGGGTAACGCTTGACGATGGCGCCCTGCTGCGGGCATGTCTGGCCTATCCGCTATTGGGCCTTAAAGTTATCGGGGGGATTCATTGGGAGGCGCTGAAACTCTGGCTCAAGGGCGTGAAGCTGCAACAGCGGCCGCCGCCGCCGGAAACCCCCGTCACCAACATCCCGCGCACGGAATCCTGAGGCGATACTCATGTCGATGAACACCGATGAAGGAACGCGGGGCGCAGCTTCGGCGCCGCGTGGGCTGGAGGCGGCGCTGGCGGCTCTGGTCTCGCGCGTGCTGCGGCGCGTCCAG
>CAMCMI010000195.1 GCA_945875875.1 Rhizobium sp. Q54
AGCACGATTTTGCCCATGCCCGGATCGTTCTCGACCAGATAATGGGCGTGGGCGGCCTGCGACAGCGGCAGCACTTTGGCGATCTGGACCTTGATCTGTCCGTTGGCCGCAGCCGCAAAACACGCCGGCAGGTCGCCCTCGCGCGAGCCTGGCGAGCCCTTGATCATGATGCGGTGGTCGTAGAGATGAAAAAAGTCGATCATCACGTCCGGGCCGCCATGGGCGCCGGCGGTGACGAGCCGCCCGTCCATGCCGATGCCCTTGAAGGCCTGCGGCAGCACTTTTGGATTGGCGATGTTGTCGTAGAGGACGTCAACGCCCTTGCCGCCCGTCGCCTTCATGATTTCCGCCAATATGTCCTTGGTCGAATAATCAACCGCGACGTCGGCGCCCAGCTCCAGTCCCAGATCAGCTCTTGCGCGCGAGCCCGCCGTGCAGATCACCTTGGCGCCGATGACGTTTTTGGCGATCTGGATTCCAATGGCGCCCAGGTTGCCGCTGGCGCCCATGATGAGAACCCATTCGTCCTTTTGCAGCTTTGCGATGTTGACCAGCAGATTCCATGCGGTTGGAACGTGGCGCATGACGACCGCCGCTTCATGGAAGGAAAGATTGTCGGGCAGAGGGCGTACGATGGCCGAGGGCAGACAGACGTATTGCGCAAAGCCGCCGGGGCGCTTCACGCCCATCATGCCTTTTGGCCCCGTATAGCCAGCCAATCCATCCTCGGCCACCACGTTGAGCGGCATTGTGCCGGCGCCCGCCACCTTGTCGCCGATCTTCCAGCGCGTCACGCCCGGGCCGATCACGTCCACCAGACCGGCGCAATCGACGCCGGGGATGCACGGCATGACGGGCTCGCGCTGCGTTTGCGCGCCGCGTCGCAGGGCGACGTCGAGAACGCGGTTGACGGTGGCTGCATGAACCTTGATGCGGACTTCGCCAGCCCGGGGAACGGGATCGGGCCAGTCCTGAAATTTGAGGACGTCTGGAGGGCCATATTCATGAAAAAGCGCGGCCTTCATGTCGTTTCCCCATTTTGTCTTTTTGATTGCGCCGGGTGTGCGGGAAACCCGAGTTTTTGCAAGTCGGCGCGTTTGCAAGTCGGCGGATGTTCACGATGCGAAAACGGCCGGGCTTGGGCCCGGCCGTTTCCTTGTTTGTTACGTTCTTACACCGAGGGGATCAGGCCCTTCAGGGCCGGGACCCAGCCGCCCAGATAGGTCGGCGGCCACGGAATGGTCAGCAATTGATCGAACACGATCCAGATGAACACCGTCAGCAGCACCGCGTAGGGAACGATGATGCTCCATCTCTCCGGTCCTTCCAGACGCATGTACATGATCACGAACAGCGGAACTGTCGGGATCAGGCCGATCACGGCCATGGAGCCCATGAACGCCAGCAACCAGCCAAAGAACAGAAGCGCACGGACAGCAATCTGGTGCACCGGCACGTGGTCGGTGTCAGATTCAAGGTCCATGTGGATCTTGGTTTCGGCTTTCTGCTCGACCTGCTTTTGCGCTGCGCTCGCCAGACCCAGCTCCATCTGGTCTTCCGGCTTGCGGAAGACGTCGTTGAGCAGGCCGACGGTGCAGAACGTCAGGGCAAGAGAGCCCACGATCAGCGGCACGATCTTGGCGCTGAAGTTCCAGGACGTGGCTTGCCACACCATGGCGCCGATGAGGCAGATCATGAACACGGAATACAGGTTCTGGATGGTGAAGCGCGGAGCGCCAAACCCTGACAACATGCCCTTGACGCCGCCATGAGCCTTCACGTCCTGGACCAGCGGACGCACCAGACCCAGAAGGGCGAGGGCGAAGAGGCCAAGAACGATGGGGCGCTGGAACCACGTGAGGCCGTAGCGCTGGATCGAGATGAAGAGGTAGCGCTCGACGATCTCACCCAGAACAAGACCCAGAACCAGCGGCGGGCGCGGGAACTTCATCTGCTTCATCGTCCAGCCAAGAATGCCGAAGATGAGCAAGGTCCAGAGATCGCCCCAATTGCGGGCGCCCTGGAACGCGCCGATGTAGATGATGCCGAGAACCGCCGGCATGATCAGCGTGTAACGCAGCGTCGCAAGACGCGCGAAATGCTCCGAGAACAGATAGCAAAGACCCGCGCCCACAATGTTAGCCAGCGCAATCGACCACACCATCGAATAGGTAATGGCCAGATGCTTGGACAACATGTCGGGGCCGGGGACGAGGCCGTGGATCATGAACGCGCCCATGAGGATCGCCATGCCGGCCGAGCCGGGCACGCCGAACGCCACAGTCGGCACAAGAGCGCCGCCTTCCTTCGCGTTGTTGGCGCTTTCCGAGGCGATAACGCCGCGAACGTCGCCGCGACCAAAGCTCTGCGGGGCACCCTTTTCAGTGCGCATCGCGTGGCCATAGGCCAGCCAGTCGATAACGGCTCCGCCGATGCCGGGAACCGCGCCAAGCGCGGCGCCAAGCCACGAACAACGCAGAACCAGCCACCAGTGCTCAAAGCAATCCCTCGCGCCGTGGATCATGCCGCGACGATCCGTGCGCGCCATATTGCCCGCGATGGCGGTGCGGCCAATGGCTAGATCCGCCAGTTCAGGCAGAGCGAACAGACCAAGGATGATCGGAACGAGCGGCGGGCCTTCCCACAGATAAAGCGTATCAAGCGTCCAGCGCAGCGTGCCCGTCTGCGGGTCGGAGCCGATCATCGAGATCATCAGGCCAAGACCGGCGACCGTGAGGCCACGCAGAGGGGTATTGCCAGAAAGCACCGCCACCATCGAAATGCCGAGCACCGCGAAGGAGAGAAGCTCGGGGCTGCCGATGTAGAGCATGATAGGCCGCAGAAGCGGCAGAGAAATGCCCATCAGGATCGCGCCGAAAATACCGCCCATCATCGAGGACATGTAGGCGGCCGAGAGGGCGCGGCTGGCTTCGCCGCGCTTTGCCATCGGCAAGCCGTCGAGCACAGTGGCCGCAGACCCGGCGCCGCCAGGCACGCCAAACAGAATGGCGGGAATGGGGTCGCCGGTCGCCGTCGTCGATCCAAGGCCCAGCAGAAGGGCCATGGCCGCGATCGGGTCCATGTTGAAGGTGAAGGGCAGCAGCAGAGCCGTGCCCGCAAGCCCGCCGATGCCGGGCAGAATGCCGAGCACGAGGCCCAGTATAACCCCCGTAAACAGCATCAGGAGACGCCATGGGTCAGCCAACATGACGAAGGCCGCTCCGGCCGCGTCAAACATACTTGGTTCCATCAGAATATCCGCCTTTCGCGGCCCGGTACGAACTCGCTTTCACGAACAGGTCCGGGCCTCTCAAGTTTAAATTTTCACAAGCCTTATTACCCTTCAAACGGCGCACAGACGGCGCCCCGGGAAGGGTTTCTCATCCGCTGATCGGTGGCCCTCGCGCATCGAAATGACGGGCGTGAGAGGTTTTACGTCCGATCCGCATCGCGTCGCGAAACGCGGTGTAGTCAAAAGCTGCGAACGTCGAATAGCCCGCGCAGGAAAAGTCGCCGTAATAGTCGTCCGACTTCAAACTGCCCGATTCCAGCGCCGCCTGCGGGGTGAAGAAGGGAGCCGACTGAAGGTGCGCCTCGACATAATGGGGCTTTTGCGCAGCCGTCATCATCGAGACGGCGGACAAAAACACGAACAGCGCGAGCGTGAAAGCTACGAACGTCGGCGATTCGGAGGCGCTGCGCATGAGCCGCCAGCTGCCGCGCGGTCCGGTTTTGCGGAATCGCCGATCCAGAATGAGCTGGGGCGAGCGTGCCGACTTCTGGTCGACCGGGCAATCGGGCAAACTGGACGACGTCAGCTCGAGGCGGGAAATCTGGCAAGATCTGGAAGTCTGGCCAGAGAGAGAAGTCTGGCCAGAGAGAGAAGTAATGTGAGGCGTGGTGAGGTGACCTGTCATGGGCGCGCGGCGCAAACAAATTTACTTCACACGGCGTTAAAACCCCTCGCGACTCAATGCGCGCTCAGGTTTTATCAAAATCCAGCGTAAATAATCGCCGGAAGAGCGCCGAAGCAAACCCTTCGCTAACCTCCCTTTCCTCACCCCGCCAGACGCAGCATGCTATTTTTTTTAGTCATGCGTCACTGCTGCTTAGCATTTGCAAAATCCAAAGAAAGAATCAAGCGGCTTGATTGGCTTGTCCAATTCTTATCCAGAGCCGCGTCGCCAGCGCCTGTCTCATGTCAAAGCATGTTTGTCTCGCGGGGCGTTACGGACTGTCAGATGAACTCCGAGGCAGCCAGCCCAATCGTCAGGAAGGCCGCCAGCGGGGGCGCCCAGAAAGGTGCAGGCATCCCCGCAGGTGGAGCGTCAGGGTCTGCACGCACGCGCATCAACGCCACGTTGACGATGCTGAACACGCCCAGCATCAGCACGTTCGAGATCACCAGCAAGCGCTCGAACGGCAGAAAAAGCGCTATGCCAAGCACGAACGCGCCGGCGGCAAGCGTGGCCACGACCGGCGTGCGCGTGCGCGCGTTGACGGCGCCAAGAAAGGCTGGCGCGCGCCCGGCTTTCGCCATGCCAAAATAAAGCCGCGACAGCATCACGATTTCAACCAGCGCGCCGTTGGCGATGGCGATGGCGCCCACCAACGCAAAGATCAAGGCGGCGCGGCCTTCAAACAACGCCAGCAGCGGATTGTCGGCGCCCGCAGCCCCGCCCCACACCACAGCCCCCGCCACCAGCACATAAAGAGCGATGCTGAGCGCGACGGCGGCCAGAATGGCGCGTGGAAGCGTGCGCGTGGGATCGCGCGTCTCCTCGCCCATATTGGCCAGCGCCTCAAAGCCGATAAAGGCGAAGAAAGCGATGAAGGCGCCGGCCCCCACGCCGCTCCATTGGGCCGCGTTTGCAGGCGCAAAGATCCTGAGGTCGTAAGCTGGCGCCTCGATCAGTCCCGCTGCGATGGCCGCCAATAACCCGCCGATTTCAATGACGCCGACAATGGCTGCAAATCCGGTGCTTTCGCGCACGCCAAACGAGGCCAAAGCAGTAAAGCCGACGACAAGCGCGCTCACCATCAACCATGGCGGCGCAGAGATAAAGACGCCCGCAAATTTAACCGCGCCGCTGGCGATGGAGGCCGCCGCCACGCCAACTGCAATCGTCAAGGCAATTCCAACACACTTGCCCATCAGGCTGGAGCGGAAACCGCGCTCGGCAAACAGCGCCGCGCCTGCTGCGTGCGGCCAGCGACTGGCGAGATCCGCGTAGCACAGGCCGGTGAGCGCAGCGGCG
>CAMCMI010000196.1 GCA_945875875.1 Rhizobium sp. Q54
ACGCCGGTCTCTCCGGCATCGCGTTTTCACTCGTGAATTACGTCAAGGAATTGCCGTTTCTCGCGCAGGAATTATTGCCGAGACTTGCGCGGTTAGGAATGCGGGCAGCTTGAACAAAGTTTGCGCTTGAACCAATTGCAATGGCCAAGACGAACGACAACGCCGCCCCAAAAAGACCGTTCTAACACCGGACAGTTCATACGCTTCAAAAACCAGACAGATGACGAGCTGGCCACAAAATCACGGCGCCCCATTGACAGAACGTCGATCTGGGGGGACGCTCAAAAAAAAGGGCGCAGCAAGTTGTCCATTGGGGGGAAATGGCATGGCTTCAAACTGGCAGCATGATCGCAGATTATTCCGTTCGTCGTTGGCTCTTGCGCTGGGCGCCTGTCTGGCGCTGACAGGTGAAACGTTTGCTCAAACCCCTGCCCCTGATGAGGCGAGCAAGGGCGTCAGCATGCTTGCAAGCCATGCGCCCGGCGGCGGCTATGACGCCTACGCCCGGCTCTACGCGCGCCATGTGGGCAAGCATCTTCCGGGGCAGCCATCGGTTACGGTGCGCAACATGCCGGGCGCGGCGGGCGTCATAATGGCCAATCACATTCATTCGCAGGCCGCGCGCAATGGAACCGTCATCGGGCTGGCGCCGGGCGCAATCGCCACCGCCGCATTGTTTGAATCGCCGGGCGCGCGCTATGACGCCCGCGAGTTTACGTGGATAGGCAGCCTCAACAACGACGTATCGGTCATCGTCAGCCGCGCAGATTCGCCGGTCAAGAATTTGCAGGATTTGTTCAGCAAAGAGCTGATCGTGGGCGGCGCCGGCGCCTCCGACAACAGCGTCGTGCACGCCAACATTCTAAGCCGTATGTTTGACGCCAAGCTGAAACTGGTCTCGGGCTATAACGGCAGCGGCGCCAACGTGCTGGCACTGGAGCGCGGCGAGGTGCAGGGGATCGCGGGGTGGAATTACACCTCGGTCGTCACCATGAAGCCTGACTGGATTCGCGACAAGCACATTCTGATCCTGCTGCAAATGTCTTTGAGTCGGCATAAAGATCTGCCTGATACGCAGACGATTCTCGATCTCGCCCGCAATGACAACGAGCGCAAGATCCTGCAGCTCATATTCACCCAGAGCGTGATCGGCCGCGTCGTCTTCGCGCCGCCAAACATGCCTGCGGCGCAGACGAAAATCATGCGCGCGGCTTTCGACAAAGTTTTGCTTGATAAAGATTTCCTGGCCGACGCAGCCAAATCGCGGCTTGAGATCAACGGGCCGCTGTCTGGCGAAAAGACCGAAGCGCTGATCGCCGATCTGCATCGCACCCCTGCGCCGCTGGTGCGCGACGCCATCGCTATTCTGGGCAAGCCCTGAACCTTATTGTCTGGCCTCACGCCATCGGCGCGAGGCCAGATTGTTTGCAGCTTTACTTTTCGACCCGCCGCACAGGCGTTTCCGGCGCCACGTCAGGCCTGCGGCGCTGGAAAGAATTCTCGCCGTTGCGCGCCCAATCGCCCGCGACGGCGGCTTGCGCAAAGCTCTCCCAGCGGTCATCCCAATCGCCCAGATGCACGCCATGCCAAGGCGATTGCGGCGTGATGCCCGGCAGGCCGATCTTGTTCCATATCTCCAGCGCCTCCTCCATGAACTTGCGTGCCGGCAGCGCCAGCGGCGGCATCGGGCTTTTGGCGGTTGCGTCGATCAGCAAGGTGGAGCCCGCCGGTCCGTCTGATTTGGGCCCATGGCTTCGTGAGCGATAGGGCACAACCAGAAGATCCTCAATCGGATTGGACCGATAAGCCATCGACCAGAAGACCGCGTCAGCGTTGCGTGGATCGACGTCGTCGGTGACTGCGATAACGATCTTCCCACACTGGGCTTGCAGCGTGGAGGCGCCTTGCAGGCCACGCCAGACTTCCGATTGAATTGAATTGCGCGCGAACGTCAGGAAGATGATCGGGCGCAGGTTAGACAAGGGCTCGTGCATGACGACGCCGGTGAGGCCTTTTATGTTGAGCGTCTTTTTCAGATGCGTCAGATAAAGCGGCTCGTAGGCGACCTTTTTCATCACGCTGGATTCGCTCGGCGTCACCTGGCTGACAATCGAGACGAGGATCGGATTGCGCCGGTGCGTGATCGCGGTCACGCGCATCGACATGTTGAACTCCTCAAGCGCGATATAGCCGTGGCTTTCGCCGAACGGGCCCTCGGGCTCCACGCAATCAGTATCGATCAAACCCTCGACCACGATTTCTGAATCAGCGGGAATTTCAAGATCCACCGTCAAAGCCTGACAGGTGCGCAGCGTCCTGCCTGCAAGGCCGCCAGCCACCGCCATTTCATCCTCGTCCGTCGCCAGCTTTTGCGGCCCCGTATATTGCACGATGGGCGCCGCACCGACGACGATTGCGATCGGCATCGGCTGCCCGAGCGCTTTGTATTTCAGCCAGTGTTGATAGCCGCCAGCGCCCGTCAACCGCGTCGCCATGCGCACGCAGAGACGGTCGGTCGCTTTGAGGCCCGCGCGATAGGTGCCCATGTTGCGCACGCCGGTTTCGGGATCTTTGGTGACGCACAGCGTCGCCGTAAAATACGGCGCTGAGTCAAATCCCGGCGTTGAAATAGGGATCGGCAATGTCGCCAGCCCGCCGCCGGGCTTGCGCAAATCATCGCCCGTTATCACGATCTCCTGGCAGGGCGGATTATCTATTTTAGTCGGCGGAATCGGCGTTGCAATCGCCCGGTTCCAAACGTCTCCAATCTCATCGACGCTGACGCCCATGCCGGTCGCGTAAATCTCCGGCGAGGCGGCCAGCGCGCCAACGATGACGGAGGTGTCGAACTGGCGCCCGTCCGAACCATGTACGTTGGTGAACAGGAAGGCGCGCCGTGCGTTGTCGGCGAGGCCGCCCTGAAACTGCCAGCGCACGAGAGGATGAAGGTGGGTGTCTTTGTTGATCGGCGCGTCGATGACCGTCAGCAAACCCTTCTCGCGGAGCCTTTCGATGTGTTCGCGCAGATCGGCGGGCGCTTGCAGATCGGCGGGCGCTTGGGCGTCAGGGCTTTTCGTCATGGCGTTTTTGTCTTTCCAGTTTTCGGTTTGCAGAATTAATTCATATCGGCCCACGGGCGTGCGCAGATAAAAGTCCGGGGAGATGCCAGGCTGTTTTGTGGTTGTCAGGCGCTGCGCTTCGGGCTGCTGCGATCTGTGCGCGCATGGGAGCGAATCGTCGCAAATCGGCATTTGCCTGAGCTTGTCTCCCCCTGTGCTTTTTAAGTCGCGCCCCTTTCTGAGGAGCTGTTAGCCTAGACTGCCTTGGCGCACTTGCCGTGTCAATTTTATAGCTGGCTCTGTGGCGCTCTTAGTGTGACAGACGAAGACCCGCGACTTTTTGTCCTTTCGCCTGAGCTGTTTAACTGACGTTTGGTTGACTTCTCCGCAAAGGTCCATGCATCCTGATGCAGGTTTGAAGGTTTCAAACAATAACAAATGCGGAGAAACGCTATGGCGATCGACCATGAAAATGTTCTGGCAAGCGCGGGATTGAGCCTGCCGCTTCTGAAGATTTTGGCTGAAAACAGCTTTGACTCAATCCTGATCACCGACAACTCGAAAGAGGGCAAGATCGTTTACGCTAACAAGGCCTTCAAAAAGCTGACCGGCCATGACCCCAGCGACGTCATTGGTTTGACGCCCCGCATTTTGCAGGGAGCCGGGACAGACGCAAAAGTGACGGACAGGCTGAGAGACGTCCTGAAAACTGGCGGTAAATTTGAAGGCAAAGCGATCAACTACAAGAAGGATGGAACCCCATTCATCATGTACTGGCGCGTGCTGCCGATTAAAATTGGACGCAACATCGAAGCGTGGATCGCCATACAGCGCGAAGGCGCATCGATCTGACCAACCGGGGGAGTGCTTTACGGCGTAGCCAAAGGAGTGCAACCTTTCGCGTAAAATCCTCCCCTGCCCGTTGCTGCCTGTTCGAATCGACGGCGTCGTCGCCAGAAAGCCTGGTCTTTCGAGGGCTGCCGTCGCGGAATATGCGTCTGATTGCACTTTTTGGGAAAGCGTCTATAAACAGGCGCTTACATTCCGGTCTTGGCTGATACGCTTCGACGTTAGAGTTGCGAGTTTCTATCGTAAATTGTCTTGCCTCTATCTTCGATTCCTTCTGGAGCTTAAGCAATTATGGACCCCTATAGTTGGATAATCCTTGGATTGATCCTTCTTTGCCTGCTCCTTTCAGCGATGTTTTCGGGAACAGAGACGGCGTTCACCGCCGCCAGCAGAGCGTTCATCAGCAGACGCGCGCAAGAGGGCGACATTCGCGCCCGCAAACTGGCAAAATTGCGTGAGCGCAAGGACCGTGTGGTCGCCGCCATCCTCGTCGGTAATAATTTCGTCAACACGACTGCAACCGCCCTGGCCTCCGGACTTTTAATCACGTGGTTCGGCGAGGGCGGCGTGGTCTACGCATCGCTCGCCATGACCGTGCTGCTCGTGATTTTCTCGGAAGTTTTGCCAAAGACCTATGCGCTCCAGCATCCCGAGCGCACGGCCATGAATGCGACGCCTCTGTTGACGTTCATGATGCGGCTGTTTGGCCCGCTGGCGACAGCCATCAACAAGCTCGTCGCGTTCACGCTAAAACTTTTCGGCGTCAAGCCCCCCGATACGGAGAGCGCAGCCCTTAGCGAGGACGAGCTTCTGGGCGCCATAGATCTGCTGGGTGTGGGCGCGCAGGGCGAGGCTGACATTGCGGCGAGGCAAGAGCGCCGCATGTTGCGCGGCGTGCTGGCGCTCGATGATCTGGCGGTCGACGACGTCATGACCCATCGCTCGCGAATTAACGCCCTCGACGCTGACGATCCGACCGAAAAGAACGTGCTCTCGCTTTTGTCCTCTCCCCATACAAGGATGCCGCTCTGGCGCGATGCTGGAGAAGACGTGATCGGCATATTGGATGCTGAAAGCGTTCTGCGCGCCTTCTGGGCGGCCGGCGGAGACGCCTCGCGCATCGACCTGCCCTCGCTTGCGATGCCAGCGACCTTCGTTCCCGACACCCGCCTGCTGCGCAACCAATTGCAGGAGTTCCGAAACGCACACCTGCAAATGTCGCTCGTGGTGGATGAATACGGCTCCGTGAAGGGGCTGGTCACGCTCGAAGACATTATCGAAGTCGTCGTCGGCCCCATCGCAGAACGCGGCGA
>CAMCMI010000197.1 GCA_945875875.1 Rhizobium sp. Q54
TTTGGGGCCGGATCGTGGGCCTGTTCGAGCAGGAGGCGCGCGACCGGCGGCTGTTCCTGTGGTTGCCGGTGTTCTTTGGCCTCGGAATCCTTGGCTATTTTGCAGCCGATCAGGAGCCTCCTCTGTGGCCTGCTGCAATGCTGGCGCTGCTGCTGGCAGCGGGAGGTCTGCGCGCCCATGGACTGGGGCGGGCGGGCTCGGCGCGAGCCTGCGCAGCGGGGGCTTTTCTGTTTGCGGGTTTCGCCTGCGCCGCGTTTCGCACCGCCATGGTCGAGGCGCCTGTGCTGGAGCGGCCAATGACCGCGAAAGTCACCGCGTTTGTTGAGGCTATCGACCCGCGCATTGGCGGCGCGCGCCTGTTCCTGCGTGTGGCGGCGATTGAGGGGCTGGGCGCCGCGCAAACGCCGGTGCGGATGCGGGTGACGATGCGAGGCACGCCGAATTTCGCGGCAGGCGCCAGCATCGCCGCCACCATGCGCCTGTCGCCGCCGCCGCGTGCTTCCGAGCCCTCGGGCTATGACTTTTCCCGCGACGCCTATTTTCAGCGCATGGGCGCCGTCGGCTCTGTGCTCTCGCGCGTGCAACTCGCCCCTGCTGTGCAGGCGCCCTTGGCGACGCAGCTCGTGGCGTGGATTGATCGTGGGCGCAACGCGCTCACCTTGCGCATCGCCGGCGTGATCGGCGGCACCAGCGGGGCGGTGGCGGCCTCGCTCGTTACCGGCAAGCGCGGGCTGATCCCCGAAGAAACCAATGAAGCCCTGCGCGGCGCCGGCATTTATCACGTCGTCTCGATTTCCGGCCTGCACATGGTGCTGGCGGCGGGTCTGTTCATGTGGACCATGCGCGCCTTGCTGGCGACAATGCCGGGTATTGCGCTGCGACGGCCGATCAAGAAATGGGCGGCGGGCTTCGCGATGGCGGGCGCTATCGGCTATTGCCTGTTTTCGGGAGCGGAAGTGGCGACCGAGCGCGCCATGGTGATGATGCTGGTGCTGCTGGGCGCGGTTCTGTTCGACAGGCCTGCGCTCTCGATGCGCAATCTTGCCATCGCCGCCCTGATCGTGCTGGCGCGTGAGCCCTCTACGCTGCTTGGGCCATCGTTCCAGATGTCGTTCGCCGCAGTGGCGGGCATGATCGCGCTGTTCGAGAAAGGCCCGCGCGACAGGGACTTTGCGCGCGAGGCGCCCCCCGGCGTATTTGAGCGCGTGCGCAAGGCTATGTTTGCGGTGCTCGCCACCACGCTCGTCGCCTCGCTGGCGACGGACCCTTATGCGACATTCCATTTCCATCGCCTCTCGGCTTATGGGCTGATCGGCAATGCGCTTGCGCTGCCTGTGGTGGAATTCATTGTCATGCCTGCGGCGGCCATTGGCGTGGTCGCCAGTTTGTTCGGTCTTGATGCGCCTGTCTGGTGGATGATGGGGCAGGGCGTTCACCTGATGGTGTGGGTGGCGCAATGGGTGGCGCAATTGCCCGGCGCCATCCGCATGACGCCCGCGTTCGGCGTTGGCGCCTTGCTGACGATGACTATGGCGATCATCTGGATGACGCTGTGGCGCAGCGCTTTGCGATGGTTTGGGCTGGTGTTTGCAATCGCTGGTTTTGCGATGGCGTTCAACACGCCAAAGCCCGACCTGTTCATTGATGCGCGCGGATCAACTCTGGCGTGGCGCGGAGAGCAGGGAAGTTTGTACGCTCTCAACGAGAAGGGGAACCCGTTCGCGCTGTCGCGATGGCTGGCGGGCGATGCCGACATGCGCAATCCGCGCGCGAAAACTGCAGCAGGCCTCGGCTTGCTGGGGCCGGGGCGTTGCGATGACACCGGGTGCGTCGCGATCCTGCCGGACGGGCGCTCTCTGGCGCTTGTACTCGATATGCGTGCGCTGGCCGAAGATTGCGCCCGCGCGGACATTGTGGTGACGAAGCTGTTCGTGCGCAATCTGTGCAAGCAGCCCGCGCTGGTCCTCGACGGCGCCCATTTTGAACGCCAGGGAGCTACGCAGGTTTACTTGACGCCCGACGGACAATTCCGGTTGCACAGCGTCCGCGCCGCCGGTCTTGACCGTCCGTGGACAAAGGCGCCAAAACCGCCTCCGCCAGAGGAACTTCTGGCCCCGCAGGTTGCGCGCGGCGCCATCGTGCCCGAAGATTTTGAGATTGATGACGAGGCGCAAGACTTGCGCCAAGACTTGCGCCAAGACTTGCGCCAAGACTAGCTCAATAGCGGCGCAGCAGGCTCACGAGCTTGCCCTGAATCTGCACCCGGTCCGGCCCGAAGATGCGGGTCTCGTAAGCGGGGTTGGCGGCCTCCAGCGCAATCGAGGCGCCGCGACGGCGAAGGCGCTTGAGGGTCGCCTCCTCGTCGTCGATCAGCGCCACGATGATGTCGCCAGTATCGGCTGAATCCTGACGGCGGATGATGACGGTGTCGTCCTCGAAAATGCCGGCCTCGATCATGGAATCGCCGCGCACTTCCAAAGCAAAATGCTCGCCCGCCGCCAGAAAGTCCGGCGGCATGGTGATGGTGTGGCTGCGCGACTGGATCGCGGAAATCGGCGTGCCTGCCGCAATGCGTCCCATCACGGGAATGATGACGCCAGCAGGCGCCTCGTCAGGGGCCTGCTTGCGAACGCGGCCGAGATTGCCCTCAATGACAGGGAAGCGCCCGGAGCGACCTGTGGGCGTTGACGGCGTGGAGGATTCAGGCAGGCGCAACACTTCCAGCGCCCGCGCCCGATTGGGCAGACGGCGGATGAAGCCGCGCTCCTCAAGCGCCATGATGAGGCGATGAATGCCCGACTTGGAGCGCAAATCGAGCGCATCCTTCATTTCATCAAAGGAGGGAGGAACGCCCGTCTCCTTCAACTTCTCGTTGATGAACCGCAGCAGCTCGCTCTGCTTTTTCGTGAGCATGGACGCTCGCCCTCTCGCTACGACCCGGCAGGCCGCGCCATAGACGCCGGAAGATACCGGCCTGTATATGCGCAATCTGCATCGAATCGGCTAAACAAATCGTGAACGGACCCTATCTGTTCGTGCTGCGTTCCGCAAGCCGCAGATTTACAAATCTGTTTTTTGGACGCTCCAACTGGAGGCGTCAGCGACGTAGGCTCGCCTCCGGACAAAGGACAATCTGCCTTAAAGTTAACCTAGAAGCGGAAATCCAAAGCAAAAATACATAAAAAAGTTGACGCTTCCTTTAGGAGAGCCGTAAGCTCAAGCCAGAGTACGGCCTTAAAGTCCGTCGGTGAGAGGGACGTACATGGGAAATGCAGTTTAGCAAAAATCGCGCAATGAACCGACCGGTGCAAATTATCACGCTGAAGGCCCTTACTGCGATCTGTTTTACGAACGAGTGAGATTGATTATGATTTTATCCATTTGATTAAAAACCCTACTCGAGCTGCCGCGGCTCATTTCGAGAACGCAGACGGCGGAACCTGAGTTTTGAAGCTTCCTGAAAACGATACCACTCATCCGCACAAAACGGAGCGGAGGACGACGGCTGTTCTGCCCCTATTTCAGAGACATTTTTCATAAAATCCAGTTTGAGTATGGAGTTTAAAATGGCGACGACCCAGCGCACCGAAATCATGATCCTCGGCGACGGACTGTCGAACGTGAAAGCGGACGCCATCAATTGGACATCTGTCTCCAACTCAGGAGATGAGAGCTTTGACGGAACACATCAAACCAATTTTGGCATGGAAAATCTTGCGAAATGGTTCGCACAAAATGCTGAGTTTTTAAATGTAACGTTATCGAAGCCGTTCAAGCCTGCCAGCGATGCACTCCATTGGTGGCGCTCCACCGCCTCGATGTCCGACAAGATCAACGATCCAAACAACGGCTGGAAAAATCACCGGTTCGACGCGGAAAAATCCAAGGCCGATCCGGATTACGCCAAAGACGGCAGGGAGGCCTATGCCGCCTTCAACAAGAACCAGACGCAGGCAAGCTACAACGCACTCTGCGTGCTGAACGAGCAATGGTGGAAGGGCCAGGTCAAAGGCAAGGACCAGCCCGCGTCGAAGCTGTACTTCGGGGCGGACGCTGCGTGTTCTATCGGCCGTCAGGCTGATTAATCCCGCAGCAGCTCGTTTAACCGCCACCCCGCCTCCAAAACAACGACACTAACGAAACACAAGCCCCATTTTTTTGATCGAATTCTTTTTTGTTCCGCGCATTGAGTTTTTTTTAGAGGCTTTCAAAATGACCGCCACCTATCGCTCCGACATTAGCAACAAAGATGTCGTTCTTGGTCATTGGGACCCGAAGGACAAAACCGACTGGCGCTGGTATCGTCATACAGACGCCTACGCGAAGCTATTCTCGGCCTGGAACGCACACGGCGGACGCACCCTGACATTGAAGGCGCTCGGATTTCAATCCGGCGTCAGCGATAAAAACGCCTGTATTTATTTGGGTCTGAAAGAAGGCTCTTCCCTTACCAGAGCCCAGAAAGATCGTGCGCAAGCGGCATACAACAGAGACCTGTTCGACTGGTGGTGGACGACGCAGGGACTTGACGTTTCCTACAAGGACGCAAGCGGAAAGAAGGTCGTCCTCAAGAGCGGCGTAATCATAACGCCGAATGCAGTTCTGACATCAAACGACGTCGTGCTTGTGGATCGCCCAATCGCAGTTTTGGGCCTCACTCTGATGATGAAGGATTCCAGCGGCAAGATCACCAAAACAGAATTTGACAGGCTGTATCGCGGAACAACCAAGTACCAGAATCCAGATCGTTGGTGGCGCGAAACGTCCTGGTTCAAGGGATTGATGAACGGCTCGGCAAAATTTGAAAAAATTGGCGGCAAAAACTGGAATAAATCCTGGGGACAGACTTTTCTTGAGCTGTCAAAAACCAATCTCAGCAAGCTGCCGCAAGGGTTCCAAAACTACGTCAAACGTGTAGCCAAAGCGATAAGCGACAAGAACAACACAGAGCTTACGGCTTGCCTCGAAACGTGGCTGAAGCAATTGCCGAGCGTTTTCGGTGGCGTCCCCAAGGGCAAGGGCTATCTCGTCAGCGATTTCTTGACTGCGCCCCTTAATCTGAACAGCGACATGATCGATTATCAGTAGCCAGCCCCCATGAGGTGATCCGGTCTTTATGTTAGTTGACGATTTGGTTTGTAGCTAGCGCTGGGGTGGCCGGCGAAGCTGGTTGGGGTTGCGTAGCCGGCCATTGTAGAACCTCTGGTGCAG
>CAMCMI010000198.1 GCA_945875875.1 Rhizobium sp. Q54
CATCAGCTCGGGCGCGCTGGTGCGCTCGCCTTCCCACACATAATGGCTCTCGATGGCGGCAACCTGCACGCAGGCCGCCAGCTTCAAATCAAGCGCGCGGGCGATGATGAGATCAGCGGCCTGCCGCGTATCGACGCTCGTCATCAGCAACGAGAATGGCGAAGCCTGCTCCATTGTTTCAGATCCAGCCCTGAAGCTCCCGCGCGACCACGGCCTGCAGCACCGCCATGCCTTGCGGGCTGTCGTTGAGGCAATCTATGCGCGCGAAATTTTCGCCGCCGTGTTCAACAAAATACTCGCGGTTCTCAATGCCAATTTCCTCGATGGTCTCAAGGCAATCGGCGGTAAAGCCCGGCGTGACGACGGCGACGCTCTTGACGCTCTTGACGCCCTTGTCGCCCAGCGCTTTCAGAGTCGTGTCGGTGGCGGGCTCCAGCCATTTGGCGGGGCCAAAGCGCGACTGGAACGTCATCAGCAAACGCTCGGGCGACATTTGCAGCTTCTCGCGCAGCAGCCGCGTGGTTTTCGCGCAATGGCAATAATAGGGATCGCCCTTGTCGAAATAGCTTTGCGGAATGCCGTGATACGAGGCCATGATGATTTCGGGCTCAAAATCAAGCGCGGCCAATTGCACGCGCATGGAATCAGCCAGAGCATCGATGTATGCGGAATCGTCATGCCAGGGCGGGGCGATGCGCACCGCCGGCTGCCAGCGCATCGCCTTCAAGGCGTCGAAGGTCTTGTCGGCGACGGTCGCGCTCGTTGCCGCCGCATATTGCGGATAAAGCGGCACAACGAGAATGCGCTCGCAGCCCTGGTTTTGAAGCGCCAGAATGCGCGAGGCGATGGACGGGTTGCCGTAACGCATCGCCCAGTCGACCACCACCGGGCGAGCCGTCTGCCCAAGCCCGGCTTGCGCCACCCATGCGGCGAGCTTGTCGGATTGCGAACGGGTGATGGTGCGCAGCGGCCCCTCGTTCAGCTTCCGATTCCAGATCGAATCATAATCCTTGCCCTTGCGGCCGGGCCGCGTGGTCAAGATGATGAGATTGAGCAGCGGCCACCAGATCGCGCGCGGGGTCTCGATCACCCGGCGGTCGGAGAGAAACTCCTTCAAATACCGGCGCATGGACCAATAATCGGTGGCGTCCGGCGTACCCAGATTGACCAGCAGCACACCCACTTTGCCAAACGCAACCGGGGGGTGCCCAGCTGGCGGCGCGCCGCCTGATTCCATATTCCGCATCATCAAACTCCGTGACGCATAGGTTCTAATGCGCGCGGAGCCCGGCGCCAATGAGACAAAACAGGCCACAGGCGGACGCCCCCCCGTTGAGGTCTGGCGTTAATCTGCGCAGAATGCATCAAAACGCCTTTGGGGAACCCATTGGGCAAGCTGAGAAATAAACGGAAAAAGCGCATGATGGGGACGGAACAGGCGCTCCAGCGCGCGATTGGCGCAAAGCCCGCTGAAATGCGGGCGGTTGTTTGGTCGTTCGCCTATTTCTTCTTTCTGCTCGCTTCATATTTTGTGCTGCGTCCGCTGCGCGACGAGATGGGCGTGGCGGCTGGGCGCGATTATCTGCAATGGCTGTTCACGGCGACCTTTTTCGTGATGCTTGCAGTCTCGCCGGTCTACGCCTTTGCGGTGGGGCGCTTGCCGCGCGCGCGGTTTATCCCCGTCGTCTATCAATTCTTCGTCGCCAATCTCGCGCTGTTCTGGCTCGCGCTGCAATATGATTTCTTTCGCGCCGAAACAGCGCGCGTGTTCTTCGTCTGGGTCAGTGTTTTCAACCTGTTTGCGGTGTCGGTGTTCTGGTCGTTCATGGCCGATATCTTCCGCACCGAACAGGGCAAGCGCCTGTTTGGATTCATCGCAGCGGGCGGCACTGCGGGCACGCTGCTTGGATCGGCGGCCACCGTCACTCTGGCCGAGCGGCTTGGAACCGCGAACCTGCTGATCGTGGCCGGAATATTGCTGGAGCTAGCCATTTTATGCGCCATGGCGCTGGAGCGCGCTTCGCCCCGGCGTGAAGAAACCGCTGCGCCGCAGACTGATCCTGATGGAAAAGGCGGCGTATTCGATGGTTTCATGCTGATTGCGCGCTCGCCCTATCTGGCGGGCATCGCGCTTTGGGTCGCGCTGTTGTCGCTGGCGGGAACGTTCCTTTACTTTATGCAGCAGGACGTGGTGCGGGCCGCCTCGCAAGACCCCGCCGTACGCACGCGCATGTTCGCCACCATGGACCTTGCCGCCAATCTGCTCACGCTGGGCCTGCAATTTCTCGCCACCGGCGCGATCATTAAACGCATCGGCGCGGGAGCGTCCGCCGCAATTCTGCCGCTGATTTTCGCCGCAGGATTCGCCGCGCTGCTTGTGGCGCCGACGCTTGCGATCATCATCGCGTTCCAGGCGTTGCAGCGCACGGCCAATTTTGCGTTTTCAAATCCGGCGCGCGAGATTTTCTTCACCTCCGTCAGCCGCGATGAAAAATACAAGGCCAAGAACCTGATTGACGCCGCCGTATTTCGCGGCGGCGACGTTATCTGGTCGTGGTCGTTCACCGGCCTGCGCGCCCTGGGCTTCAGCATGTCAGGCATTGCAGCCATTGCGATTCCGCTGATGCTGGGCTGGTGCGCGCTGGCGCTTGCATTGGGCCGCGCACAAGACAAGCGCGCCGCCATTAGAGAGGGAGCCTAGAATCATGACGCACGGTTTCAGCCACTTCACCCGTAGGCACGCCTTAAGCCTTGGCGCAGGCGCCGCACTAGTCGGATTTTTACCGGAAAGCGTTCTGGCGCAGGGGGCTTTGCTCGCGCGCAAGATCCCGAGTTCGGGGGAAATGCTGCCCTCCATCGGCATCGGCACCGCGATTATTTTCGACTTCGAGAACGATAACGCGAAATTTGACGAGCGCGCCGAGGTATTGAAAACGCTTGTGGCGGGCGGCGGAAAACTCATCGACACCGCCCCCTCTTATGGCAAGGCGGAGAACCGGCTTGGCGAATTGTTCGCCGCCACGAGCCTTCGCGACAAAGTGTTTCTGGCCACTAAAGTGCGCGTGGCCGACCGCGCTGCAAGCGAGGCGGAGATGAAGGCCTCGTTTGAAAAACTGAAAACAAAAAGCGTCGAGCTGATGCAATTGCACAACGTGCGCGACCCCAATCAAAGCCTCGATCTTTACCGCGAATGGAAGGCGCAGGGGCTTTGCAAATATGTGGGCGTCACGTCGTCGTTTGATCGCGATTACGCCGCCGTCGAGGCCTGCGTGCGGCGCGAGAAGCCGGACTTTTTCCAGATTGATTATTCCATGGTTGACCGCAATTCCGAAGAGCGGCTTATCCCCGCCGCAGCCGACGCCGGTTGCGCAATCCTGACCAATTTGCCGTTCGGGCGCGGGCGTTTCTTCAAGGCGGTCGCGGGCAAGCCGCTGCCCGATTACGCCAAAGAGATCGACGTCACGAGCTGGGCGCAATTCGCGCTGAAATGGCTGCTCGGCAATCCCGCCATCACCGCCGTGATTCCAGGCACCGACAAGCCGCAATACATGGTCGACAATTTGAAAGCCGGCATGGGCCGCCTGCCGGACGCCGCCATGCGCAAGAAAATGGTGGAGACGGTGGAGGGGTTTTGAGACGCGCTGCGATGGGGATGCAGGGGCGTCGCCAATGCCGTCATCCCGGCGAAGGCCGGGATCCACGTCAGGCTACGAGCTCGCGGCCTGACGTGGATGGCGGCCTTCGCCGCCATGACGCAGCGCTATCCCCAAAGCCCATGAAAATGATGCACGGGGCCATGGCCTTCGCCAGAGCCCACATCCAGTTTGTCGCTGGCGATCAGCGCAGCGGTCAAATAGCTTTTGGCGCGCTGCACCGCCGCCGCCAGTTCCATTCCGTGCGCAAGATTGGCCGCTATCGCCGACGACAACGTGCAGCCGGTGCCATGAGTGTTGCGGGTCGCAACGCGCGGGGCCTCAAACAGATGCGCGGCGGCGCGCTCGAACAGGACGTCAGGCGCCAGCTCGCCTTCCATATGACCGCCCTTTACCAGCACGGCGTTGGCGCCAAGCGCGTGAATGGCGCGCGCCAGCCGTTCAAGTCCCGCTGAATCCTGCGGCGCACTCCCGCCGCTGAGGCGCATGGCTTCCGGAATGTTTGGCGTGACGATGCGCGCCAGCGGCAGCAAATGCGTTATCATCGCCTCCACCACGTCGGGCGCGCCCAGAGCATCGCCACTGGTGGCCACGAGCACCGGATCAAGCACAATGTTGCGCGCCCCGTGCGCCCGCAGACGATCAGCCACGGCCTCGACGATGGCGCCGGAGGCGAGCATGCCCAGCTTTACGGCGTCAACCCGCACGTCGTTAAAGATCGCGTCGATCTGCGCGACAACAAAATCCACCGGCGGGACATAGACTGCGCTCACGCCGCGCGTGTTTTGTGCAGTGAGCGCCGTGATCGCGGCCATGCCGTAGGAGCCCAAGGCCGAGAAGGTTTTCAAGTCCGCCTGAACGCCCGCTCCGCCGGAAGGATCGGACCCGGCGATGGAGAGAACATTGGGAATGGCGCGAGGGACAGCGCTTGACGTCATGCCTGCATTTTCCTGACGGGACTCAACGGCTTGCGACGCCGTATGCCCAACAAGCGCAAGAGGCCCCATCCCGTCAAGAACCCTGCGCCCGCCAGCGTCGCGCCCTCCCCGGTGACAGGGACCGCCGGCTCGTAGGCTGACCAGGCGCGGGCGGCGATGGCGGGATCGAACTCGGTCGCCAAAACCTGCAAGCGGGCCAGCGGACCAGCGGTCTCGAAGGCGGCGAGCTGGCGTTGCAGGCGGGCGGCCCGGGCGCTGTCCTCGCGCACGCGGGCGGCGCGCTGACGGGCAAACTCGTCCGGATTGGCGCCAAGGCGCGCGACGCCCTGCTCGCGGTTCATCTTCAAATGGGCGGCGTCGGAATCAAACTCCGCCAGCATGCGGTTGATTTCATCAATCGCGCCGCCGAGGCGCTGTCGATATTGCTGCGCATATTCCGGCAATTGGGACGTCAAAAAAGCAAACGACAAGCCGACAAACAGCGCCAGTCTCCGCAGAATCATGATCGTCTCCGACGCGATAAGACAAGCTCAAGATAGCAGGCCTGCGCGCCGGAACAAACTCTGCGAGCGTTTAGCTGCGCGGCTCCAGTCTTCCCGTCGTCATGGG
>CAMCMI010000199.1 GCA_945875875.1 Rhizobium sp. Q54
GGGACCCCCAGATCCACAATCTGGTGCTCTAACCAACTGAGCTAAGGCGGCAAAAGTTGAGCGGAAACTAGTTTGCCCTGCGCCCGATTGCAAGCGCGGGAATGGGCCTTAAACGAAAAAAGCGTCACGCAGGCGCGCGACGCTCTTGATTGAGGCAGGAGGCTTAAAGCTTTCAGGCCGTAAGGCCAAAGCCTTTGCCAAAACTTGCCGTCAACGGGCTCATCGTATCGTGGGCGACCTTTTGAACCAGGCTCGAATAGTCTTTCGCCTGCACGTTAAACGCCTCAACCTGCTTGCGGGCGTGCTCATTTTGCAGCGCGAAAGCGTCGGCCAGGGTCTTGCAACCAGCCAAAGCGCGGGCGAAATCGAAGCTCGCGTCGGTCGAGGTCTTGATGGTCTCAAGCGCCTTCAGACGCAGAGCTTCCACACCCTCGTCGCCGACCTTGCGGGCGGCCTCAAGCGAGGCTGCGGCCTCGTCTGCAGCTTCCTTCAGGCGGCCGAAAGCGGCGCGGCTCTGCTCCAGCGAACTGGCGCTGGCCTGACGCACGACCTGCGTGAAGCCCTCGACCTGTTCGATGACTGCGCCCAGAGCGAGCGCGGGGCTGGCTTCGGGCGCGTCAACAGGTGCTTGCACAAGAGCCGGAGCGGGAACGGCAGCACTTGATTTGCTTGTCGCAGTGCGGGGAGATTTGCGGGGAGCAGCCATGAATGATGTCCTTTCGCTGTAAGTGTACGAGGGGTTTTGAGCTTACTTTTTAAGGCCGGAGGCTTTCTGGACAGCTTCGCCCAGTTCGCGCGTCTGCTCCTGAACAGCCGTCATTTGCTGCTGCAGATAAGCCGATTGAAGCGCAAGCACTTCCTGAATGTCCTTTGCGTTGACGAGCTTTTCAGCCAGATCAAACGCCGATGTCACGCTCTTTTCGGCAAACGCCACGGCCTTGGAGCCAGCGTCCTTGACGCCGACCTGGCTGGAGCCGGCGGCGGCGTCTACGGTGCTGGCGGTCTTGGCGACGGCGCCGATGAAGCCTTCAAAAGCTTTGCGGGCCTGCGCGACGCTGCGGCCTGCGAATTCACGCATTTCAGGGGGAATCTGCTGGGGAAATTCATTCGTCATGATCGTGTCTCCTGACATGAAGGCTCACCAGTTCAACGGACGAAAAGCCCTTGGTTTGCATTCTGATAAATAACATACCGGAACTTTTGCTGCATTGCAACATAAATCGCGAGCTACGCTGCAACGCACCATATTTAGCGCGCCGCCAATTGCTAAGATTCAGGATGAACGCAGCCAGATGGGCGCCGGAGCCTGCTTTGCATGGATTCCCAAGCTGGAGCGGTTTAACAATCCATTAAGCAAATGCTTGAAACAGCGGCCATCTTTAGGCACGCTGCGATTCAGGCGCAAAGTCAGGCTTAAGGATTTCGCTGAATGTCGGACGAGCCGCGTATTTCGGCCCACGGTGCACCGCAAGTGACGAGCGCGCGTCTTGAAGCCGCGCTCGCCGATGCTGCGTTCGCGCCGTTCCGCAAAAGCGGCGTGGTGCTGGTCGCCGCTGGCGAGCCTGCGCGCATTGTTCACGCCAGCCCGGAAGCCCTGACGCTCTTTGGCGCTGAAAACCTCGACAGCCTCTCCAATCGTTGCCTGCGCGGCGACGAGCCGGGCGCGCGCCGCCTCCGGGATCTCGTCTCAAACCTGCGCCCCGACGGCCCGGCGCGGCTGGAGCGCCTGCGTTTTATCATTGAGGGGCAATCCATCGCGCTGATCTTCCAGTGCCGCCGTTTTGCAGGCGAGCCGCCGCTATTTATCGCCGCAGCCGATGGGCAGGCGACGCTGGCCCGGGCGAGCGCGTCCCACCCGGCCCCGACCGCCTATGAAGCGCCAACCATGAATCTGGCGCCCATGAACTTGACCCGGGCGGAAGCGCCCACCAGCAGCGTTCGCTTCGTCTGGCGCACGGATGCGAGCCATCGCTTCACAAATATCGACGAGCGCCTGACGCCGGCTCTGGGCTGGAGCGCGCAACATTTGATCGGGATGAGCTTTCTGGAATTTGCCGCCCGCGCGGGCGTTGATCCGCAGGCGCGGTTGCGGGACGCTTTGGCCCGGCGCCAGACATGGAGCGGAATTGAAGCGCTTTGGCCGCACGCGAGCGGGAAGCAGGCGGCGCCCGTCACGCTGGGCGCCGTGCCCTTGCAAGCGCGCGACAAAAGCTTCGACGGCTTCAGCGGCTTTGGCGTGATCCATCTTTCACGCATGCGGGCTCTTGCCGCCGCGTCGGTTGAAGAAGCGCCTGCGCTCGTTGAGGAAGCTGCGGCGGCGCCCGCGATTGAGGCGCCGCACGCCCGCGCCTCTAACGACGATGCGGCCTTTGAGATTGAAAATGATGCCGAAGATGAACGCGATCAAGAGACGCAATCTTCGCAGCCTGTCGTCAAGTTTCGGGCGCCGAACGTCGTCGCGCTCGACGCATGGAAAGGCGCGCCAGCGGCAGACAAAACAAACCACGACGACAGCATTGAATTGTCCGCCAGCGAGAAGACCGCCTTTCGAGAAATCGCGCGCGCTCTTGGCGCCGCGCGCAGGGACGGCGCCTCAAGCCAGTCCGCAAACGATTCCATCGAGCGGGCGATCTTGGACGAAGAGCACAGAGAAGCCTCTGCGCCAGAGCAAGAAGAACCGCTTGAGCTTGTATCTGACGCCGCCGCCCACGCGAACGATCAGGCGCCGTCGCCCGCCGCAGCATTTGTGGACAGCATCGACACAGGCCTGATGGTCAGCCGCCTCGGCAACGCCGTGTATTTAAACCGCGCTTTGCTCGACGCGCTGGGCTATTGCTCGCTTGAAGATTTCAACGCAGCCGGCGGCCTTGCAAAATTGTTCGCCGATCGGAAAAACGAGAGCGGCGCCGCTTGCGTCAGCGTGACCACCGCCCAGGGCGAGACACTGACGCTCGACGCACGCATGAAGACCATCGACTGGAACGGCGGCCCCGCAACCTTGATGACATTCAGCAACGCAAAGGATTTCGGGACCGGCGAAGAGCGGTTGGGCGCCGCCGCCCGCCTGCGCGCACTGGAGATCGATGCCCGCGCGTTTGAGGCTGAAGTGCAGGAATTGCGCAGCATCCTCGATACCGCCACCGACGGCGTCGCCGTGCTCGACGATGGCGGCGCGATCCTGTCGCTCAATTCATCCGCAGAAGCCCTGTTTGGCTTTGAGCGCCATGAAGTGATCGGCCAGAACTTCATCACTCTTTTCGCCCGCGAAAGCCACGCCGCCGCTGAGGATTATCTGGCGGGGCTCAAAACAAACGGCGTGCGCAGCGTTCTCAACGACGGGCGCGAAGTGGTGGGCCGCGCGCATCAGGGCGGGCATATCCCGATTTTCATGACGCTGGGGCGAATCGGCGCGCCCGAAGACAAGCGGTTTTGCGCCTTGCTGCGCGACCTCACGCAATGGAAAAACGCCGAGCGCGAGCTGAAGGACGCACGCCGCGAGGCCGAGCGCGTCAGCGCGTTGAAAACCGACTTTCTCGCCAAGATCAGCCATGAAGTGCGCACGCCGCTGAACGCCATCATCGGCTTTGCCGAAGTCATGATGGAAGAGCAATTGGGGCCGCTGGGCAACGAACGTTATCGCGATTACCTGAAGGACATCCATTCGTCCGGCGGCCACGTGATGAGTCTCGTCAACGATCTTCTCGATCTGTCGAAGATCGAAGCGGGGCGGATGGAGCTGACCTTCGGCAGCGTCGACGCCAATCGCGTCATCGCCGAATGCGTCTCGATCATGCAGCCGCAAGCCTTGCGCGAGCGTGTGATCTTGCGCCTGTCGTTGGCCGCCAAGCTTCCAAATCTGGTTGCTGACGAGCGTGCGCTGCGTCAGATCGTCCTCAACATTCTCTCCAACGCCGTGAAGTTCAACCAGCCCGGGGGACAGGTGATCGTCTCCACCGCGCTCACCGAATCCGGCGACGCCGTGCTGCGGGTGCGCGACACCGGCATCGGCATGAACGAACACGAAGTTGAAACTGCGCTGGAGCCATTCCGTCAAATTCAAACCTCGCGCCCGACAAATGGCACAGGTCTTGGCCTACCGCTCACCAAAGCTTTGGTGGAAGCCAATCGTGCCGCTTTTGTCATCCGCAGCCGCAAGGGCGAGGGCACGCTGGTGGAAGTTTCATTCCCCGCCGCGCGCGTGATGGCGGAATAGAGCAAGGTGGAATAGGCAAGCCTTGCGTTTCAGATTCCTGTAATCTAGCGCCGCTGCGTGGATAACGTTGCGCGTCTCGTCTTCAGGGAAACACGCCATGGGCATTCGCAATCGTGACCGCCTGTTTTATGCGCGCTCCATTGCGCTTGTGGGCGCGAGCGCGAGGCCGGGCAGCCTTGGACGCGCAGTGCATGAAAATCTGCGCAATGGCGGGTTCAAGGGCGCCATTCACCTTGTCAATCCGCGCCACAACGATATTGACGGAAATCCCTGCGTCGCAAGCCTTTCCGATCTTGCCCAAGCGCCCGACATCGTCATCGTCGCCGCCCCGCGCGCACACGTTCTGGCGCTGGCGGAGGAGGCCGCGAACATCGGCGCGCCGGTCGCCATCGTCATCACCTCGGACCCTTCAGGCCACGGCCCCAACTCGCTGAAAGCGCAATTGCAGGCGCTGGCCGCACGCACGCAATTGCGCATCATCGGCCCCAATTGCCTTGGCGTTCTGGCGCCGCGCATCGGGCTCGACGCCAGCTTTGCCGCCCATCGCCCGCCCGCAGGCGACCTTGCGGTGATCTCGCAATCGGGCGCCATCACAGTATCGTTGCTGGCGTTTGCGGCGGAGCGGCGCGTGGGCTTCTCAGGCCTGGTATCGGTCGGCGACATGGCGGACGTCGACTTTGACGACCTGCTCGACTGGTTTGCGATTGACGCTGGCACGCGGGCGATTCTGCTTTATGTCGAAGCCATTCAGGACGCTAAATCGTTCATGTCGGCGGCGCGCGGCGCAAGCGGCGGCCACCCACACCGGCGCGCTGGCGGGCGCAGACGATGTCTATGGCGCAGCATTCCGGCGCGCGGGCGTGCTGCGCGTGGACACGATCGACGAATTGTTTGCCGCCGCCGAAACGCTTGGCCGCATCGCGCCCTTTCCCGGCGACCGGCTCGCCATTCTCACCAATGGCGGCGG
>CAMCMI010000200.1 GCA_945875875.1 Rhizobium sp. Q54
GAGGCGCGCCTGTCGCCGCTGGCGAAGGCTTTCTCGATTGACCGCTTTTTGCTGGAAGGCCCGCAGCTCTCGTTCGCCTTGAGCGGCGACGGGAGTATGACGCCCGGCGCGCGGCGGCTGTCGTTGAAGGCTGAAGCCTCCGACACAAACGCCAAGACTATTGTGCGCCTGTGGCCTACGCCGGTCGCTCCCCATGTGCGCGCTTATTTGCTCGCCCGCCTGACGGGCGGAAAATTGGCGCAGGGCGCAATGAGCGTGGAGCTTGACGAGGCTGCGTTCGTGGCCATTGCTCGACAGCAGCCGGTCGCCGACGGGGCCGTGCGGATCGAATATGAATTGACCGATACGCAGATGTCCTATCTTGACGGCGCGCCGCCGCTGGGGGGAGTCTCGGGGGCCGGGCTCGTCACGGGTCGCTCGGCGCGTTTTGCTGCGCGCGAGGGGTTTCTCGATTTGGGGCCACGCGGTCGTCTCGCCATAACCGAGGGCCGTTTTGAGGCACCTGATTTCTCGATCAAGTCAGCCCCCGCCAGCATTGCGTTGCGGGTCGTTGGCTCGATGGAGGCAGTCGGCGAATTGATGTCGCGCGAGGCCTTGAAAGCGTTCGGCGGCATACCGCTGGAGCCGGGGCTTGCGAAGGGGCAGATCGACGCCCGGCTGAACATTGACCTGCGTCTGTCAAAAGATGCGGGCAAGGATTCTGTCTCCGTGCGCGTCAATGCGCAGGCGACCAATCTTTCGATTGAGAAATTCGCGGGCAAGGAGCGCTTTGAACAGGGCGCATTGTCGATTGTAGCGGATGGGGCGGGCGTGCGCGCCAGCGGGCAGGGGCGTCTGTTTGGGGCGCCTGCACGCGTCGAATTGAAAAGGCCCAACGAGGGCGCAGGCGAAGCTGTCCTCACGCTCGTTCTGGACGATGCGGCGCGCGCCAAACAGGGATGGGCGGCGCCGGGACTGACGGGGCCAGTCAGCGCGCGCGTCGTGACGGCAATTGGCGTTGGCGACAAGGCGCGTCCGCAGGTTGAGATTGATTTTGCAAAAGCTGCGATGGCCGGATTTCCGCCGGGCTATTCAAAGCCCGCCGGCAGGCCCGCCAAGGCGACCTTCACGCTGGTTTCAGAAGGCGACAAGACCGTCCTGCAATCCTTCGTATTCGAGGGCGGCGCGGCCTCGGCTCAAGGGGTGATCGAGCTTGACGCTTCAGGCTCTCTGGCGTCGGCGAAGATGTCGCAATTGCGCATGTCTCCGGGCGACGACATGCGGCTGGACGCGCAAAACGGCAAGGACGGTTTGAAACTGACCGTGCGCGGCGGCTCGGTGGATGCGCGCCCGTTTGTGCAGCAGCTCATCGGCGGCGGTGGATCGGACGACGCGTCTGGCAAAGATCTCGACCTCGATCTCAAAGTGTCTTTGCTCAACGGCCACAACGGCCAATCGCTTTCCAATGTCGAGATCAAAGTCGTCAGGCGCGGCGGCGCCCTGCGTGATTTCCGGCTGGCTGGCCGCTCGGGCCGCGCCGGTCTTTCGGGCGCGATGTTGAACACGCCCGCCGGGGAGGCACCGCAATTTTTTGTCCGCAGCGGCGATGGCGGCGCGCTGTTGTCGTTCCTCGATCTCTATCGGCGTATGGAGGGCGGGCAATTGCAATTGGTGGGGCTGAACGCGGGACCGCGCATGAGCGGCGTGCTCAGCATTCGCGATTTCATTCTGCGCAACGAGCCGGCCTTGAGGCGCCTCGTGGCGGAAGGCGCCGGCGGGCGTTTCGAGGATCGCGCGGCCATTGACGCCAACGCCGTGCAGTTCAACCGCCTGCAGGCTGCGTTTTCGCGCTCGCCCGGCAGGCTGGAGCTGCGCGAGGGGGCCATCAACGGCCCCAGCATTGGCGCCACGCTTGAAGGCGCGCTCGATTATGGTCGCGATCAGGTGGCGTTGAGCGGCACTTTCGTGCCCGCTTACGGGGTCAACAATCTGTTCTCCAAAATCCCGCTGTTTGGCCCCATCCTCGGCGGCGGCAGCAACGAGGGGTTGATTGGCGTGAACTTCCGCATTTCCGGTTCGGCCAGCGCGCCGCTGCTCACCGTCAATCCGCTGTCGGCGATAGCGCCGGGTTTTCTGCGCAAGATATTCGAGGCGCCGGACGCGATTCAGCAAACCCTGCCGCCTGATCCCTCCGCCCCTGCGCCTGCGCCGCCGCCTCGCTCGTCGATGCCGATGTCGATTACGCCAGGGCGCTGAAGTCGCGTGCAGGCTCGTGTTAGAATCGCGGCGTACAGCTTTTCGAGAGGCGGCGAGTCGCATGCATATTCTTTTGACCAACGACGACGGCGTGAATGCGCCGGGCCTGAAAAGTCTTGAGCGGATCGCCGCCGCTCTGGGGGCTGCGCGCATAACCGTGGTCGCGCCGGAAACCGATCAATCGGGCGTGGCGCATTCGCTCTCGCTCAACGATCCGCTGCGCCTGCGGCAGATTGGGCCGGACCGTTACGCCGTGAAAGGCACGCCCACCGATTGCGTCATCATGGCGATGCGCCGCCTGTTCGACGGCAAGCGTCCCGATCTGGTGCTGTCCGGCGTCAATCGCGGCCACAACGTCGCCGAGGACGTGACCTATTCGGGCACGGTGGCGGGGGCCATGGAAGGGGCGATCCTTGGCGTGCCGTCTATCGCGCTGTCGCAATCCTACTCATCGGGTGACCGCGAGGATGTGCCGTGGGAGACGTCGGAGCGCCATGGCCCCACGATCATTCGCCGCGTGCTGGCGATGGGTCTTCTCCCCGATACGCTGGTGAACGTGAATTTCCCCAATCGCGCGCCCGACGAGGTGACCGGCGTCGAGATTTGCGCGCAGGGGCGGCGCGACGCCGGGCTGTTGAAGATCGAGGAGCGGCGCGACGGACGCAACATTCCCTATTACTGGATCGCCTTCGAGCGTCAGCGTTCGACGCCTGGCGCCGGCTCCGATCTGGCGGCGCTGGCGGCGGGCAAGATCTCCGTGACGCCGCTGCGGGTGGACCTGACCGATTACGACACGCTGACGCGCTTCTCGGAAGGCTGGGGTCCGCACACATGAGCCAGGAACCTTCCGGCGACGTCGGCGCGAACTGGCAGAAGGGGAGTTCGCAGGCGCGCATGGCTTTTCTGCTGGCGTTGCGCGCTCGCGGGCTGGCGGACGTGGCGGTGTTGCGGGCGCTGGAGATTGCGCCTCGTGAAATGTTCGTGCCGCGTCGCCACGCCGATCTGGCCTTGCGCGACGTGGCTTTGCCAATTTCCTGCGGCCAGACCATGCCCGAGCCCTATCTCGTGGGCCGGATGATGGAGGCGCTGGACGTGCAGGCGGGCCATTGTACGCTCGAGATCGGCGCCGGCTCGGGCTACGCCACGGCTATTCTGGCACAGCTTTCGGGCATCGTGCTGTCCTTCGAGCGTTTCCGGTCGCTGGCGCTGGAGGCGCAGACCCGGCTTGAAGCTTTGGGCCTCACGAACGCGCGCGTGGAATGGGACGACGGACTGGAGGCGGGACCGGCGGCCGGGCCGTTTGACCGGATTCTGGTTCATGGCCTGCTGGAGGACACGGAATCGCTCGATGCGGCGCTGCTCGATGGCGGGCTGATGGTGTTTGGGCGCCTTGGCGCCGATGGCCAGCGCGTGCTGGTGCGGCGCGCCCGCAGCGGCCGGGATTTCATTGAAACGGACATCGTGCGATGCCGCCTTGGGCCGCTTACGCGCTCCAAATCAGCTTGCCTTTGATCCATCAGCTTGGCTTTTGTTTTCGACAAGTCATGATGCTTGCAAGCAAATCCAGAAAACCGATTCATCTTAAACGATTGCTTAACCCGCTTGCGTCTTAATGTGTTCGTGTGGTGCGTATGAGTGCGGGTAACGTGATGGGTCGGTTGAACCAGAAAAACGTGCGGCGGGAAGCTTATTTGGCGCAGAGCGCCACGGCTCAGACGCCCCGAAAGATATTACGCGGGACCGCAGGAATAATCATTACCGCGCTTCTTGCCGGGTGTTCGTCGGACGTATCGCGTCTTGCCCACGGCCCGTTCGGCGCCGTCGATCACACGCCCACCGCCAGCATCGGCTCGCAGCAATCGCTTGTGCCGCCCCAGAGCGTGAGCGCAGGTGGCTCCTCTGCGGGCTCGAACGGCTATGGCTACGCGCCGTCCTCGCCTGTTCGCTCCGCTCCGCTCGCTCCCGTCAGCGCCGTACAAAGTGCGCCGCTCGCTCCGCCGCAAAATTCCTGGCAACCTTCCGCTGCATCTGCATCTGCATCTGCGCCTGCGCTGCCATCGCGCCCCACCTTCACGTCCGTGCCGGCTAATGTCGGCCCATGGTCCACGGTTGGCGGTTCGCCTGTCACGGTAGGGCCGGGAGAAACAGTTGCCGCGCTGTCGTCGCGCTATGGCGTGCCGCCGGACACTTTGCTGAAGGTCAACGGACTCACCTCCGCCTCGCAGGTCACTTCAGGCTCGCGGCTTGTGATTCCGGTTTATAATGCATCGGCGCCTGCTCAGGCGGCAGCCGTCAAAGCGGTAGCGGCACCTGCTGCGGCAACCAAGGCCGTGGCTGCCACCCAAGCAGTTGCTACGACGAAAGCCGTGGCCGCGACAACCGCGCCGGCTCAGTCTGTTGCAACTAAAGCCGCCGCCGCCCAGACCACGGTCAAGGCCGCCGCGCCGGTTGCTGTCGATCCCAAGATCGCTTTGCGAGAAAAGGCCGCCGCTGAGAAAGCTGCACTCGCTGCCAAAAAGATCGAAGACGCAAAAATTGCCAAGGCCAAAGTGGCTGAAGACGCTTCCGCCGCCGCCAAGCGCACCAAGGTCGTTGCCGTTGACGCCGAGGAGACGACCGCGAGCGTGCCCGCAGAGTCCAAGCCCGAGTTCCGCTGGCCTGCGCGCGGCCGCATTATTCAGGGCTTCCGCAGCGGGGCCAACGACGGCATCAACATCGCGTTGCCAGAGGGCACATCGGTCAAAGCCGCAGAATCGGGCGTCGTTGCCTATGCGGGCAGCGAGTTGAAGGGCTATGGCAATCTTGTGCTGATCCGTCATCCCAACGGTTATGTGTCGGCTTACGCCCACAACGGCGCGGTAGCCGTGAAGCGCGGGGAAACCGTGAAGCGCGGCCAGACCATCGCCAAATCCGGCC
>CAMCMI010000201.1 GCA_945875875.1 Rhizobium sp. Q54
TGGCCAGTTTCTCGCGTCGTCAGGAGCTGGAGGCCGACCAGATCGGCGTCGCCACAATCGCCCGCGCCGGGCTTGATCCCTATGGCGCGCCGCGCTTTCTGGAATCGCTTGGCCGCTCGTCGGCGATGCGCGAACAGCTGACCGGCAAAAGCTCAAACGATCCCGATGTCATGTCCACGCATCCCTCGACGCCCGAACGCGTGAGCCGCGCCATCGCCGCTGCCCGCCAGATCGGCGCGCCGGGCGTGGGGGAGGCGGGCCGCGAGGACTATCTGGCCGCAATCAACGGCGTCGATTTTGGCGAGGACCCGCGAGAGGGATTGGTGCGCGGGCGCCGCTTTTTGCACGGCAAACTCGGGTTCTCGTTCGTGGCGCCGGAGGGCTTCACGCTCACCAATTCGCAAACCGCCGTGCTGGGCGTGAGCGCCGACGGCAACGAGGGGCTGCGGCTCGACAGCGTGCGCACGCCGCTTGAGACGCCGCTCGACGAATATATGCGCACCGGCTGGGTCGAAGGGCTGAACGTCGATTCGCTGAAGCTGGAAACCATCAACGGACTGCCCGGCGCGCTGGCGCTTGCGTCCGGCCCGGAATGGAAGTTCCGCGTCGGCGTGGTGCGGCTCGGCGGCGAGGTCTATCGCATCATCTTCGCCAATCGAACCGCCAGCGCGATCAGCGCCGATAGCGACAGGCGCTATCTGGCGGCGATTAATTCCTTTCGCCGCCTGCCCCCGCGCGAGGCCGAAAGCCTGCGACCGCTCAAACTGTCCGTCGTTGTCGCCCGCAAGGGCGATACGACAACGGGCATGGCCGAACGCATGAACGTGTCCGAGCGCGCGCACGACCTCTTCATGCTGCTGAACGGACTGCGCCGCAGCGGGCCGCTGGATGCGGGCAAAAGGTACAAGATTGTTGTGGAGTAGGGTTTAGCGAGCAGGCAGCAGGCAGCAGGCAGCAGGCAGCAGGCAGTGGCTTGCGCCTCCTCGTCATCCCGGCAAGGGCATTCTCAAGCCTCATGTCAAACGTTGCACTTCAAACGTGGGTCCAGATGAGCGTCGTGCGTTTCAGGTGCGCGCCAACCCAAAAATGTGCCCAAGATCCTTGAAGAACACGCGGATATGGGCCATCGGGTCGCGCTTCACGAGCGCCTTGTTCATGTAGGATTCCCACGTCAGGCGCTGCACGTCGGGATCGCGGCACAGGCTCACGAAACGCTCGCGGCGCCAGTCGCTTTTGTACCAGAACGTCTGCATCACCCAGAGCACGAAGAAGATGCGTCCGTGCTCTTTCATGAAGCGCTTGCGCGCGGTGGCGAGTGCGCGGCAATCGCCGGTGCGCAAGGCTTCGTCGACGGCTTCAGCGGCCAACCGGCCCGTCGCCATCGCGTAATAAATGCCCTCGCCAGACGCTGGCGCCACAACGCCCGCAGCATCGCCAGCCAGCACGACGTCGCGCCCGTTCTCCCAGCGTTTGGCGGGATAAAGCGGCAGCGGCGCGCCCTCGCAGCGGATGGTTTCGCATTCGGAGAGGTTAGCCTGGTTGCGCAATTGCGCCACAGCCTTGCGCAGCGAGAAGCCCTTCTTTGCTGAGCCGACGCCAATGCTCATCTTGTCGCCGTGCGGGAAAACCCAGCCATAGAAATCGGGCGAGATCGCGCCCTGATAATAAACGTCGCAGCGCGTGGGATCGGTTTGCGAATCGGCTTTTGGTTCCGGCGCCTTGACGATTTCGTGATAGGCGAACACGAACGGCGCGCGGCCGGCCGGAGGCAGGGCTTGCGCTGCGACTGCGGAATTGGCGCCGTCAGCGCCCACGATAAAGCGCGCCCGCACGCGTTGCATGCGTTTGGCCGCCTTGTCGAAATATTCGATGGAGCAAAGCCCGTCTTCATCGCGCGAGAACGTTTCGAACATGCCTGTGCGGCGCTGCGCGCCAGCTTCCTGCGCGCGCTCGCGCAAAAATTCGTCAAACACGTCGCGGTCAACCATGCCCACAAAGCCGTTTTCAATCGGCATATCGACAGCTTTGTGAGAGGGCGCCACCATGCGCGCCGAGCGTATCTTGGCGCAGATGATATCGTTTGGAATATCGAAGTCGCGGATCAGGCGCGGTGGGATCGCGCCGCCGCAGGGTTTGATGCGGCCGGCCTTGTCGAGCAGCATCACCTTGCGGCCAGCTTTCGCCAAATCCTGCGCGGCGATGGCGCCTGCCGGTCCGCCGCCGATCACGATAGCGTCGAATTGCTCAACGGAATTGTCTTGAACAGCGTTCATTTGGCACGCTCCATCGATTTGTCGAAGTCAGGCAATTGTATTTCGGACGAAGACTGGTTTTGCCGCCGCGCAACAGCTGCGGCCAGAATCGCGGCAAGGATGAACATCGCCGCTTCACCCATGAAGACGAGCGTATAAGCTGGCACAGGCGATCCAAAAGCGATGCGCGCGACATCCACCGCCAGCGTGCCCAGCAGCCCGCCGAGCGCGAACGCAATGGCTTGCGAGGCTCCCCAAAGGCCCATGCGCACGCCCTCACGGCCCGGTTTGCCGTTGCGCGCCATGGCCATCATCGTGCCTATCGCGGCAATTGAGAACGCGCCATTGGCGACGCCCAGCGCAAACACCGCAGGCTTGATCGGCCATGTCGGCCCGACGATTCCGCCCATCGCGACGCCAAGCATGGCGAGCCCCGACGCGACGCAGCCCCACACCATAAAGCGCTGCAACACAGCGGTTTCCGCCTTGCCCGCCAGATTGCCGGCAATCGCGCAAAGAATCATGCCCGCCAGAACGCCCGCATGTTGCAGGCCGCCCAATTGCGTCGACTGGCCGGGCGTCATGCCAAAGACGATGCCCGCGAACGGCTCCAGAATAAGGTCTTGCGCGTTATAGGCGAGCATCGACACGAAGATGAAAATCGTAAAGCGCCGCGTGGGCGCCTCGCTCCACACTTCGATAAAAGCTTGCCGGAACGGGACAGCTTGCGCGCGCTCGCCTTGCGCCAGAGAGGGGATTTTCTCGACGCCCGCAATGGCGATGCACGCGACGATGAACGCCATGACCGAGACGACGCTCGTCACCATAATGAGGCGCTGCGACGAGAACGGCTCCAGCGCCTTGCCCGCACTGATTGCGGTGACGGCGAAACCCATGATCATCATCGTCCAGACGATGGTGGCGGCGGGCGCGCGGCGCGCGGGATCGACGCGTTCGGCCAGCAGCGTCAGGAGAGAAGTGCCTGCGGCGCCGACGCCAACGCCAATCAGCAGGAAGGCGAACGCGCCCAGCGCCAGCCCCATCGGCAGATTGGTCTCCATCAGCACGGTGGCGACAGCCGCCAGCGCGCCGCCCAGCGCCAGCAGGCCCATGCCTGCGATGATCCACGGCGTCCGGCGTCGCCCGCCGTCCGAACCATGGCCCCAGCGTGGACGCAGTACCTGCACGGCGTAATGCAGCGTCACCAGCAGGCCCGGCACAAGCGCCGGCAGGCCGATCTCGACCACCATCACGCGATTGAGCGTAGAGGTCGTCAGCACCACGATGGCGCCGATGGCTGTTTGTACAAGCCCGATGCGAACAATCGCGAACCAGCTCAAGGCGGGGATCATGAGCCCGCACCCAAAAGACCGCGCAGCGCAAAGGCGGAGGCCAGCATGCCAAGCACATAAAGGCTTGTGCCGGTGGCGTTGTACCAGGCGGCGCGCCCGCGCGGATCGTCGAGCAGGCGCTTCATCAACACGCCTTGCGCCAGCAGAAGCGCCGCCACGATGAGCGCATGAACAGGCTGGCCCCATTGAACAAGCAGCCCGATGACGAGAAACTGCGGTGCGGCCATGACGATGCAGGCGAGGCGCGCTGCGCGGCCCACGCCCAATTGCGCTGGCAGGGAGGCGATGCCGGATTTTAGATCGCCCTCAACGGATTTGAAATCGTTCAGCGTCATGATGCCATGGGCGCCGATGCTATAGAGCAAAGCCAGCGTCACGATGCGCCAGTCAGGAAACGCCGCGCTGACGACGGCTGCGCCCGTGAACCACGGCAGGCCCTCGTAGCAAAGGCCAACTGCGCTATTGCCCCACCAGCCGTTGGCCTTTAACCGCAACGGCGGCGCGCTGTAGGCCCATGCCAGCGCGAGACCAACGACAGCCGCGCCAAGTACGGCGGCGCCTAGCAGCGCCGCGACCAGCAGCGAAAGCGCGGTGAAAAAACACGCGACGTAAAAACCCCACGCGCCCGGCATGCGGCCAGATGGAATGGGGCGCAGCGGTTCGTTGATGGCGTCAACATGGCGGTCATACCAATCGTTGATGGCCTGACTTGTGCCGCACACCAGCGGGCCAGCAAGCACAATGCCGCCAATCACAAGCGGCCACCGGTCCAGCAAGGGCGCGCCCGTCGACACAAGCCCGCACATGAACGCCCACATCGGCGCAAACCATGTGATTGGCTTCAGCAGCTCAAGGATGACTGAGGGCGCGGGATAAGCGGGCGCTGCATAGGACATGCATGGCAGACTAGACGCGCAGTCCCTGTCTGTCCAGAAAGTTTGACACTAAAAAATGTAAGGTAAAAACGACGCTTGTCCGAAACGTTGTTTCGAATCGCAAGCCTGTGTCAGTTTGAATCGTCCTGCGGCAGGTCGCCCAGATCATAGCGGCGCAATTTGTCATAGAGGCTCTGGCGACTGAGGCCGAGCATCTGGGCGGCGGCTGCGCGATTGTCGCCGGTGAGGCGCAGGGAAGCCTCGATGCACATGCGTTCCGTGATTTCGACCGTCTCGCGCACCAGCTGTTTCAAGGGCACGCGACCGACCAGCTCCGCCAATTGCTCGGCGCTGCGGGCCTGGTCTTCCGCCTGCGGTTGGCTTTGGCGACCGCGCCGCGCGACGGAATGGATCACCAGGCCATAGCAGGGGTTGTCGCCCGGCACTGCGACGCCGGAGACTTCAACCTCTTCAGTGGCGCCGTAATCGGTATGGATGATGGTTGTGAAATCGCGCACCGAGCCATGATCGCGCAGGTTCGAGAACAGCACGTTCACGTCAACGTTTGAGCGCCCCAGCCAGCGATCAAGCGGCTGGCCGCGTGCTTGCGACAGCGAGGAAAGCTCGGCGATCTCAAGGAAAGA
>CAMCMI010000202.1 GCA_945875875.1 Rhizobium sp. Q54
ACTGGTCGACGTAACCAAGCTGCACGCTCTCGCCCACCGCGATCTTGCCGCCGTCGGGCGCCTCCTGTCCGGTGATCATCCGAAACAGCGTCGTCTTGCCCGCGCCGTTGGGGCCGATCACGCCGATGATGCCGCCCGGCGGCAGCTTGAACGACAGTTCGTCGATCAACAGCTTGTCCTGAAAGCCCTTGGACAGATGATCGAACTCGATGACGTTCTGGCCCAGACGCTCGGCCACCGGAATGACGATCTGCGCGCTGGTGGGCGCCTTGTCGTTCTGCTTGGCGAGCAATTCGTCGTAGCGCGCGATACGCGCTTTGGATTTCGCCTGACGGGCCTTGGGAGAGGAGGCGATCCACTCGCTTTCCGCCTCAAGCGCGCGGGCGCGGGCTTTGTCCTCGCTCGATTCCTGCGAAAGCCGCTTCTGCTTCTGGCTCAGCCACGCGGTGTAATTGCCCTCATAGGGAATGCCGCGACCGCGATCCAGCTCCAGAATCCAGCTCGTCACATTGTCCAGGAAGTAGCGATCATGGGTGACGATGAGAATGGCGCCGGGATATTGGCGCAGATGGCCTTCGAGCCAGTTCACCGTCTCGGCGTCGAGATGGTTGGTGGGCTCGTCGAGCAGCAGCAGCTCGGGCTTCTCCAGCAGCAGCTTGCACAGGGCCACGCGGCGCTTTTCACCGCCCGAAAGCCGGTCCACCGCCCAATCGTCGGGCGGGCAGCCAAGCGCTTCCATCGCCTGATCGATCTGGCTGTCGAGATCCCAAAGGCCGGCAGCCTCGATCTCGTCCTGCAAACGGGTCATCTCGTCGGCGGATTCGTCCGAGTAGTTCATGGCGAGTTCGTTATAGCGATCAAGGATCGCCTTCTTGGGCGCAACGCCAAGCATGACGTTGCCGCGAACGTCGAGGCTCTCGTCAAGCTGCGGCTCTTGCGGCAGATAGCCAACGCGGGCGCCCTCGGCCACCCACGCCTCGCCGCTGTATTCGGTGTCAAAGCCCGCCATGATCTTCAGCAACGTGGATTTACCCGAGCCGTTGACGCCAAGCACGCCGATCTTGGCGTCCGGGTAGAAGGACAGATGGACGTTGTCGAGAACCTTCTTGCCGCTGCCCGGCCAGGTCTTCGAGAGGCCCTGCATGTGATAGACAAATTGGCGCGCCATAGGCGATGAGCCTCGATCTGGAGGTGGAAGGAATTGCCGACCTTTTAGCGGGGCGGCGTCCTTGGGTCCAGCGAAAGCAGCAGGGCGTTAAGGCCGACGGGCTTCAGGCCGGACAGGCCTCTCCGCCGCGCCCCGGCGCAGGGGACCGCGACCGTGCGCGCGGCCTGCAGCGCAGCTACCGCCGCAAGGGCAATTCCTCCGCCCGCCAGCACGTCCACAAGGTAATGCCCACCGATCGAAAGCGTTGAGATGATCATAACGCCATTGAGGGCTATGCCCGCGAGGCCCAGATACGGCAGGCGCAACAATGCACGGGCGAAAAGAACCCCAAGCGCCGTATGGAACGAGGGAAAAGTAATGAGGCCTTCGACGCCGCCAATGGAAAGGTGCTGGAACGAGCCATCCCGCAGGGCGGTAAAATCGCGCATGTGCCAACGTCCCGCCTCCGGATCTGGCAGTCTCGCAATCAGGTTTGGGTCCGGCGCGTGGTGAATATAGGCGCCCGCCGCTGGCAGCGCGACCGAAACGACGACCACGATCGCGGCGGTCGCCGCGTAAAGAATCATAAACTCGCCGAGCGCCTTTCGGTTAACCAGCGCAAGCCCAAGGATCACGACCATGAACTGCGCCTGACAGGAAAAATAAGCCAGCGTCAGAACCTGCGCCAGCCACGGCCGCGCAAGCACCGCCGCCAGATGGGCGTTCCAGTCGAAGCCTGCCGCAGCGTCCAGCCGCGCGAATTGCGCATCCACAAGCGGACGCCCGACGCTGACGCCGACATAGCTCAACGACGCGAGTACGGCGGTGGAGAGGATGAAAAAAGCCAGGGCGCCGCAAGCGGCGGAGATGGCGGGCGATGGACGCCAGCGTGCGTAGGCCGCTCCGATGCAGATAAACAACACGCTCACGACAACGATCAGCGCGACGTCGTCCAGTGCGACGGTCCATCCTTTAGCCGCGACCGCCAGACAGGCCAGCGCCGTGACGACTGCAAGGCAAGCCCATACGCCCCGCGAAGGGGTTAAACCGTCCGTGTGCATATTTGCAATCGCCCTCGTCTGATGAGGACGTTTACACCTTGATCTTAACGGTTCCTTACGGAAACTATCCGCCAAAGCTCGCCCGCGTGCGCGCCGCCGCGTCCAGCTCATTGGCCTGCGCAGCCAGACGCACCGGCGTATTGGCGGCGCCAAACAGATCATAATTGCGCCGCTCGACCACTTCGAAGAAGAAGCGCTCATCGAACATCTTCGTGTAAATATGGAAGAATTCGCCGCCCTTTGCGCGATCATAGAGCACGCCAAGTGCGCGCATGCGCTCGATGAGTTCGGGCGCCAGATCGTAGCGGGCGCCCAGATCCTCGTAATAATTATCGGGGATCGACAAAAATTCCACGCCAGCGGCGCGCGCGCTTTCCACAAACGAGAATAAATCGCTGGTGGAGAATGCGATCTGCTGAACGCCGCCGCCGCCGAACGTCTCCAGAAAACGCGCCGCCGCAGTCGCCCCGCCGTCGCCGATGTTGATGGGGATGCGCACGCTCTTGTCGGGCGATCCAATCACGCGGCTGTAGAATGCGCCGTAGGGATCGGCCAGCTCCACCTGCGGTTCGTCCACAAACCCGAGCACGGATTTATAAAACGTGACCCATGACAGAAATTCCGAGCGGCGTACCACGTTCGACATGTGATCGATGGTCGCCAGCGGTCCCTTGGGCGCGCGCTCTTCCACGAACACGAAATCGCGGTCCCAATTGCTCGGCGTCCCGCCGCCTTTGGGGCGCTCGCTCATGTAATAGATCAGGCTGTTTTCAACGCCCGCCACCGCCGGAATCACCGCCTCGCCGGGCCCCACGCGGCCATGATAAGTGGGCGCGCCAAGCGCATTGGCCCGCTCCAGCGCGCGCTTGGGATCGTCAAAGCGCAACGCCATCGCACTGACAGACGTGCCGTGCACAAGATAGAACGAATGCGCAAACCCCTCCTGCTCGCGATTGAGCACGATGTTGAGATCGTTCTGGCGATAAAGATCGACGTCCTTGGAGCGATGACGCGCCACGCGCGCAAAGCCCAGCCCCTCCAGCAGCGTCACAAGGCGCGGCGATTCCGCCGTGCTGGTGACGAACTCGATAAACTCAATCCCTGAGATAACCGGCGCCTTTGGCAATGGCGTGCTGATCTGCGTCGGCGCGCTCCCGGCTTTCGTCAACCGCGCATCGAGCCGCTCGCCGGTGGCTTGCAGCGAGCGCATGCCATCAAGCGCAATCGCGCTGGCGGGGGCGCCGCGAAACTGGTCGTTGAACACTTCCAGCGACAACGGCCCGCGATAGCCGGACTTGATCGTCGCCTCGATAAAATCATCGAGCGGATAATCGCCTTGCCCGGGGAAGCAGCGATGGTGGCGCGACAGCGACATCGGGTCCATCAGGATCGCGGGAGCATCCGCAATTTGCACCAGAGCGATCTTGTCGGCGGGCAAATCAGCCAGCGGCGCAATGGGATTGTTGCGCACGCAGATATGATAGGAATCGAGCACAAGCCCGAGGTTGGGACGATCCGCCGTGCGCACAATGTCCCACGCCTGCATCCAGTCCTTGACGTGACGACCCCACGCCATCGCCTCATAGCCGATGCGATAGCCGCGCAAAGCGGCCATGTCGGCCAGTTCGGCAAGATCATGGGCGGCGCGCTCGACTTCGCCCAGCGCATCTTCGTGGACGTTTGAGCAGATGCAGAGCAGGTCCGCGCCAAGCTCCTCCATCAGGTCGAGCTTGCGTTGCGCGCGCTCGAAATTGCGGGCGCGCATCGGCTCGGGCATGCCCTCAAAATCGCGCATCGGCTGAAGCGCGACGATATCCAGCCCCAAATCCTGCGCCCGCGTGCGCACGTCGCGCGGCTTGCCGGAGAAGAAGGTGAGGTCGTTCTCGAATATCTCAACCGAGCGGAAACCGGCTCTGGCGGCGGCCGCGAGCTTGGCCTCAAGCGTGCCCCCCATCGTCACCGTCGCGATGGACCATCGAAGCATGCGAAACTCTCCCTGAGGCAGTCTTATGCGGCGCAAGGCTGCGCGCCCTTGCGCAAGATTCGCCCACATTAAAGGAAACCCGCCCGCTCCGCGAGGGCGCAAGCGGCCCCTATGGCGCTCCGGCGCCAACAGGTCTATCAAGTCGTGAACGACAAAAATACAGGGAGGCTCGCGATGCTCAAGCCCGAAGACAATGAAAGAATCACACGCGTCGGCCCCGGCACGCCCGGCGGCGCGCTGTTTCGCGCCTATTGGGTTCCCGCCTGCATGGCCAGCGAAGTGCCTGAGCGCGACGGCGAGCCGCTGCGCGTGCGCCTGCTGGGCGAAGACCTGATCGCATTCCGTGACAGCAACGGCGACGTCGGGTTGATGGACGCCTATTGCCCGCACCGCCGCGCGCCGATGTTCTTTGGCCGCAACGAGGAATGCGGCATGCGCTGCGTCTATCACGGCTGGAAATTCGACAGACACGGCGATTGCGTCGACATGCCCTCCGAGCCCGCAGGCACACCGTTGCAAGCGCGCGTCAAGATCAAGGCCTATCCATGCGTCGAGCTTGGTGGATTGATCTGGACCTATATGGGGCCAAAGGACAAGCAACCGCCCGCGCCCGATTACGAATGGATGCGCGCCCCGCCCTCCCATCGCCATGTCTCGAAGACGTTTGAAGAGTGCAATTATCTGCAGGCGATGGAAGGCGGCCTTGATACGGCGCATTCCTCGTTCGCGCACAACAACAAGCTGGGCGACAAGAACGAAATGCGCCAGCGTGATCGCTCGCCGCGTCTTGACGTGGAGCGCACGGACTATGGCTATTACTACACTTCGCATCGCAATCTGGGCGATGGGCGCGCCTATGTGCGCATCTATCATTTTGGCATGCCGTTCCAGCAATTTCGCGGCGGC
>CAMCMI010000203.1 GCA_945875875.1 Rhizobium sp. Q54
CATCACTGCGATATCAACCGCCTGCACCAGAGGTTCTACAATGGCCGGCTACGCAACCCCAACCAGCTTCGCCGGCCACCCCAGCGCTAGCTACAAACCAAATCGTCAACTAACATAAAGACCGGATCACCTCATGGGGGCTGGCTAGCTCCCAAGCGATTTCAACCATGAGATGAAATGGCTTTTAGCTTTGTCGGGTGTATCGAGATGGCCGGCGTCTATCTCGACGTATCGGCTTTTGCCATTCGTGCGCGCATGATCGAAGATATATGATCGACCATAAGCATAAAGCGGATCATCTTTGCCGATCACATAAAGAAAAGGCAGCGAGAGGCGCGCTGCGTTCTTTGGCATGGCGGCAAGGCCATCTTGATCGACGAACGATAGATAGGCCGCCGCCGTCCCGTTGACTGTAAAGACGCGACCCTGATTGAGATCAGGCCAGAGGTCGGACGCTTTGCCTTGCCCTTGCGCCACAAGGTCGCGCGCTCGCATGACAGCCGCCAGCATTTCGGGGCGACGCATGCGATCGGGGGTATGGCCCGGCGCAAGAGCGGCAATTCCTGCCAGACCTGATGGTTTACGGGCCGCATACGCAATGGCGGCGTTAGCGCCTAGGCTCTGTCCCGCGATGACGATCTTTGTCGCGCCCCGGGCACGCAGTTTCGCCACTGCCGTATCAATCGCATTAAGCGCCTGACTATAGGGTACATTGTAGGACGAGGGCTGACCGCGCGACCCGGACCAGGCCATTACCGGCATGACAACCTTTACGCCCTCACCTTCAAGCGCCGCCGCAAGGCTGCCGATAGGCCCTCCCGGCTGCCCGCCCTTGCCATGCATCAAAACAACGCCGAAAGCGTTCAGCCCCCGCTGCTGAGCAAGAGCGGCATGAGGCGTCAACAGGCCCAAAATAAAAACCAACCGGATGATATTGACCATATGACCGCCTTGAGATCGTTTTGCTTGAAATCGTTTGCTTAGAAGCGCCTCAGTCGGGCTGTCACAGCCGCCGGCCTGCATTGCGGAGACGGCCAGACCACAAGAGGCGGGCCAGTCGTTATGCTAATTGATGATTGGGTTAGCGCCTAGTGCGGGGCGTTTCCGGATCCTGAGTTCGGCGACGTGACATACAAGAAAGGAGACAGTTTTTTGCCTCCGATTTTTTGAACCAGACCTGGCTGCTACATCCGCTACGAACGGTGTGCAACCCGCGGGCGGCATCATCAGCAGATGTAGCGAATGTAGCGGATGTAGCAGCGTCATGCTCTTGACGCCAACGGCACTTCGTAATCTGCGGCCGTCCACGCGCCGGGATGGCGGCGCGCGAGGAGACGCAATTCTTCCACGCTTTGGCATCCCGTCTGGCCCATCACCGCGCGCAGATCATCCGTATAGACATTGATGAGATGAGCAGGCCCGGCCGCGCCAAGGGCGCCTAGGCTCCACAGAAAAGATTTACCCGCGAAGGCGGCGTCCGCCCCGCAGGCGATGGCGCGCGCCACGTCCACGCCCGAACGCACGCCGCTGTCGAAGATAAGCGTCGCACGCGAGCCGACCGCCGCGCGGATCGCCGGCAGCGCATCGATCGAGGTGGGCAAAGCGTCGATCTGGCGCCCGCCGTGATTGGTGACGAACAATCCGTCAACGCCCATAGCGACCGCGCGCTCCGCATCGGCGGGATGCAGCACGCCTTTCAACACGAGCGGGCCTTTCCATGTGTCACGATACTTGGCGATCTCGTCCCACGTAAATGCGCCGCCCTGTTCTCGGCGAATGAAGGCCGCCGCTTCCTCCAGCGAAGCGGAAGGCTTCATATAGGGTGCAAGCGACGCGAAACGGGGAATGCCATTCTTTAACAGAGACGCTACCCACCAAGGCGAGCGCGCCGCATCAAGCCGAAGGCGCATGGTGAGTTTGAAGGGGTTGACAATACCCGCTTTCACTTCGCGCGGGCGTATTGTGCGGATCGGCGTGTCGATGGTGAGGACGAGCGCATGAACGCCAGCCGCCTGCGCGCGGCGGGTAAGATCAAGCCCGATACGATGACCATCGTTGGCGAAGCGATAGAGCTGGAACCACAACACGTCCGGCGCCAGTTCCGCCGCGCGCTCAACGTCCACGCCCGAGAGTACGCCCAGCGTGTAGGGCACGCGCGCAGCCTGCGCGGCTTGCGCAAGATAAAGCTCGGCGCCGGGAAACGCCGTACCCGGCCCACCGATGGGCGACACACCAAGCGGCGCGCTGAAGCGGCGGCCGAACAACACGCAATCAGACGGCGGCGGCGCGACCACGCGCCCGTAACGCGGTACGAGCTCGACCGCGTCGAGCGCGTCCCAATTCCGTTTCACGCCGCCGTCGGCGCCGGCGCCCCCGTCCATGTACTCAAAAGCGAAGCGCGGCATCCGCCGGCTCGCCCGCGCGCGCAGATCGAAGGCCGTGGGAAAGCGGCGCATAAGCTCCAGCGCGCTCGCATTCAGGGGCGCACGAGCTGCGCGCCGCATTGCATCTTCCATAGGTCCCGTCTCCTGTCCCGTGCCCCGTCAGGCTCTCGTTCCGGCATCGGCAACCGATAGCGCGGGCCCGCGACCAAAGCGAGAGGGAGGCGGCGTCTGGCGCGCCGCGTCCCGCCACCCGCGCGCTACTTTGGAGGCATGACAGCCTACACCATGCCCTTTCGTTCGCGGGGAAGCAGCGATTTCAAGAGCTTCATCTCCAAACTGCGAAATGATCACCAAAACGGCAGGATTTTCTAAACTTTCCTAGAAGCGATGATTGAGCAGTAGTGATCGCATTACAACACATTTGAGGATCATGATTGTCATTGGGCCTTAGGCCATCTGCTTCGGAGACGCCGGCGTCAGTACGCGCTGTCGATGATCTATTTCGGCACGCAAGCAAATTGACTGACAGACAGCGCACATATGGTCACTCTGCCGTTTGCGGAGCCTGCGCACGCACTTGCCGCCTGTAAAGCGGCGGGCGCCAGACGCCCAGGATGACCTGCGCAAGCGAAAGCGCCATGATCGCGTAAAGGGAGGTCCATTCAGAAGACAGCGCAGCAGTGAGCGCCTCTGCCGTCTCTGCGCCCTCCGCGACCTTGCGCGCTGTCTCATAACCGTAATTGGCCTTGCTCTGAATGACGGCGAGTGTCGCCTCGAACATCGCGAGGCCAAGCACCGCCTTCAGCCACACCCAGCGCATTTCCTGAAAGCCGCGCTGTACCATCATCGCGACCAGGCCTGTGAAAAGCGCCACGCCGAGCGAGGGCACCAACGCGTAATTGCTGATGGCTGCAATGGTCTGGCGCACATCGGCGTATTGCGCGGGCGAGGCCTGCGGCGACCATGCAAGCACTATCATATAGGCCGCCAGCCCGCCGATCAGGCCGCAGGAGGCGAGCGAATGGATAATCTTGATGGTCTTGCGCATGATTCACTTACGTAGCCGCCGAGAAACAGGATTACATCCCGCCCAATATGGCGGCACGTCCTGCTCCTGCGCAAGCAGGGCCTCCAGCGCCCCGTCAGAACTAGAGGAACTGCTTGCGCAGGGCTGGCAGCTTGTATTCCATGCGCACCGCATCGCGCCGTTGGAGATTGGGTACGAGCACCATGGTCACCGCGTTGATCGCCCTGCGGCTGATGAGCTCATAGGGTGGAGCAACAGGAACCCGTCAGCGCAGGGTAAAAGGCCGCTGAAAACTAACGCTTGATATGGACCACCAACCCCAAGCGACTCAGTGAGGGGCAACACTAAAATAGTCGATGGACCACTCTGTAGGGGGCAGATCATGCATGAGCCCTTGTGAGTTGTGAGGCCGCGCGCATTGAGGCGTGCGAAGCGTGGCTCAATGCGCGCGGTGGCGATTTAGGTAATTTGTAGCATGTGCCGCCGCATTTCACAGGCGACCCAGAGTTGGTTGCGCGCTAGTTGAAGCGACCGGACGAGGCCCACTTACTGACGTAATCGTAGAGATTTTTCGTCGCATTGGAATAACTTTGTCCCGTCACTTTGGAGCAGGCTTCGCAGCCGGTCTGCCCGTGCACGGCACCCTCGACGACGACGTAATCCTTGTCCTTGCTCGTGGCAAGATCGTAATGGATCTCATTGTCTGCGATGAAGTAGTGCCCGCCCATGGCCGCGATCAGCAAGGGGACGCTGATCTGGCGCACTGCGCATGGTGTCGAATTGTTGCTTGAGCACCAGTCGACGTCGACCATTGAGTCCTTCGCGCGGATAGCATTGGCGCTGAGGAATGAGGTCAGGCTCAGGAACATGGTTCCGTTCGACAGGGTGCGGTCAAGTCGCGCATTCCGAGTGAGCGGCACGCGGACCGATTTGACGATCTCTGTTGAAATAGACCCGTCGTCCTTGATCAGCTTTTGCGGACGCGTTGAGCCGGGATGAACGCTCATGGAAAAATCCATCAGCCGCGCGCGGTTTCGGTAAACGATGAAGGGCGCGTCGTCCGTGGTCGCAGACTTGCCTGCCGCAATGTCTGCGCGCATGGCAAGAGCTTTGTCGACCAAACGATTCATGCGCGCAGCCTGAGCCTTGAAATAACGATCCAGAAACTCGGGCGCGTAAACGGAATGGCCATTGGCGTTGAAGCCGTTGGCGGGATTGAAAGGATCAAGTGCAGGATCAATCTTGTCAGGATTGGCCTCATCCATCACAGCCGGATTGAGGCTGCGCAGCGCATTGATCGTATTGCCGGGATGAGCGTCCAGCAGAAACAATCCGTCAGCTTTGGGCAAGTCCTTCAGGGCGTCGGAGCATTGCGTCAGTTTGCCCGGACCCTTGCAGAACGAGACGCCTTGTTCTGCCGTCGCCTGGTAAAACGAAGTGGCGGGGCCGCCGCCGGAGAAGCCGATGAGGACCACCTTCGTCACTCCGGGCTGCTTGCGCAGGTATTCGACGCCTTGCTTGATGTCGAGTGCGACGTTCTCAAAATTGACGACGGCTTCGTTGTTGTCCGAGCGTGGATTCATGCCCAGCGTCAGGAAGCCGCGCTTCGCCAGCTCCCGGTTGCCGATCATGTTCATGAAGTTCGACGTGCGATGTATGGCCAGAAAGGC
>CAMCMI010000204.1 GCA_945875875.1 Rhizobium sp. Q54
CCAGCGTCTCGACGAGCACGTCGTTGACGATCTTGACGACCATCTGGCCCGGCGTGACCGATTTGACGACATTGGCGCCGACCGCCCGGTCGCGCACCTTGTCGGTGAACGCGCGCCCCACGTCGAGCGCCACGTCCGCCTCAAGCAGAGCCCGGCGAACCTCGCGCAGAGCCGTCGCGACGTCCTCCTCGCGAAGGGCGCCACGGCGCGTCAGCTGGTCAAATATGCCGGAGAGCTTTTCTGAAAGGCCCTCGCACATTGGCGATCTCCTGTGACGTCAGCAAAAGCCCAAAGCGATTTAGCGCCCGGGGGCGCATCGCGCTGCCGGGCGTTGGCCTCCAGCCTCAAGGGCCGGTGGGCGGATCACAAGGGCGTCTCTAACGAGAGTTGGCCGTCTTTTAGGCTTGTGGGGGGCAGGAGTCAATGAAAGGGGGCGAGCAGAAGAAGGTAGACCCCTCATCCGCCGCGCTTCGCGCGCAGGTTCCGCTCCTAGGCTGCTGGATCGAAGTAGACACGCAAAACCCACGCGGCAAGGCGTCGCGCCCACACCCAAAACCCAAACCGCAGGCTGGACGCCGCCCCATTTGTGGGGCCTGATTGCAATTCCGTTCCAGTCGCAATAGATCGAGCCCATGCTGCGCTTCGCCAATCCGTCCAATTTCCTCCGCCTCGCCGCCGTGCTGGTTCCGGCGGGCGCGGTCCTGTCCGCTCTGACGCTGACGCTGGGGCTGTATCTGGCGTTCTTCGTGGCGCCCGCCGATTACCAGCAGGGCCAGACGGTGCGCATTATGTATGTGCACGTGCCCGCCGCCTGGCTCGCGATGTTTTGCTGGGGCACGATGACGCTGGCCGCTTTAGGCTCGCTCGTCTGGCGCCATCCTTTAGCGGACGCAGCGCAAAAGGCCGCAGCTCCCCTTGGCGCCGCCTTCACCTTCGTTTGCCTTGTCACCGGCTCGCTCTGGGGCAAGCCGATGTGGGGGACATGGTGGGTGTGGGATGCGCGGCTGACCTCGGTTCTGGTGCTGTTTATCATGTATCTGGGCCTGATCGCGCTGTGGCGCTCGGTGGACGAGCCTGCAAAGGCCGGTCGCGCCGCTGCTATCCTCACGCTGGTGGGCTCGATCAATCTGCCGATCATCAAATTCTCGGTCGATTGGTGGAACACGCTGCATCAGCCAGCTTCCGTGTTTCGCGTTGGCGGCCCCACCATTCATCCCTCAATGCTGTGGCCGCTGCTGACAATGGCTATTGGCATGACGCTGTTGTTTATCACCCTGCATCTGATGGCGACCCGCAACGAGGTTTTGCGCCGCCGCCTGCGCCGCCGCGCGATTTTGGCGGCTGAGGCTGGCGATTCCCGCGACACGCCTCGCCCTCTGCAGCCGCAGGAGGCGTGATGAGCGCGCACGCATGGTTCATTCTGGCCTCTTACGCCATCGCCACGCTTGCCATTGGCGGCGCGGCGCTGGCCATCGTGCTCGATTATCGCGCCCTGAAGCGCGCTTTGGACAAATTGCCCGCCTCGCCTGACGAGGAGGCCCGCAAATGAGCGGCTCTGCGCTGAGCGCCCGCCGCGTTCTGCTGGCGCTGCTGCCGCTGGCCGCTTTTCTGGCGCTGGCTTTGTTGTTTTACGAGCGTCTTGGTTCCGATTCACAGCGCCTGCCTTCCGCGCTTGTGGGCAGAACTGCGCCAACGTTCTCGCTGCCGCCGCTGGAAGGTTCCTACCTGCCCGGCTTTTCGGACGCGGACCTGAAGACGGGCTCCGTGACGCTGGTGAACGTATTCGCCAGCTGGTGCGTGCCCTGCCGCGACGAGCATCCGGTGCTGATGGCCATGGCTGCTGATGAGACGCTCAAGACGCTGGGCGTGCGCATGGCCGGGCTCTCCTACAAGGACGACCCTGCAAACGCCGCCCGCTTCCTGCGTGAGCTGGGCACGCCTTATTCCATGATCGGCGTTGATCGTTCGGGCCGCGCGGGCGTGGACTGGGGGGTCTACGGCGTGCCGGAAACCTTTATAGTGCAAGGCGACGGCACGATCGCCTACAAACACATCGGCCCGCTGACGCAGGCCAATGTGCGCGAAAAGCTGATGCCGGAAATCCTGAAAGCGGTCCGTTAAGCCAGAGCCTGCTTGACGGCGCGTTTGGCAGACTCCATTTGCAGCTCATGAACAGACGTCGCGCCCTCATGCTTTGCGCCGCACCCATCGCCGCCGGGTTGGGTTTTGTCGGTTATCGCGCCAGCCGCAATCCCTATTACGATGGCCCGCCCAGCGCGCATTTCGATGGCGTGCGCTTTGGGATTGAGGGTCATTCGCACGACAAGCCGTTCACCGATCTGCTGAAATGGCGCTTTGGCGGCGAAGGCCGCGCGCAATGGCCCGAAAGCTTCCCCAGCTCCGCGCGCGACGTCCCGCCCGCCCGGGTTGAGGGCGGTTCCTTGCGCGTGTCCTACGTCGGCCATGCCAGCTTTCTCATTCAGACCCATGGCGTCAATCTGCTGATTGATCCGGTGTGGTCGGAGCGCGCGAGTCCGGTGCGTTTCGCCGGTCCCAAACGCGTCAATGCGCCGGGCGTTGATTTCGCCGATCTGCCCGCGCTCGACGCGGTGCTGGTGTCGCACAATCATTACGACCATCTTGACCTGGCGACGCTCCTTGCGCTGAGCGCGAGCAAGCCTTCGCGCATCATTACGCCGCTGGGCAATGACGCGATCATGGCGGGCGGGGGCCTGCGCGCGGAAGGCTATGATTGGGGTGCCAGGATCGAAATCGCGCGCGGGGTCAGGGTGCACATCGAGCCGATCTATCATTGGTCGGCGCGCGGGCTGATGGATCGCCGCATGGCTTTGTGGTGCGCGTTCGTGATCGAAACCCCGTCGGGCAAAATCTACCATGTCGCCGACACCGGCTTTGCCGACGGCGCGTTTTTTCACCAGATGCGCGCCAAACACGGCGGCTTCAAACTCGCGATCCTGCCGATTGGCGCCTATGCGCCGCGCTGGTTCATGAAGAATTATCACATCGACCCGCAAGAGGCCGTGCAGATCATGCAAATCTGCGGGGCGGAACGCGCCCTCGCCCACCATTGGGGCACGTTCCCGCTCGCCGACGAGCCCATCGACGAGCCGCCCCAAAAACTGGCGCAAGCGCTGGCGCAGCAAAACATCGAAGCAAGCCGGTTTGCGGTGAGACGTCCGGGCGAGATTCTGGAGGTTTAGCAAAACTCCGGAAACAGTGAATCGCAAAGCCATTGCTTTCGCCGTTTGCGTGGGTGGCCGGGACAAGCCGGGCCATGACGGCATTCAGGTGGGCAATTTGTTTTTTGATGTCACGCCGTGCAGCAACAAAGCGATCCCCGTCGCAGCTCCGTACAAGTGCAGGAGCCGCTTACCGACAGACTTACGGGCGCGCTAATCCCAATTGCGGCGCATGCGCACATCGCGCATTTTGCACGCTGTTGACCGGGCCCCTCTGGCGGAAGATTCCGCGATGTCGGCGACGCCTCTTTATCGAGACGGAGCTGACGTTATGGAATTTCTGTTTTTCGACTGGCTTGGCAAGCCGGTGTGGATGTGGCTTGGCTTTCACGCGCTCGTCGCCGTGCTTCTGGCGTTCGACCTTGGCGTGTTGCAAAAGTTCATGGGCAACAATTCAGCCGGCGCCATGACCGTGCGCGAAAGCCTGCTGCTGTCGCTGTTTTACGTTTCGCTTGGCCTGGCGTTCGGCGGCTGGGTCTGGTGGGCGGTGTCGCCGCAATCAGGCCTTGAATATCTCACCGGTTTCGTGATCGAAAAATCACTGTCGATGGACAACGTCTTTGTCATCGCGATGATCTTCGGCTATTTCGCAATCCCGCTAAGATCGCAATATCGCGTGCTGTTCTGGGGCATTCTGGCCGTCATCGTGTTGCGCGGCCTGATGATTGGCATTGGCGCGGCGCTGGTCGAAAGCTACGGCTGGGTGCTCTACCTGTTCGCCGCCTTCCTTGTGTTCACCGGCGTCAAAATGCTGTTCACCAACGACGAGCATTACGATGTCGAGAACAGCGCGATCTACAAGCTTCTGCGCAAACGCTTCCGCATGACCAAAGAGCTGCACGGCGAAAACTTCTTCGTGCGCCAGCCTGATCCCGTCACGGGCAAACTCGTCACCTTCATGACGCCGCTGTTCGCCGTGTTGGTGATGGTGAACGTTGCCGACATCATCTTCGCGGTCGATTCCGTGCCCGCGATTTTCGCGATCACGACCGACACGTTCATCGTCTACACCTCGAACATCTTCGCCATTCTTGGTCTTCGCGCGCTTTACTTTGCGCTGGCGGCCATGGTCGAGCGTTTCAAATATCTGAAATATGCGCTCGCTCTGGTGCTTGTGTTCATCGGCGGCAAGATCTTCGTGGCCGACATGCTGGGCCTTGCGAAAATCCCGCCGCCTGTTTCGCTGGGCGTGACCTTCGCGATTCTCGGCGCGGGCGTGGCGTGGTCATTGTACAAGACGCGGCCTTCGATCAAGGCGTAACGATCTTGATTTGACCTGACGCGCGTCATGACGGGCGGGGCGAAAGCTCCGCCCGTTTGTGCAACAGTTTGCGGGCGCGTTGAAGCAGCCTTGCCGCGCTCAAGCTGGCTTGCTATGGATATGCCGATCTCAAGACCTGTATTTCAGAACCACATTTTCAGTAATCAGTTGAAGGAAGCGCGTCATGAAGCCAGCGCTCATCGTGGTCGGCGCCGACAAGGGCGGCGTCGGCAAGACGACCGTTTCGTGCGCCCTGCTGGATTATCTCGCCGCCAGAAACGTCCTGACGCGCGCCTTCGACACCGAATATCCGCGCGGGACGCTGAAGCGCTTTTATCCCGCCGTGACCGACGTCGTCGACGTCACCAGCACCGCCGACCAGATGAAAATGCTCGATACGCTCAACTCCGCCGGGCAGAAGGTGACTGTGGTGGACGTGCGCGCCGGCCAATTGGCCACCACGCTGAAAGCGCTGCGCGACATCGGTTTTCTCGACGGCGTGCGCAACGGCGATTTCAGCTTCGTGCTGTTGCATGTGCTGGGCTCCTCCATCG
>CAMCMI010000205.1 GCA_945875875.1 Rhizobium sp. Q54
ATCCGGACGCCATCGCCGACATTTTCCGGCTTCTGCACACGATCAAGGGAACCTGCGGGTTTCTGGACCTGCCGCGCCTTGAGCGATTGACCCATGCCGCCGAATCCCTGATCGGCCGCGTCCGGCAAGAAGGGATCGCAGCTCCCCACGTCGTCACCCTCATTCTTGAGGCCATAGATAGAGTCCGCGTCATTTTGGCAGGGATTGAGGCCGAAGGCGTCGAGCCCGCCGGCGCCGATGCCGACCTGATCGCAAGGCTTGAAGTCGCCGCCGGACCCAGCGGGGAGACCCGGTCAGCCCTCGAAGAGCAAACGCGGGACACGTCCAGCGCCGCAGAAATCCGGGACGCGCCGCCCGCGCGCACGCCCTATCAGGAAGCGGCCAGCATTCGCGTCTCGGTCCATTCGCTTGAGCGCATCATGCGGCTGGTCTCGGAACTGGTGCTGACGCGCAATCAATTGCTGGACGCCGCCAGCCATCACGCCAACGCGCGCATCGACCCGCCGCTTCAGCGCCTCTCCGCCCTGACCAGTGATTTACAGGACGGCGTCATGCGCGCCCGCATGCAGCCCATTGGCCGCATTTTTTCCAAACTGCCGCGCCTTGTGCGCGATCTGGGCGCGGAACTGGGCAAAAACATCCACCTCACGATAGAGGGCGCAGAGACCGAACTTGACCGGCAATTGATCGACCTTTTGAGCGATCCGCTCACCCATATCATCCGCAATTGCGCCGATCACGGGCTGGAAAACCCGAGCCAGCGGATTGCTGCCGGCAAGTCGGCCACCGGGCGCATTCATTTGCGCGCCTGGCATGAGGCGGGCTCGCTGATCGTGGAGATCGGCGACGACGGTCGCGGGCTCGACGTCGATAAAATCCGCAGCGCCGCCCTGCAAAGAGGACTTGTCGGCGCAGAAGCGCTGGCGGCGATGAAGGACGCGGAAATTTTCCGCCTGATTATGGCGCCGGGCTTCTCGACGGCCGCCGCCGTCACCAACATTTCCGGGCGCGGGATCGGCCTTGACGTGGTGGCCAGCAATGTCGCGCGCGTTGGCGGAGCCATCGAGATCGCCAGCACGCGGGGCGCGGGCGCGCGTTTCACTTTGAGATTGCCGCTAACGCTGGCCATTGCGCCAGCCCTCGTGGTGCGTTGCGCCGGGCAGCGTTTCGCGCTGCCGCAACAATCTGTGGTGGAGGCGCTCTCCACGCACCAGAACGGCGCCAGCCGCCTGACGCGCGCTGGCGGCGCCCTGTTTGCTCGATTGCGCGACGAGGTTTTACCCATCGTCGATCTGCGCGCCGTCCTGCGTCTTGAGGTGCTGGATGATGCGTTGAGCTTCAACGGCCTCATTGTCCTCATGCGGACGGGCGCGGCAAGTTATGGCTTGCTGATCGACGAAGTGTCGGACGTGCAGGAGATCGTCGTCAAGCCGACGGACAAGACGCTGTCCAGCATCGGCGCCTATGCCGGCAGCACGATCCTTGGCGACGGCGCGGTCGTGCTGATCCTCGATCCATCGGGACTGGCGGACCTGAGCGGGCTGGAAAACGTCTCTGACGGACAGCCCGAGATCAACCGCCCCGCAGCGCACGGCCCCTCCAACACCTCGTTATTGTTGTTTCGCGCGGGCGATGGTCCGCAGAAAGCCGTTCCACTGTCGCTGGTTTCGCGCATCGTGATGGCCAAACCGGACTCCATCGTGCGCGTCTAAAGCGGACTGGCGCACAATTATTGCGGCAAACTGATGCCGGTGATCCCGCTTGTAGACATGGCTGACGAGCCCGAACGCGACGAATGGGCGATCATGATTGTTGGCGTGAGCGGCGAACCCATGGGGCTCGTCGTCTCCAGCATCGTGGACATGGTGAGCGAACGTCTGGAGCTCGACGTCGCGGGCGGCTCCCGCCGTATTCTGGGCTCTTGCCTGATACGGGGAGAAACCACCGAGGTGATCGACCTCGCCCATTACATGGAGCTGGCGCGCCCCGAGGCGTTCCAGCGCCGCCATTCGCGCAAGTTCGCCGTCCTGCTGGTGGATGATCGCGAGTTCTTTCGCGAAATGCTTCGCCCCGTTCTGGCCGCCGCTGGATATGACGTCATCGTCGCGCACGGCGCGCGCCAGGCCTTTACGATGGCGCGCGAGGGCGCAGTCTTCGACGTCGTGCTCACCGATATCGAAATGCCCGACATGGACGGCTATGGCCTGGCGGCGGCGCTGCGCGAGGACCTTCGTTTGCAGGTTCCCATCATCGGCATGGATTCCTACGCGGGCGCCGGCGTGTCGCAAACGGCGAGCGCGGTCGGGATCGGCGCGGTCGTTGGAAAATTCGACCGGCGCGGCCTGATCGGCGCCCTCAACGCCGCGTTGCAGGAACGCCCGTTCAAAGAACATGCGCTTGAGCAGCGCGTGCGCAAGGAGATCGCCGCATGAATCGCGCCGAGCTTCTGCGACGCCCCACGCTTGAGGCAAGGCCCGCTCCGCGCGCGCCCGCATCCAGCGAACAGTTCTTCACGGTGCTGATCGGACGCGAACGGTTCGGCCTGCCGATTGGCAGCGTGCGCACGGTGTTTCGCGCGCAAGCCATCGTGCTGGCGCCGCCCTGGGTGCGCGGCCTGATCAATCTGCGCGGACATATCGTCACCGCGATCAGTCTGAGCGTGCGGCTTGGACTGGCGTCCCCGGCTGCTGATTCCCGTGAGGCCAATCCGCTTGCGGTCGGCGTCGAGATCGAGGGCGACACGTTCGCGCTGATCGTGGACGGGGTCGGGGACGTTGCGGAAATCTCCGCCGCCGATTCCATCGGCAGGCCTGCGGGCATGACGCCGATGGCGCGCCGCATGACCACGTGCGTCTACATAACTCCGGCGGGAATTTTGCCCATCATTGATCTGCACGCGGCGGTTTTCAACGCGCCGGAACGCGATTGCGAAATCGAATCCATTTCTTAAGGAGGCCACATGAAGCGCATTCTCATCGTTGACGATTCCCTCGTCATTCGCAAAGTCGCCCGCCGGATACTGGAAGGGCTGCATTTTGAAATCGTCGAAGCTGAAAACGGCCAGGCGGCTCTGGACGTTTGCACGCTGGCGATGCCTGATGGCATTTTGCTCGACTGGAACATGCCCGTCATGGACGGTCTGCAATTCCTGCGCGAATTGCGTCGCCAGCCCGGCGGCGGAGCGCCGAAGGTGATCTTTTGCACCACCGAAAACGACGTCGCCCACATCGCGCGGGCCGTAAACGCGGGCGCCGACGAATACATCATGAAGCCGTTTGACCGCGAGATCATGCACTCCAAGTTTCAGGAAATCGGGCTTTGCTAGAGCCAGCGCAAATCCCGGAAGCGCCGACTGCGTCTGCGCGTCCGGTCACGCAGCCAGCGATCCGTAAGCCCGCCGTGCGCACAGGCGCCGTCGCCATCGGCGCCTCCACGGGCGGGCCGCAGGCGCTGGTGCAAATTTTACGCACGCTGGCGGGGGGAAAGCTTGATGCGCCCTTGCTGGTCGCCATCCATACGCCAGCGGAATTCTGCCAATCGGTCGCTTCGATGCTGGAGCGGGAAAGCGGGCGCGAGGTCGTTATCGTCACCACCCTGCAATCAGTGCGCCCGGACGTCGTCTACCTGCCGGCCGGAAACATGCATCTGCGCGTCATGAAGCGGCTTGGCTCAGCCTATGTGGAAAGCTGCGCCACCCCCGATACCATTCGTTACCGGCCTTGCATCGACGTTTTGTTTGATTCAGCCGCCTATGTTTATGGCCCCCGGCTTATGGGAATTGTGCTCACGGGAATGGGCGAGGACGGATTGCAGGGCGCGCGCGCCATAGCGGCTGCGGGAGGCTGCGTTTTGGCCCAGACGCCTGCGACATGCGTGGTGGACAGCATGCCAACGGCGATACTCGAAGCTGGCCTGACACAAAAATCTGGCGCGCCGCACGAAATTGCCGCGCAGATTCTTCTTCGCACAGTGCGGCAAGCTCATGCCAGATAACAAGCAGGATCATATGCCAACGTGGTTTGACGTTCTGCGTCGTGAAATCAAGCAATCGACCTGCGTCGTGATCGACGCTGATCGCGCTGCGTCCGTAGCCTCGCGCCTTTCGCCACTGGCGCGAGATCTCGGGTTTCCCGACATCGCCCATTTGTGCCTTGCGATGATGGGGCCGCGTCGCGCACAGATCCACCGTGCCGTCGTTGACGCCATGATGATCAATGAAACCTCGTTCTTTCGCGACCGGCTTCCCTTTGACGAATTCCGCTGCAAGATCATGCCACAATTGCTGGCGGCGCGAGCGGCGTCGCGATCCTTGCGGATCTGGAGCGCGGCTTGCGCCACAGGCCAGGAAGCCTATTCGCTGGCGATGATGTTTGACGAGGAAGCGCGCCTGTTTTCAGGCTGGAGCATCGAAATCCTCGCCACCGACGTTTCGCAAAGCGCTATCGAGACGGCGCGGGCGGGTGTCTACAACCAGTTTCAGGTCCAGCGCGGCCTGCCCGTCTCGCAGCTTCTGCGCTATTTCACACGCGCCAACGACACGTGGACGATAGCCGAGCACATGAAATCGCGCGTGCGGTTCGAGCAGAGGAACATTCTTGAAAACGCCCCCTCGACCGGCTCCTTTGACGTCATCTGCTGCCGAAACCTGATGTATTATTTTGACAGCGAGGGCAAAAAGGCATTGCTGAAGCGGCTGCATGAAGCGCTTGCGCCCGGCGGCTTTCTGCTGCTTGGCGCCACGGAGACGCCGCTTGGCGTCAGCGACGAATTCGCCGTCTCGTCGCACCATCCCTGGTTGAGCGCGCGCAAACTGGATCGGGCGCAATCGCAGAACATGCGCCCGCAGCTGCGGCTGGTTCGCGGCTAGGCTTAACAAAAAAGCGCTCCGCAATGCGAAGCGCCTTGTTTGACCGGGCAGGTGGGACCGACCGAAGACAAAAGATCAGGCGGTGATGCGCTCTTCCGCTTCATTGGGCTCGCGCAGCACATAACCGCGTCCCCAAACCGTCTCGATGTAATTGCAGCCCTGGCTGGCGTTGGCGAGCTTCTTGCGCAATTTGCAGATGA
>CAMCMI010000206.1 GCA_945875875.1 Rhizobium sp. Q54
GCCGCCAATCCCGGCGACGCGCCCGCGATGACGCTGCTGGGCGAGCTTTATCGCGATGGCCTTGCCGTGCGGCGTGATCCTGCCGAGGCCGCCAAATGGTATCGGCTGGCCGCAGCGCGCGGCGACCGGCAGGCGCAATTTGCTCTGGCCATCGCCCATCTGGGTGGCGCGGGGGTCGATAAAAGCCCGGCGCTGGCGCGGCAATGGTTCGAGAAAGCCGCCGCGCAGGACCATGCGGGCGCGCTCTACAACCTTGGCGTGATGGAGCTTGAGTCCGAGGTGCAGGACGCGCGCAAGGCCGCTGCGTTTTTTGAAAAGGCAGCAGACCGGGGCGATCCCGACGCCGCTTATGGTTTGGCGATTCTCTTGCGCGAGGGCACAGGCGTCGATAAAAACCGCGCCCGCTCGCTCATTTATTTGCGCACCGCAGCCGAGGCCCGGCACGTGGCGGCGATGGTGGAATATGGCATTGCGCTATTCAACGGCGAGGGCGGGAGCAAGGACGAGGCGGGGGCGGCGCGCCTGTTCGCCAAGGCCGCCGCGCAACATTCCGCCGTCGGCCAGAACCGGCTGGCCCGCCTTTACGTCAGCGGGCGGGGCGTGAAGCCCAATATCGTCGAGGCGATGAAATGGCACATTCTGGCGCGCGCGGGCGGCCTCAGCGATCCATGGCTTGAGAGCAAACTCCCCGGTTTGAGCGCGCAAGAGCGCGCCGCCATCGAGCAGGCGGTCCAGCGTTTCATCGGCAAATGACCATTTCCTTGGCCTGACATTCCAATTGGTCCTTGACGCGCGCCCTTTGCGGCGGGCAGATCGCACTTCAACAAGGCAAAAAGCAGCAGATGATCCGCACCGCTCTCATGAATGTCATGACCGCCGCCGCCCTCAAGGCTGGCCGTGGTCTTAAACGCGATTTCGGCGAAGTCGAAAATCTTCAGGTTTCCATGAAGGGGCCGGGCGATTTCGTCTCCGCCGCAGACCGCAAGGCCGAAAAGACCCTGTACGAGGAATTGTCCAAGGTGCGCCCCGGCTATGGATTCCTGATGGAGGAATCGGGCGTGGTGGAAGGCGCCGACAAGACCCATCGCTGGATCGTCGACCCGCTCGACGGCACCACCAATTTTCTGCATGGCCTGCCGATTTTTGCGATTTCCATAGCGCTGGAGCGCGAAGGCCAGATCGTGGCGGGTCTCGTCTACAATCCTGTCACCGACGAGATGTATGTGGCCGAGAAGGGGCAGGGCGCTTGGCTTAACAATCGCCGCTTGAGGGTGTCGGCCCGTCGCGAGATTCCCGACGCGCTGATCGGCTGCGGCATTCCCCCGCTGGGGCGCGCCAAAGAGCATCCGCGCTTCAAGGCGGAGCTGGCCGCCGTGATGGCGCGGGCGGGCGGCGTGCGCCGTCTTGGCGCCGCTTCCATTGATCTGGCTCTTGTGGCGGCGGGGCGACTCGACGCATTCTGGGAGCGCGGGCTTGCCCCGTGGGATTTGGCGGCGGGCGTGTTGCTTGTGCGCGAGGCTGGCGGCTTCATCTCCGATGCCGACGGTGGCGCCGACATTCTCGAAAAGGGTTCCGTATGTGCGGGCAATGAGGCGATGCAACGCCATTTGCTCGGGCTCATTCGTGCGTCATGATGTTGGGGGCGGCGCCGCTGCGTAACAGCGCGCGCCCGCCCGTAAAGACCGCTCGAAGGATGACAAATGGCGACTGAACGCGAGCAACGCAGAATTTCTCCGCCGCGCATTTATCTGCTGCGGATGCTGGTTTTTCTCGTGCTGGTCGGCTTCATCGCGCTGATCCTGTATCGGCAGATATTGGTGGCCTTTAACGCCAATCCGGGGCTGAACGCCGTCATCATCGGCGTGATGGCTATCGGAATCATTCTGGCGCTGCGTCAGGTTTGGCGGCTGTTTTCGGAAGCGCGGTGGGTCAATGGGCTTGGCGCCGAGCTGCAAAACACCGAGCTTGGGGACAAGCCAAAGCGCGGCCCGGTTTTGCTCGCGCCGATGGCCAAAATGCTGGGCGAAAAGCACGGCGAGCGCATTTCCACGCTGACGCTGCGCGCCATTCTTGATTCGGTTGGCGCGCGCCTTGACGAAGCGCGCGAGACGTCGCGCTATCTCACCGGCGTTCTGGTGTTTCTGGGCCTGCTGGGCACGTTCTGGGGCCTGATTGAAACCGTGGGCTCCATTGGCGGCGTCATCCGCTCGATGGGCGGGGGCGGCGACGCCAGCCTCATGTTCGACGAATTGAAGAACGGCCTTGCGGCGCCCATCGCAGGCATGTCCATCGCCTTCACCTCGTCGCTGTTTGGCCTCGCAGGCTCGCTGGTGCTGGGATTTCTCGATTTGCAGGCGGGTCAGGCGCAAAATCGCTTCTACACCGAGCTGGAGGACTTCCTCTCGGCGGGCGCCGTCGATCCCACGCTTGGCGGCACGACGTTCAGTGCGCTGAAGACCAGCGCCATCGACGCCGACGCCTCGCGCGCCTCCACGGCGGCCATGGCCAATCTGGCCGAGGGCATTCAGGGCCTCGTCAAGCACATGCGCGCCGAGCAGCAACAAATTCGCGAATGGGTGGAGGCGCAGGCCGAGCAGCAGCGTGAAATGCGCAAAGTGCTTGATCGTCTGGCCAGCGAGCGGGAGAAGCGCTGATGGCGCGCTCGCGCCGTCGCAACGGGGGCTTTGATTACTGGCCCGGCTTTGTGGACGCTTTGTCGACGATGTTGCTGGCGATCATCTTCCTGCTCTCGATCTTCGTGCTCGCGCAATATTTCCTTTCGCGCGAAGTCTCGGGCAAAGACATGGCCTTGCAACGGCTCAACCGCCAGATCGAGGAATTGACCTCGCTGCTGGCGCTGGAGCGCTCGGGGCGCACCGATCAGCAATCCAGTCTCGCCAGCCTGATGTCGACGCTGGAGACCACGCAGCGCGAGCGCGACCGGCTGCAGGGGCTCATCAGCTCCAACGCGACGCAGGCCGAATCGGCTGGCGGGGCCGTTGCCGCCGCCCGGCAGGAGCTGGACGCCGAACGCCAGATTTCGACGCGGGCTCAGGCGCAGGTCGAACTCCTCAACCAGCAAATCTCGGCGCTTCGCCGCCAGCTTGCCGCCCTTGAGGAAGCGCTCAATGCGTCCGAGCAGCGCGACCGCGAAAGTCAGACCCGGATCGCCGACCTTGGCTCGCGCCTGAACGTGGCGCTCGCCCAAAAGGTGCAGGAGCTTGCCCGTTATCGTTCCGATTTCTTTGGCCGCCTGCGCGACATTCTGGGCCAGCGCCCCGGCGTGCGCGTGGTCGGCGACCGCTTCGTGTTTGAATCGGAAGTGCTGTTCGACACCGGCCGCGCCGAGCTGAACCCCGCAGGCCGGGGCGAACTCGACAAGCTTGCGGCCGCATTGTCCGATCTGGAACGCGAAATTCCGCCCGAGCTGAACTGGGTGATGCGCGTTGACGGCCACACCGACAAGCGCCCCCTGCAGGGAACCGGCATCTTCCGCTCCAACTGGGATTTGTCCGCCGCGCGCGCAATCTCCGTGGTGCAATACCTCGTCACGCGCGGCGTCTCGCCCCAGCACCTCGTGGCCGCTGGCTTTGGTGAATTCCAGCCGATTGATACAGGCGACAGCGAGGAAGCTTTGCGCCGGAACCGCAGGATCGAGCTGAAATTGACGGAGAGGTAGGGGGCGGGGATTAGGGAGTAGGGAGTAAGGAAGCGGAAGCTCCGGCGCTCTTCCCTCTCCCCTTGCGGGAGAAGGTGGGTTTTGCGTCAGCAAAAGCCGGATGAGGGGTTGGCGGCGCCCGAAGATACCCCTCATCCGTCGCGCTTCGCGCGCCACCTTCTCCCGCAAGGGGAGAAAGAAGGACTGCGACAATCCTAACTCAGCAGCGGGCCCCAGCTTGGATCGGAGCCAAACGCCGGTGTGGTGACGGGGAATTCTCCCCGGCCTGACACGTCGGTCATGAAGACGCGAGGGCCGCCCTGGCCGCCCGGTTCTCTGAAGAACATCAGGTACAGGCCGTTGGGCGCCCAGGTCGGGCCCTCGTTATGGAAGCCTTCGGTGATGATGCGCTCGCCCGAGCCGTCTGGCTTCATGACGCCGATGCCGAAGGCGCCGCCGCGTTGGCGGGTGAAGGCGATGAAATCGCCCTTGGGCGACCAGACCGGCGTTGAATAGCGCGCGTTGGCGCCAAACGAGATGCGCTTGGCGCCGCCGCCGCCTGCCGGCATCACGTAAATCTGCTGGCCGCCGCCGCGGTCGCTTTCAAACACGATTTGCGATCCATCGGGCGAATATGACGGCGAGGTGTCGATGGCCGCCGTGTCCGAGAGCCGCGTAGTCTTGCGCGAACGCAGGTCCATCGTGAACAGATTGGTGGACGCGCCCTGCGACAGCGACATGATGATACGCTGGCCATCTGGGGAGAAGCGCGGGCTGAACGTCATGCCTGGAAAATTGCCGACGACTTCGCGCTGGCCGGTTTCAATGCTGAGCAGGAACACGCGCGGATCGCCCTGTCCGAACGCCATATAGGTCACGTCCTGCGACGAGGGCGAAAAGCGCGGCGTCAAAACAAGGTCGTCGCCCTTGGTGAGAAAGCGCACGCCGGCGCCGTCCTGATCCATGATCGCGAGGCGCTTGCGGCGGCTTTCCTTCGGCCCCGTCTCGTCGATGAAGACAACGCGGGTGTCAAAACACCCCTTCTCGCCGGTGATGCGCGAGAAGATCGCGTCCGACACGATGTGGGCGACGCGGCGCGCATTGTTGGGATCGGTGATGAATTGCTGGCCGGCGGCCTGCTGGCCAGTGGCCACGTCCCACAGGCGAAACTCGGTGCGCATGCGCCCGTCCGGGCTGCGGCCCGTGCGCCCCGTCACCACATATTGCGCGCTCATCATCCGCCAGGCGTCCATATTGGGGGCCTGATCGGGATTGGGCGTGCGGTCGGGAAACGTTTTGGGGTCGAGCGGGGAGAGATAGACCGAGCGCCTGAAATTATTGACGATGATCTCGCTCAGCGCCGCGCCCTGCTGGCCGTCGCCGACAAAGTT
>CAMCMI010000207.1 GCA_945875875.1 Rhizobium sp. Q54
GGTGGATAGACCGAAGACAAAAGACAGAACGAGGGGCCGAGATGGCGAACGCACGCACGCTCTACGACAAGATCTGGGACGACCACGTCGTCGACGCCCAGCCCGACGGCACGACCTTGCTCTACATCGACCGTCATCTCGTCCATGAAGTGACCTCGCCGCAGGCGTTCGAGGGCTTGCGCCTGACGGGCCGCAAGGTCCGCGCGCCGGAGAAGACGCTGGTCGTTGTCGATCACAACATCCCCACCACCGACCGTACCCAGCCGATCGAGGACGACGAGAGCCGCGCCCAGATTGAGCAGGTCGCCAAAAACGCCGCTGATTTCGGCCTCGAATATTACGACGGCATGGATATCCGCCAGGGCATCGTCCACATCATCGGACCCGAGCAGGGCTTCACGCTGCCCGGCACGACGGTCGTGTGCGGCGACAGCCATACTGCGACCCATGGCGCCTTCGGCGCGCTGGCGCAGGGGATAGGCACGTCGGAAGTCGAGCACGTGCTCGCTACCCAGACGCTGATCCAGAAGAAATCGAAGAACATGCGCGTCGTCGTAGACGGCAAGCTCGGCGAGGGCGTCACCGCCAAAGACATCATTCTGGCGATCATCGGCAAAATCGGCACCGCTGGCGGCACCGGCAGCGTGATCGAATTCACCGGCGAGGCGATCCGCGCTCTGTCGATGGAAGGCCGCATGACGGTCTGCAACATGGCGATTGAAGGCGGCGCCCGCGCTGGCCTGATCGCGCCTGACGAGAAGACCTATGCCTATTTGAAGGGCCGCCCGAAAGCGCCCAAGGGCGCGCATTGGGATGCGGCGGTCAAGTATTGGGACAGCCTGCGCTCCGACGAGGGCGCGCATTTCGACAAGGAAGTGCGTCTCGACGCCAATAAGCTGCCCCCGGTCATCACCTGGGGCACGTCGCCCGAAGACGTCATCACCATCGACGGCAATGTGCCGCGCCTTGAGGACGCAGCTAATGAGGCCATGCGCAACAAGATTTCGCGCGCTTTGGACTACATGGGCCTGAAGGGCGGCGAGAAGATCACCGACATCTCCATCGACCGCGCCTTCATCGGCTCGTGCACGAACGGGCGCATCGAGGATCTGCGCGCCGCCGCCGAAGTGGCGCAAATCGCGATCTCGCGCGGGCTCAAGGTGAGCGCGCACGTCAACGCGATGGTGGTGCCGGGCTCCGGGCTCGTGAAGCAGCAGGCCGAAGCCGAAGGGCTCGACAAGATTTTCATCGAGGCCGGCTTTGAATGGCGCGAGCCGGGCTGCTCGATGTGCCTTGCGATGAACCCCGACAAGCTGGCGCCGGGGGAACGTTGCGCTTCAACCTCGAACCGCAATTTCGAGGGCCGTCAGGGCTTCCGCGGCCGCACCCATCTGGTGTCGCCTGCTATGGCGACGGCTGCGGCTATCGCCGGCAAGTTCGTCGATATCCGGGACTGGCGCTAGGATCTGGCGCTCGTTGACTGAAATTTAAAAGGCCCGGTTCATGCCGGGCCTTTTTTGTTTGCGCCGGACTGCTAGACTGTTCTCATGAGCCATATTGAAAAATCGCAGGCGGTTTTGAAGCAGGTCGCAGCCGACCAGAGCGGGCCGATGTCGGGGCCGCCGGCAATCGCGGCGCATGGGGATGACGATGCCGCCGATCCGGTCGTGATCTGGGGCAAGCGCGTGGGCCGCGTGATCGGCTACGGGCTGTTGATTGTGCTGGCGATCAATCTGGCGACTGGCTGGTTCTTTTAAGAGGCGTTCCAATGCCGCGTGGTGCAAATGTCGCGTAATGCAAATGTCGAATGAATGGGCTGCATTGAAGTCCCCGTCGCTGGAAGAGCTGGAGGCTTTGGCCGATCAGGCTTTCAGCGCACTGCCGCAGGGCTTACGCGATCTGTGCGCGGGCATCGTCATCCGCGTGGACGATTTCCCCTCCGACGACGTGCTGGAGGCGATGAAATGCGAGACCGAGTTTGATCTGCTCGGCCTGTTTCAGGGGCGCGGGCTGGCCCAGCGCGAGGCTGTAGCTCATACGGGCGAGTTGCCGAACATGATCTGGCTCTACCGCAGGCCGATTCTCGATTATTGGGCCGAACACGACGAGAGCCTTGGCGCGCTGGTGACGCATGTTCTGGTGCACGAGATCGGCCATCATTTTGGCTTGTCGGATGAGGACATGGAAGAAATCGAACAGCAGATCGAGCGCAGCGCTGCCATTACAGGCGCCTGACAGGCCAACGCCGCTGCGCGCGTGTCGCAGCGGCGTGTTTTGCAGGCGTTAAAGGGGTTCAGCAGCGAAACAGGCCGCGATGGGTCGCCGCGTGCCAGCCGATGCGTGGCGCCCAATGATAGCCGCGATGCAGGCCCCGGCACCAATTGGGGCCATAGCCGCGCACGACAACGCGCGGGCCACCCAGAAACACGAAGCCTTGACGATAGCCGGGCCGCACCCGGTTGCGGCGATCGTCAAAACGCCTGTCCGGGGAATAGCGCCTGTCATAGCGTCGGTCAGGAACCGCATCGCGCCGCGTAATCGGGCGGTCGCGCTCCATGCTTCTGCGCTCGGGCCTGACGCCTGGGGCCTGAGCCGGTCGCGGAGCCACATTCGGCGCCGCATTGGGCGCCTGTGCGCCACGCTCGCCGCCGCCGCGCGGCGCGCGTTCCGATCGTGGAGCGACATCGCCTCTGGGCGCTCGCTCCATCCGTGGGCCGCCGCCGCGATCTCCTGAAGCGCTCCCGCCTGCGCCTTTCTCGCCGCCTCTCTCGCCTCCCTTTCGCTCAGGCTCTGCCTGCGCGATTTGCACGCCGACGGGGGCGGCGAAGGCGGGGATGGACGCCAGCGCGGTCGATCCGATGAAAAGGGCCGCCAAAGCGCTGACGCTTGATCTGGTGACGTTCCGCATTTTTGAATCCTCCCGGCTGTTCAATCAGGGCGTAAACGTCGCAAGCCTTTTGTCGTTCCGCTTTTAGTCCCTCATGAGCGCAGCCTTCGCCCGGCCCCGCCGCAACAGGTGCTGACAAGTCGCGCCCTCATCGTGTAGACAAGCGCCTATCTTTCGATCAGGCGTTTCAGAGGGGCTCTCATGGACAAGTTCACCACGCTCACCGGCGTCGCCGCGCCGCTTAACATCATGAACGTCGACACGGACATGATCATCCCCAAGCAATACCTGAAGACGATTGCGCGCACCGGTCTGGGCGCTGGCCTGTTTTCGGAAATGCGCTTCAATCAGGACGGCTCGGAAAATCCTGATTTCGTGCTCAACAAGCCCGCCTATCGCGCCGCGAAGATCATTGTGGCGGGCGATAATTTCGGCTGTGGCTCGTCGCGCGAACATGCGCCGTGGGCGCTGCTGGATTACGGCATCCGCTGCGTGATCTCGACCGGGTTCGCCGACATCTTCTACAACAATTGCTTCCAGAACGGCGTGCTGCCCGCCAAGGTCAAACAGGAAGACCTGGACAAGCTGATGGACGACGCCTCGCGCGGCTCAAACGCCACGATGACGGTCGATCTGGAAAAGCAGGAAATTCGTGGTCCCGACGGCGGAATCGTGAAGTTCGAGATCGACGCCTTCCGCAAGCATTGCATGCTCAACGGCCTCGACGACATCGGCCTGACGATGCAGAAGGGCGACAAAATTGGTGCGTTTGAGGCCCAGACCAGCGCCGTTCGCCCCTGGATTTGACAGGCGACCAGACTGAAACATCAAGACGCAGCCGCGCGCCATGTTTTTGGCGCGCGGCCGCCCTATCTTCAAAGCATGAGCGACATTCTCCATAGCGCTGCGCCCGTATCCACGGGCGCTGGTGACGCCCCTCTAGAGCCCTTTGCGCCAAAGCCCTTTGTTCCGTGGGCGCCGCGCCCGCGCACGAGTCCGGCGGGCACGCTGACGCAATTATGGCTGCTGTCGCGCAACCCCATCGAGACATGGTCGAGGGCCCATTACGAGAAGCCTGTTTTGTCCGGGCCCTCGCTCATGGGCCATGTGGTCGTCGTCAACGATCCCGGCGCCATTCGCCGCGTGTTTATCGAGAATTCCACCAATTACGAGAAAGACCCGCTGCAATTGCGGGTGTTGCGCGCAGGCTCGAAAGCTGGCGCGGGCGATGGTCTGCTGGTGGCTGGCGGCGAGAGCTGGAAGCGCACCCGCCGCACGCTGGCGCCTTTGTTTACGCCGCGCCGCGTGGCCTCCTTTGCGCCGCTGATGCAGATGAAGGCGCAGGCGCGGGTGGAGGCGTGGATGCGCCGTCGTCCGGGCGCCATCATCGAGATTGACCGCGAGATGGGGCGCGTCGCCTATGACATCTTGTCGGCGACGTTGTTCTCGGATGCGCTGGCCGATGGGCGCGCCGGCTTCACGCATACTGAGTTTGAGCGCGAGATGATGCGGCTGCTCGATTCCATCGGCCGCATCGACCCGCTCGACGTGTTGGGCGCGCCTGACTGGATGCCGCGCCTGCACCGCCGCGCCGCCCGCGATTCGCGCGACTGGTTTGAAGGCGCCGTGGCGAAATTGGTGGCGATGCGCAGCGCGCAGATGAGCGCCGAACCCGCGCGCACGCCCGACGATTTGCTCACCGCTTTGCTGGTCGCCAGCGATCCTGAAACTGGCGCCGGGCTGAGCGAGGCGGATGTCGCGGCCAATCTTTTCACCTTCATCGCAGCGGGCCATGAAACCACGGCGCGAGCTTTGACGTGGACGCTGCATTTGCTGGCGCGTGAACCCTATTGGCAAGAGCGCGCGCGTGCAGAGGCGCTGCACGCGCCCGACGATCCAGCGCAATGGGCCGATACCCTTCCCGTGATCCGCGCCGTGCTGGAGGAGGCTATGCGTCTGTTCCCTCCGGTTCCGCACATGAGCCGCATGGCGCTGCAAGCCGACGAGCTGGTCTGCCCCCTGAAAAGTGGTCCTCCCTGAAGTATGGCTTTTGTGCCTGATGGAGGAAAGTGGAATGCCTAGGAAGAAACACAAGGCGGAAGAGATAGTAGCCAAGCTTCGACAGGTTGACGTTCTCACAGCACAGGGCCGGCCAGT
>CAMCMI010000208.1 GCA_945875875.1 Rhizobium sp. Q54
CTTCCACAAGCCCCTGCTCGACAGCCCAACTAAAGAAGCTGGAGAGATAGGCCCGTGCGCGGTTCGCTGCGAAGGGTCCGCTTTCCTCCCCAATTTCACTCAGCCTGCTTGCAACGGTAGCCCGGATGTTCTTGTGCACGCCTACTTTGTGAAGGGGCTTCCAGTGCTTGTTCAGGCTTCGTCTCACTTCAGCCCGCGTTCTCGGGGCCAAGTTTCTTTCCGCATAGTTGGAAAGGTATTTTCCAATGCAGGTCCCAAGGGTTTCATGCGCCTGCGCCCGGGCACGCTGCTTATCGACCTGCGGGTCTCCGCCGAGCTGTACTTTCGCGATGACATTCCGGGCGCGCCGTCGGGCTTCGTCGGGATCCATCGCCTCGACCGAGCCCAAGCTGACCCTGCGCTGTTTGGCGCCCACGCGGTATTGAGCGACCCACGTTCGTTTTCCACCCGCGCGAAGGCGTATCCCAAAGCCCGGCAACAAGCTGTCGAAGACGATCATCTCAGACTTGCCGTCAGCCAGTTTGAGGGCGCTGACGGTGGGTTTTGTGAGCCTCATGGTTGATCTTCTGGGAAGCATATGGGAAGCAACATTGCGACCCGATACGATCTCTTATGTTTCCATAATCAGAAGGTCTAGAGAAATTTACTAATATAATCAATCAAAAAATAGCCATTTGCTTCCCTACGATTTCTTATGATCTCTAGTAGCACCAGATTGTGGATCTGGGGGTCCCCCGTTCAAGCCGGGGAGGCGGTACCATAAACTTCCAAAACATTACGCCTTTTCAGCCGCTTTCCCTGTTTCCGGCACCCGGAAGATAACCAGGAACGCGACCATCAGGCCTGCCGCCGCCGTGAAAAGGAAGGCGGAGCCGTAATTCATCTGATCGACCATAATCGCGAAAATGATCGGGCTGAGAGCTGCTCCGCCCTGTCCGGTGAAGCGCCACAGGCCCAGAAAGCTGCCGCGGCTTTGCGCTGGCGCCACGTCGGCGCCGATGGTTTGCACCGACCCTCCCGTGAGCGCCTGCGTCGCCACGGCGAAGAAAAAGATCGCGACGAACATTGGGTATGGCGATTGCGCGAAGGCTGATCCCGCCATCAGGATCATCGACAGGCCAACGCCGCCAAAGCCGGGAATCATTGTGCGTTTGCGCCCGAAGCGGTCCATCATCCAGCCCGCCAGAAAGCCGATGGGCCAGGAGATAAACGCCGCCGCTGTCGCCAGATAGCCGATTTCCGCCGGTCCCAGATCATAGGCGAAGGCGGCGTAGAGATAGAGCAGTCCGGCGCTGATCGGGCCGCGCGTCAGCCCGGCGAACATCGCGATCCCGAAGAACGCCAGCCGGGGCCGGACAAGCTCTTTCAGCGTCACGACAAGGGACGGGGCGGGCGGCTTCATGCCGTCTGGTTTTGCGCGCACGACCGGCGCGGGTTGCGGCGCCTTATCGGCAAAGATCAGGCTCGGCGCGAGCGCAAACAGGGCGATAATCGAATAGGCCAGAAACGGCGCCGCCGCCCCCCAGACGCTGGCGATCAGGCCACCCACGACTGGTCCGGCCAGCATACCGGTGGTGTCCATGCCAAACATCCAGCTTACTTGCCGTCCGCGCTGGTCCGGCGAGGCGCCTTGCGAAATCGCCGCCAGCCGCCCCATCAGCCACATTTGCGAGGCAAAGCCGCCGATGAACCGGAGGATCAGCAGTTCGGAGAACGAGGTGGCGAACCAAACCAGCAAAGCCGCCAGCGAGGTGAGCAGGGGGCCAGCGATCATGACAGAGCGGCGCCCAAAGCGGTCGATCAGCCAGCCCGTGGGCAGGGTGCCTGCGAAATTGCCCAGCAAATGCGCGGTGACCACGCCGCTGGCCACGCCAAAACTGACGTCGAACGATTTGGCCAGCGTCGGCACCGCAGGCAGCGCAATGCCCGCGCCAAGGCCCAGCACGAGCGCTGGCAGATAAATAACCAGCAACGCCTTGAACGATAATGCCTTGTTCTCGGCCTCAGGTTCGGCTTTTGGCCCGGCTTGCGGGGCGGCGGTCTCGCTCTGGCGGGAATCACTTTTGCTCATCCAGCCAGACTAAACCTTTTCTGGAGAATGCAAGCAGGCAGCGACAGCGTCCGCCTGAACCTTTGCTTTCACCTGGCGTTTTATCCGCACAGGAGACGATCATGGCCAGAGAACCAGACAACAAGCATGGAAAAGACGGCGGCGCTAAGGGGGCTAAAGATCCCGTTCGTAAAGACACGGACATGGATAGCCCCGGCCCCTCGGACCCTAAAAAAGACGTGGTGACGGAGGGCTCTGAGGAATCCTTTCCCGCCAGCGATCCGCCCTCGTTCATGGGCGGCGGCGCCATCGCCGGGTCGCCGCCCTCTCGCTCGGTGGAGACGATCCCCGCGCCCGAAAAGCCGGAGCCAGGCGACAAGGGCGACAAGAAACACGATTGATCTCGATCAGCTCCTGGCCAGTTCGATCAGCTCTTGGCGAGCTTGACGAATTCACCGTGCAATCTTTCAACGTCCGCGCGCCTGCACATTTGCGTGCCCGGCGTCAGCACCGCTGCGGTTCCCGCCGCCATGCCCCAAAGAAACGCCTCGCGCGAACTGGTTCCCCGCGCCAGCCACAGGCTCATGGCGGCCACAAAGCTGTCGCCGGCGCCAACCGCGCTGAGCGCTTTCACTTTGAGCGCAGGCATGCGCAGGACGCCGGTTTTGTCGATCAACACCGCGCCGTCCTGGCCAAGTGTGACGGCGAGCAAATTAACGCCGCTGCGCGCAATGAGTTCTGTGCCAGCTTCCTCCAGCGCGCCGGGCGTTTGCGCCTCTTTGCCCATCAGCGCTTCAAACTCGCCAAGGCTGGGCTTGATCATGTGCAGGCCGCCTTCCGCGAGGGCGGCCTTCAGCGCCTCGCCTGACGTGTCGAGCGTCATACGGGCGCCGCGTTTGCGCACGATGGCGCTAACACGGGCGTAAAAATCCACCGGCGCGCCACGCGGCAGGCTGCCGCTGGCCACCAGATAATCAAAATCGGCAGACTCGACGGCGCCCAGAAACGCCCGCCATTCAGGCTCGCTCACCTCCGGGCCTTCGGGCACAAAGCGATACTCAAGCCCGGTGGAGGTTTCATAAACGCTATGGCTGATGCGCGTTGCGCCCTCAATGTCTATCCGGCGCGCGGGCAGTTTGTAATCGCATAGCAAAGCATCGAGAACGCCGCCTGTTGCCCCGCCCGCCATGTAGAGCGCGAATGCTGCGCCGCCCAGCTCCGTGACGACGCGCGCCACATTTATCCCGCCGCCGCCCGGATCAAAGCGTTCGTTGCGCGTACGCACTTTGTGGATCGGGCGCACGACATCGGCTTCGCTGGCGCCGTCGATGGTGGGATTGAGCGTCAATGTGAGGATGGGCTTCATGGCGGCTCCGGTTATGGGCAGTAGGCAGTAGGCAGTAGGCAGTAGGCAGTAGGCAGTAGGCATTAGGCATTAGGCAGTGGGAAGTGGGGAAGTGGGAGCGTGCGGTCTGGCGCTAAAAGACGTGGCGTTCAGGTTACAATTTCAAACTGTTTCAGCAAGCGGACCTTCAAATCGCAAAAAGCGCTATCGCCGTGCTTTGCGTTTCACTAGTGAGGCTGTGCCCGGCTCAACCACCGTCCTTGAGGTTTTCGCCAAAATGATAACGCCTGATCCACGCCCTTTGCGCCCTCTGCCCTTCATTATCTTCGGTTCGCGCTGGCTTCAGCTGCCGCTTTACATCGGGCTGATTGCGGCCCAGGCGGTTTACGTGGTCCTCTTCCTCAAGGAATTGTGGCACCTCGTCACTCACGCGATCAGCTTTACCGAACAGCAGATCATGCTGATGGTGCTCGGCCTGATCGACGTCGTGATGATCTCGAACCTGCTCGTCATGGTGATCGTCGGCGGTTACGAGACCTTCGTATCGCGTCTCGGGCTCAAGGGCCATCCAGATGAGCCCGAATGGCTGAGCCACGTCAACGCAGGCGTGCTGAAAGTAAAGCTGGCGATGGCGATCATCGGGATTTCGTCGATCCATCTGCTGCGCACGTTTATCGAGGCGAGCAATCTGGGAACGCCGCGCGCCACATCCACCGAGACGGCGATCATGTGGCAGACGATCATCCACACGATCTTTATTTTTTCCGCCATTGGCATCGCTTATGTGGATCGCCTTCTTCAGCCACCCGGAGGCAAGACTGGCGGCCATTGAAGCATCATCAGAGAGAGCGTAAACGCCGGTACAAAAATCCGGGTTCATCGCCGCACGCGGTGAACCCGGAGAGCTTTTTATGATTTTACGATGAGCGCCCCGCTGCGGCGCGAGGCGGCAAGCTCGTAAACCTTTGGCGCCAGAATAGCGAAAGCCGCTATCGCCAGAATGCTGGCCGACAAGGGCCGTGTGAAGAACACGGTCCAGTCGCCCGCCGAGATCGTCATCGCCTGCCGGAAGTTCTGCTCCGCCAGAGGCCCAAGAATCACGCCGATGATGACGGGCGCGGTGGGGAAATCATAACGGCGCATCAGGAAGCCGATCGTGCCGATAACGTAGAGCAGGACAAGATCGAACGGCGATTGCGAAATGCCATAGGTGCCAATCGTCGCGAACACCAGAATACCTGCGTAGAGAAGGGGCGCAGGAATGTGCAGCATCTTCACCCAGAGGGCGATCATCGGCAGATTCAGCGCCAGCAGCATGACATTGCCGATCAGCAGCGAGGCGATCAGGCCCCAGACAAGTTGCGGCTGGGTCGTCAGCAGCATCGGGCCGGGGTTGATGCCATAGCTCTGAAACGCCGACAGCATGATGGCTGCAGTGGCGGACGTGGGCAGGCCCAGCGTCAACATAGGCACGAGAACGCCCGCTGCGGACGCGTTGTTGGCGGCTTCCGGCCCCGCTACGCCCTCAATGGCGCCATGGCCGAATTCTTCAGGCTTTTTCGAGAATTTCTTCTCCATGAAATAGCTGAGGAAAGTTGGAATTTCAGCGCCGCCTGCAGG